>CAYZTQ010000013.1:0-30403 GCA_964481445.1 uncultured Christensenella sp. | reverse complement strand
GAGGCGGGGAATTTTCCCCCGCCTCTTTGTGTACACAGCTTCCTTGGAAACAAGGCGTCGGGCTGCGGATTACAGATGATACAGTGCCGAGTATTTCTTTGTTAGATACGAGGTGTAATACCCCGCGTCAAAGGCCTTGCCGGTGGCAGACAGCATCAGCGCATCAGGCTTCAGCAGGCCGCCGTGGCGGTGCACCTTTTCATCCAGCCAGGCGTTGATGGGCGCGAAATCGCCCGCGCGAAGGGCGGCGTCAATGTCCACCTCTTTGTCCATGGCGGCATAGAACTGCGCGGCGTAGGCCGAACCGATGGAATAGCTGGGGAAGTAGCCGAAGGAGCCGTTTGACCAGTGCACATCCTGCAAAACGCCCTCGCGGTCATTTTCAGGCGCCACGCCAAGATATTTTTGATACAGCTCTTTCCACGCGCCCGGCAGCTCTTCCACCCGGAGGGAGCCGTCAAACAGCGCCTTCTCCAGTTCGTAGCGCACCATGATGTGCATGGAGTAGGTCAGCTCGTCGGCATCCGTGCGGATGAGGCTGGGCACGGAAACGTTGAGCGCGCGGTACAGCTGCTGCGCGTCCACGCCCTTGAAAGTATCTGGAAAAATTTCCGCCAGCACGGGCAGCAGCGCCTCCGCAAAAGGCAGGCTGCGGCCCAGCATGTTTTCGCAAAGCCTTGACTGGCTCTCGTGCACGCCCATGGAAACGCCGCCTGCCAGGCGTCCATACTGCAGCTCATCAGCGATGCCCAGCTCGTACAGGGCATGTCCCGCCTCATGGATGACGCTGTACAGGGAGGAAAGCAGATTGTCCTCGTAATAGTGGGTGGTAATGCGCACGTCCCTGTTATTGAAATTGGTGGTAAAGGGGTGCTCGCTTTGGGCAAGAGCGCAGCGGCCCGTATCCACCTTCATCATGGCCATGACGCGGCGCGCCAGCTTCTCCTGAAGCGCTGTGGGATAATTTCCCTCAAGCCAGGCTGTGTCAGGCTGACCTGCCTTTATGACGGCATGCACCACAGGCACCAGCTCCTGGCGCAGGCGGCCAAAATAGGCGTCCAGATACTGCTGGCTGATGCCGGGCTCATACTCATCCAGCAGCACGTCATAGGGCAGCTTTGCGCTGTCACGATAGCGGGCAAAGCGGATGTTCATTTCCACCAGCTCTTTGAGGCTGGGGCAGAAGGACTCAAAGTCGTCCTTCTCCTTGGCATCGTGCCAGACAGAGGTCGCCTTGTTCACCAGCCTGGTATAGGCCACGACCTCTTCCTTCGGGATGCAGACCGATTTTGTATAGTCGCGGTACAGCTCTTCCGCTTCCCTTCGCGTCTGCGGATCCAGCTCCGCGCTTTTTTGCCTGGCTTCATAAAGCAAATCGCGCGCCTGATCGTTGATCAGCAGTTCGTAGCTGAGCTGCGAGAGAACGCCGACCGTCTCTCCCCGGCCGGCTTCCGAAAGCCTCGGCGCGGCCGTTTCAGCGTCATATTCCAGCACGCCCATCGCATGCGAAAACACATGCAGCCTGCGCTGCAGTTCCTTTAGCTTTTGTGTCAAGGTTTGAATATCCATACTGACCTTCCTTTCCTGAGAATTATAGCACGGGCCGGTTAAATCTGGTACAATGCAGAAACCACAGAGAAAGGGAACGGGAAATGCCGGGAAAAGCGCTCGCGATTTTTGACTTTGACGGAACGATGATCAGCGGAGACAGCATTGTCAGGTACGTGGCCTATGCCATGCAGCTCGGGTACGAGCCCTGGTACAAGCTGCCCGCCCGTCTGCTGCAGGGCTTCGCGGCCGTCTCCGGCCTGATTTCGGCAGCCAGAGGCAAGAGCCTGGCGCTTTCCTTTCTTTCCCGCATGACAAAGGAGCAGCAGGAGGCCTTTAACAGGGATTTCTGCCGTCTGCACCTCTTGCCCCGCCTCTACCCCGAAGCGCTCCGCCGCATGCGGAAGCGCCGCGAGGCGGGATGCCATGTGCTGCTGGTCTCCGCTTCTCCCGATGCCTATATCGCTTATCTGAAAGACGGGCTGCCGGTCGATACCATCCTTGCCTCTCCCACAGATGATAAAGGGCGTGTCTCCTCTTCCACCCGGGGGCAGGAAAAAGCACGACGGGTGAAGGCCTGGGCCAAGCAGCAGCATTTTGAAGTCGACTGGAAAAACAGCTTTGCCTACGGCAACAGCTTCGGCGACCTTCCAGTGATGCGGCTGTGCGGGCAGGCCGTTTGTGTGAACCCGAGCCGCAGGATGAGAAGGGCCGCGCCCGAGCTGCCGGTTGAGCACTGGGCGCTTGAACAGAAAACCCGATAGATAAAAAGGCCTTCACCCATCTTTGGTGAAAGCCTTTTTATCTTGCCCGGCCTGATGCAATCAGGCGCGGTTGGAAGACTCTTTAATCTTCGCGGCCTTGCCCTGCAGATTACGCAGGTAATACAGCTTTGCCCGGCGTACCTTGCCCTTACGGACCACTTCAATGCGGTCTACGCGCGGGGAGTGCAGCGGGAAGGTGCGCTCGACACCAATGCCATAAGACATGCGGCGGACGGTAAAGGTCTCGCGGCAGGAACCATTGCGCTTGGCAATCACGGTGCCTTCAAAGGCCTGCAGGCGCTCGCGGCTGCCTTCAACAACCTTGACGAACACACGCACCGTATCACCAACGCCAAACTCGGGCCTGTCGGTCCGCAGCTGGGCCTGCTCAATCGAACGGATCAATTCACTCATGGGGCTTCCTCCTTCCATCGCAGACGTTCGTACAAGCCTTTTGCTTGCAGAGGACCGCCCGTTGTCACAAAGCTAATTTTACCACATTACTTTACAGTCTGGCAAGCGTTTTTTTGGATAGATTTGTCCAAGCGGAGCAACCCTGCTTTGCGCGTCCGATGTTGGCCGGCGGCCGTTTACTTCTTCATGCCGTGGCGTTTGATGACATCGAAGTGTTTTTCAAGCACGGCCTTGCCCTCCGGGGTGATCCGGTAACGCCGCAGGGTGGTAAAGGCTGCCACTTCTTCCTGTGAGAAATGGTCGAGGGCGCGCTGCAGCAGCTCGCCCTTCTTGCCGGAGAGCGGCAGTTCCTTCTGCTTCAAAAGCCGCTTGATTACATCGGCGTTTAAGAGCGGCAGGCTGTCGAGCGCGCCGCAGCGGACGGCATAGCCCTTATCTACCAGTAGCTGCTTGGCCTCCTCCGCCTCCACACCATAGCGGTACTCAAAATACTGCGGCACAAAGGATTCGTTGGTGATCTCGCTGACATCCATCAGCCAGAGCATCACCACATGGCCCGGAAGCAGGCCCTCCTCATTTCGAATCATGTTGCTCCGGGGCACGCGGCCGTAGGGAAAGCGCTCCGGCGTATTCACCCAGGCGTCCAGATCGCGGTCCTTTGAAATATAGGGCTGCTCCGGGTAATCCTTATAAATGGGATGCGTAATTTTCTCCATAGTTCCCTCCTTGCGGTGGTCTTTTCTTATTATACCGTGCTTGCTACAATATATGCATCGAAACGGGAGGAAATGCGTGTGGACACCGAGAGCAGAGACCTGCTGCTGACCAAGATGGAGGACCTGATCCGAAAAGCGGAAAGAACCGGCTGCGCCGTAAGCAAATTTCTGACGCCGGCCGAGGCTGCCGAAGTGAAGCGGGCTTACGGCACGCGCCGGGACATCCGCTTTGGGCTCGACGGAGGCTTTGCGGGCGCGGAGCGCCAGTGCGCTGTATTTGTTCAGCCGGAATGGGGGCAATACGAGCGCGAAGAAACGCTGGCCGCCATTGAGCTCAGGCACCGACGGCAAGACGCCGTGCGGCATCAGGACGTGCTGGGCTCCGTGCTGGGGCTTGGGCTTTCTCGTGACGTGATGGGCGATATCGCCCTGGAGGAAGAGCGCGCGCTGTTTGTTTGTCTGGCTTCCATGGCGGAATATATGACCGACCGCATCGAAAAACTGGGGCGCGTGGGCGTCAAGGCACAGCGCGTTCCCCTGTCGGAGCTTCCTGACCTCAGCGGCAATTTAACCGAAAAACAGCTGACGGTCGCCTCGCTGCGGCTGGACGCGCTGGTTGCGGCCGCCTTCCACCTGTCGCGGGGAGAAGCCGCCCGCCTGATCGAGGCCGGGCTTTGCAAACTGGACCATCAGGAATGCCTGAACACCTCCAAAGCCCCGGCGGAAGGAGCCATCATCTCGCTGCAGAGCAAGGGCCGGGTGAAGCTGGTTTCTATACTCAATGAGACGAAAAAGGGCAGGCTGCGCCTGACCCTCGGGTATTACTGAGCATCGTTTCCGACGCCAAAGCCTTCAGGAAAGGCTATCCGCCCCGTCATGGGGCGGTTATTTGCGTCCATCAGGCGCTGCATCTGCGCTTCGCTGCTCTCCACCTCTTCCAGCAGCATGCCGGGAGAGATGCGCAGCGCGCCATGGCCCAGCGCGATCAGCTGGATGACGCTGTCGCCTGTCGCGACGGTCACGCGGTGCTTTTTGCCGATTTCATAGCTGACCTTTTCGATGTAGGCGTCCGCCGTCTCGGCCTCTTTGGTATACACGACGCTGATGTTATGGAAGCGGGAAACGCGCTGCGCCTCCCCCTGCACGCGGTAGGCGTCGAATACCAGAATCAGCTCGCGCTCATCCGTCACCCTGAAAGCGCTCAGGCGGTTCATCAGGGTCTGCCGGGCGGAATCCATGTGGCCGGAGGCGGCCATATCGCTCAGATCCTCCCAGGCGTGGATGATATTATAGCCATCCACTAAAAGATAATCCGGCTTTTGATAGCGAGGGGGGCGCGGCGCGGCCTCGCCCTCCGTCGGTGTCTTTGGGGTTTTTCTGACCGGCTCGAAGCCGCGCTGGCGCACAGCGCCATAGGTGCGCTCAAAGATGGCCTGCACTTCTTCCGGCGAGGCGCGGTAGGCATTGCCGCCTCGGGGAAGGCTGCTGAGCGGCGCCCTTTTGGCAAACGGCGGCGGGTAGCTGTCCCGGTCAAGGTGCATGAAGTTTTCCGCCTGATACCACTTGACCGTCACGCCCGCGCCATGCGAGCAGAATACCGAGTCGGCGGGGTGCAGCAGGTCGGCCTCGGGGTCGTAGCCGGTACCAGCTATCACCTCATCCTGATCGGGGCAGAGCGCGTAGCCGTCCGGGGCCATCGTCAGCCTGCCCGCCCCGCGCGTATACTCCCTGAAATCGGCAGCGTAGGCGCGCATGAAGCTGACCGGTGCGCTGCCACTGACCAGCGCCTTTTCACCGTCATTTTCGATAAGCCGGACGTCTTCCCCCGCCTTTTGCAGGTCAAACATCACCCGGCCCAGGCAGGCGGAGGGCAGCTCCATGCTGAAGCTGTAGAGCGGCTCCAGCAGGCAGCATTTCGTCTTCATCAGCCCCTGACGCAGAGCGCGGAGCGCAGCCTCTCTGAAATCGCCCCCCTGGGTATGCTTGTTGTGCGCCCGGCCGCTGAGCAGGGTAATTTTTACATCGGTCAGCGGCGCGCCCGTCAGCACGCCGCGCAGCTGCGCCTCTTCCAGATGGCTCAGCGCCAGCCGCTGCCAGCTGCCGGCCAGCACCTCATCCCGGCAGATGCTTTCAAACACAAGCCCGCTGCCGCGTGAAAGGGGCTGCAAGAGCAGATGCACCTCGGCGTAGTGCCTTAGCGGCTCAAAATGCCCCATACCGATGACCGGCTCTACAATGGTTTCTCGGTAGACCACCCGGCCCGCGTCAAAGCTGACCGCAAGGCCAAAGCGCTCCAGTATCTTCGCGCCGAGCACCTCCAGCTGCACCTCGCCCATCAGCTGCAGGCGGATTTCCTGCGTTTGCTCCGTCCAGCTGAGCGACAGCTGCGGGTCTTCCTCCTGCAGCTCACGCAGTTGGCGCAGCGCCTGCCCGGGGTCGGCGCCTTTTGGCAGAACCACCCTGTAGCTGAGTACGGGCGACAGCTCGGGGCCGCGCGCGTCTCCCTCCGCCCCAAGCCCCTCGCCGGGATAGGTGGCCGTCAGGCCGCTGACGCAGCAGACAGTGCCGGCGGGCGCCTCATCCGGCTGCTGAAACCTGGCGCCGGAATAGACGCGGATCTGGGTGACCTTCTCTTCCCATTGCTTCCCCTGCGCATCCTGCCCGCTCAGGCTGTCACGCACCCGGAGGACACCGCCCGTTACTTTGAGGTGTGTCAGCCGCGTCCCCTGCTCATCCCGGCTGATCTTGAACACCCGGGCAGAAAACGCCTCGCCGTAGGCGGGGGCCGCGCCGTAGCGGGCCAGCCCCTCCAGCAGCTCACGCACCCCCTCTACCCTGAGCGCGGAACCGAAATAGCAGGGAAAGACCTGACGGTTCCTGATCAGACGGGCGATGGTCTGTTGATGAAGACAGGCATTTGATAAAAATTCCGCCAGAGCGCTCTCATCGCAAAGAGCGATTTCTTCCTGCAGGGCAGCGGGGTCGGAACCGGTGAAGCGCACAAAGCCGTCTCCAAAATGCTGCCGCAGCTGCTGAAGAATGCTTTTCTCATCCGCCGCGGGCAGATCCATTTTATTGATAAACAGAAATACAGGCACCTTGTGCCGCCGGAGCAGCTGCCAGAGCGTCAGGGTATGGCTCTGTACCCCGTCCGCCCCATTGATGACGAGAATGGCGTAGTCCAGCACGGCAAGCACACGCTCGGTTTCGGAAGAGAAATCCACATGGCCCGGCGTATCCAGCAGCGTCATGCTGCCCTCGTCCAGCGGCATGACCGCCTGCTTGGAAAAAATAGTGATGCCGCGCTTGCGTTCCATGGCGTCGGTATCGAGAAACGCGTCGCGGTGGTCGACCCGGCCGAGGCGGCGCAGCGTCCCGCTTGTATACAGCAAAGCTTCCGACAGCGTCGTCTTGCCCGCATCCACATGCGCCAGTATGCCGACCACCAGATTGCTCCGCAAAGCCTGCCTCCATGAAGCTGTAATGTATTGTTATTTTATCATGCCGCGGGGCAAGATGCCACCGCGGCTAAAAGGGCAAAGATGATATGAAAAAACCGGCATCAGCCGGAAAATTTGCTGCAACACCGGTTCAGCTCTCGCTTGAAAAGCGGGAAAGAAACTGCCTGGTCCTCTCCTCCTTTGGGGAAACGATCACCTGCTGCGGCGTGCCCTCTTCCACAATCACGCCCTCATCCATGAAGATGACATGATCGGCCACGTCCCTTGCAAAGGCCATTTCGTGGGTGACAATAATCATCGTAGTGTTCTGCTCGGCCAGGCCGCGGATCACGCGCAGCACCTCCCCCGTCAGCTCGGGATCGAGCGCCGAGGTCGGCTCGTCAAAGCAGAGGATGCTGGGGTTGAGCATCAAGGCGCGCGCTATCGCCACGCGCTGCTGCTGGCCACCCGACAGCTGGTGCGGATAGGCATCTGCCTTGGCGGAAAGGCCCATGCGGCAAAGCAGCTCGCGCCCTCTCTCTTCGATTTGAAGGCGGCTTTCGGCATGCGGCTTGCCCTCCTTCTCTTTGAGCAGCAGCTCGCTGGCCAGCGTAAGGTTTTTGAGGGCCGTATACTGCGGAAACAGGTTGAAGGATTGAAAGACCATGCCGAAGTTGAGCCTGCGCTTCCTGATTTCCTGCTCGCTCTGCATGGAGGCGTCGCCGGCGTCGAACAGCACCTCTCCCCGCAGCCGAATTATACCTCCGTCGGGCCGCTCCAGAAAATTGAGGCAGCGCAGCAGCGTGGTCTTCCCTGAACCGGAGGAACCGATGATGGCCAGCGCCTTCCCCTCTTCGAGTGAAAAACTGATGCCGCGCAGCACCTGCGCGCCCGCGAAGCTTTTGTTCAGGCCCTCTACTTCCAGTATTGCCATATACACTCCATCACGCCTTAAAATAGTCCAGGCGCTTTTCAAGGCGGCTGAACAGCACCGTCAGCACGCCGACAAAGACCAGGAAAAACAGCCCCGTTGAAAACAGCGGCCAGATCAGCCCCTTGGAGGTGTACTCCTGCGCCATCATGATGATCTCCTTGATGGAAATGATGCGTGCGAGCGAGGTATCCTTCACCAGCGTGATCACTTCGTTGCCCATGGCGGGCAGAATGCGCTTGACAACCTGCAGCAGCGTGACGCGGAAGAAGATCTGCGAGCGCGTCATGCCGAGCACCTGTCCCGCCTCCGTCTGCCCTTTGGGGATGCCCTGAATGCCGCCGCGGTAGATTTCTGAAAAATAGCAGGCGTAGTTGAGCACAAAGGCCGCGGTGGCCGCCGTAAAGCGCGCCCCGCTGCCCGAACCCCACAGCGGCCCCCAGCCGAACAGACCGGGCGCGAAATAGATAACAAGCACCTGCAGCATCAGCGGCGTGCCGCGGATGACCCAAACCAGCCCGGCCGTCAGCCAGGCAAGGGGCCGGAAGCGGCTCATAGAGCCAAAGGCAATCACAAGCCCCAGCGGCAAAGAAAACAAAAGGGTCAGAACGAACAGCTGAACGTTGAGACCAAAGCCCTCAAACAGGCGGCCAATAATGATGGTATTATCTGTCATGCCTTATCGTTTCCCATACACAATCACGCGGGGGCAGAATGAGCTTCTGCCCCCGCCGTGGTTTTGAAGTTCTGTCAGATAGCCAAATCCAGGCCGTATTTTTCGGCCAGCGCGCCAAGCAGACCCTGATCTTTCAACGTAAGGAAGGCCTGGTTGACAGCCTCCGCGATATCGCTGCCTTTGCGGAATGCAACGCCGTAATCTTCCACGCCAAGCCGGTCTACAATCTTGAGGTTCGCATAATCCGTGCCCTCGCCGATCATGGAATTGGCAAGCGTCAGGTCAAGCACAGCGGCATCGGCCGTGCCGGCCGCCACCTCCATCAGGCAGGCGGTCTGCACTTCTTTGGTGATCAGCTCCGCCTTGGCAAGGTTCTCGTCGTTCTTGACGGTTTCCTCGCCGGCGCTTCCGGCCTCCGCCGTAACGGTCTTGCCAGACAGAGAAGCGGTGCTCTCATACTCAGCGCCGTCTTTCATCACAACCACCTGAGCATTCTTTACATAGGGGACAGTGATCTCCATCTGCTCCCTGCGCTCATCGTTGATGGTCAGGCCGTTCCAGATGCAGTCGATGCTGCCCGCGGCCAGCTCGATCTCTTTGGTGTTCCAGTCGATTTCAACAAACTCGGGTTTCAGGTTCAGCAGGTCCGCGACCGCTACAGCCAGTTCCGTATCAAAGCCGGTAAACACGCCGTTTTCATCGGTGTAGTTCATGGGCGCGTAGACGGTGTAGCCGATGACAAGCGAACCTTTTTGCTGCACATGATGCAGGTCGCTCTCCTCCGCCGCCAAAACTGGCACGGCAAACATCGCAAGAATCACAGACAGGAACAGGGACAGGAACTTCTTGTACATCGCGCAAACCCTCCTTCGTTTATTCCCCAAACCTCTGGTTCGGGTTTGCGGTATCATAGCACACAATTTGAAATTTGAGAAGTATAAAATTGCATTTTATCGGTTCTTCATAAAATCCATACTTCTCATGTACTATGCGGTCTCAATGCGGACAGAGGCTTCATGCGCGCGGACGACCTGCGTAAAAATGCAACATCAGGAGCGGATGCCCAGCTTCTTATCCAAAAACTCGTCGTAGCTGCCGCGAAAATCGGCCATGCCGTCCGGCTGAAGCTCGATGATGCGGTTGGCCACGGAGCTGATCAGCTCGTGGTCGTGCGAGGTAAACAGGATATTGCTTGAAAAATCGGACATGCCGTTGTTGAGCGCCGTGATGGTCTCCAGATCCAGATGGTTGGTGGGCTGATCCATCAAAAGCACATTGGCTTCCTTCAGCATCATACGGGCCAGCATGCAGCGCACCTTTTCGCCGCCCGAGAGCACAGATGAGCTTTTGAACACCTCGTCCCCCGAAAAGAGCATTTTGCCGAGGAACCCACGCAGATAGGTATCCGTCGTGTCTTCCAGAGAGTACTGCCTGAGCCAGTCAAGGATGCTGAGCGGGTTGTTCTTGGGAAAGAAAGGCGAATGGTCTTTAGGGAAGTAGGAAGAGGTGATGGTGATGCCCCACTTGTACTCGCCGAAATCGGCTTCGCTTTCCCCTGCCAGCACTTCAAACAGCGCGGAAATGGCGTTCTCGTTGCCGACGAAGGCAATCTTGTCGCCCTTCTCAACGGTGAAGCTGACCTTGCCAAAGGCTTTCACGCCGTCCACAAACCTGGTCAGCCCGTCGACCCTGAGGATTTCGTTGCCGACATCCCGGTTCTTCTGAAAGGTGATGAAGGGATAGCGCCGATTGGACGGCTCGATCTCGTCGACCGACAGCTTCTCCAACAGCTTCTTGCGCGAGGTGGCCTGGCGCGACTTGGAGGCGTTGGCGGAGAAGCGCTCGATAAAGGTCTGCAGCGCCTTTCGCTGTTCCTCCCTCTTCTTGTTCTGCTCCCTCTGCATCTGAAGCGCCAGTTGGCTCGACTGATACCAGAAATCGTAGTTGCCGGTGTAGAGCTTGATGCGGCCGAAATCTACATCCGCGATATAGGTGCAGACGTTGTTGAGGAAATGGCGGTCATGCGACACCACGATGACCACGCCCTCATAGTTGATGAGAAACTCTTCAAACCAGGCGATGGCGGCGATATCCAGATCGTTGGTCGGCTCATCCAGAATCAGCACATCGGGATTGCCGAAAAGCGCCTGCGCCAGAATGACCTTCACCTTCTCGCGGCCAGCGAGCGTGCTCATTTTCCGCTGATGCAGCTCTTCCGCAAGGCCGAGGGAGTTGAGCAGGGTAGCGGCATCCGCTTCCATGGTCCAGCCGCCAAGCTCCGCAAACTCGCCCTCCAGCGCGGCGGCGCGCTCTCCGTCCTCATCCGAAAAATCCGGTTTACTATAGATGGCCTCTTTCTCACGCTCTATCTGGTAGAGGCGGGGGTTGCCCAGAATAACCGTATCCAGCACCGTATGGGCGTCAAAGGCATAGTGATCCTGCCCCAGCACCGACATGCGCTGCCCCTTGGACATCGAGACTTCGCCGGAGCTGGGCTCCATCTGCCCGGAGAGTATTTTGAGAAAAGTCGATTTGCCCGCGCCGTTCGCCCCGATGATGCCATAGCAGTTGCCCGGCACAAACTTGAGGTTGACATGCTGAAACAGCTTTCTGTCCGCGAACTGCAGACCCAGATCGGTGACCGTGAGCATGAATTGTTTCCTTCCAGATAAAGTGATCTCGCAGGCTGCCGCCATGCAGCATGAAAGTATACAGGAAGGGCGGAAGAAGGTAAATGGACGCCTTGGCGGATCCGGGGCTGTATGCCCCAAATCCGCCGTTAAACAAGTGATATGATACTCTCTTCAAGGCGCAGCTGTTTCTGTCAGTTCAGCTTCCATGCCCCCTTGATTTGAAGGCGCAGGGGCTCTTCCAGTTCAACGTCCTCGGGATCATACACATAGGTGTTTTCTCCGCTCTGCGCAAACACGAAGCCCTCCGGCAAGACCAGCCTGTGCAGACGCTTCTCTGTACAGGGCAGACCGTGCTTCAGCCTGCGCACCGCAAGCACGTCGCTTCCCAGCTCGAACCTGAATTGATTGTACTGCTCAAGCGCCAGTTCTGTAATGCCATCGTCCTCATAGTGGTCAAAGCTGCCGGTTTCTCCCGGCAGGCAGGGGTAAATCAGAATATCCGTCTCTTCGGGCAGCGGGCTGGACAGCTGCCTGATCTGCACGGCGGTGGGGATAACCGCCCCCAGACGGATCAGAAAATGCGGATCGCCGTCAATCGGCACCTCTTTCGCGATGCTTTGGCCACCCAGGTAGGCCCTGTCTGTTCTCGGGTCATACCAGGCGGCTCCCTGCGGCAGGCGAACCGATACGCAAGATAGGCCCTTGTCGACAGCCTGCACCTTCAGCACGAAGGGTCCGCAGAGCATGTTGACATCCTTTTCCGAAAGCGCCGTATCCTGCGGGAATTCGAGCCTGAGCATCCGCTCGATGGGATAGCCTGTCAGCGAAGCCTGCACCGCGCAGTCGTAAATATAAGGCATGTAGCGGTAGTGGGCGTAAATCAGCTGCTTGATGCGTGGGAAGGCGTCAGGATAGGTCCAGGGTTCGGTCGGCTCACCGTTCCAACGCCAGGAATGGATGACGAAGCGCGGCTGGAAAACCGCCGTTTCGCAGCTGCGCAGCAGCAGCTCCTCCTCCGGCACTTCCCCGAAGAATCCGCCCAGATCGTGCCCGTAGAAAGGCAGGCCGGAAAGCCCGAGGCTCAGGCCCATGTACTGGTTGTAGCGCAGGGTCTCAAAATCGCTCAGGTTATCGCCGGTCCAGGTGCGGGCGTAGCGCTGCAGGCCGCTGGAGCCGGCTCGCGAATAAATCCACGGGCGGATATGCGGCTGATACTCTTTGAAGGCTTCATAGGAGGCCCGCGCCATCAGGGCAGGGTACTGCGAGCGCAGGTGATAGATGGGCAGCTCGCTGTCCTCCAGCTCCAGCTCGTTATTATCGTTCCAGATGCCGGCGCAGCCGTGATCCAGATACTGCTCCCTGAGCTGATCCTTCCACCACTGAGCCGCCTCAGGGTTGGTAAAATCGATAAAGGAGGCCGCGCCGCCCCAGAAATATTCCACATAGGTTTTGCCTGAGGCGTCTTTGATAAGGTACCCCTTTTCATCCAGCTGCCTGAACCAGGGATGCGTGCAGAGGATGCCGGGCTTCAGGTTCATGATGATGTGATAGCCGCGTCTGACAAGCGCCCGCATGAACTCTCCGTGATTGGGAAACTTTTCCCTGTTCCAGACAAGGGCGTAGCGCTTGCCGTCCGGCGCTTTCAGGTAGCCTGAGGAGAAATACATGCCCTCGCAGGGAATCCCCTCTTTTTCGGTTCTGGCAAAGTAGTCAAGCACCCGCTGGGGCGCGTCGTCCGGCTCCAGATAATTCATCGAAGAGCCGAGGAAACCGAAGCTGTACCGCGGCGCAAGCGCCGGAAGCCCGGTCAGGCGGCAATAGGCGCCGAGCACCTGCGCATAGTGTTCACCAGTGAACAGGCAGTAATCAAAGGGGCCGCCTTCCGCTTCAGCGGAATAATAAAAGCGGCTTTCCCTGCCGAAATCCACCGTGCGGATGCCGGGCAGCGGAAAGAGAACGCCCAGGCAGACCTTCGTCTGGCGGTTGATCTTGATAAAAAAGGGCACGGATTTATACAGCGGGTCGGACCTGTCCGGCTCGTAGGCCAGCGAGTCGCGGTTGAACATCGCGTAGCGCTGCCCTCTCCGGTCAGGCGAGCCGCCCTTGTCGCCGAGACCGTAAAACTCGTCCGCCGGATGCAGCGGAAAATTAAAGCGGCCGAGCCGCTGATCCCCGTTTGTTATCAGGCGGATGGGGTATTCGGGCACCACCAGATCCGCGCTGCCGATCCTTCCGCCGTGCAGCAGCACATCCTCCTTATACAGAGAAAGGATGCCGTTTCTCTTTTCCAGACGGATGCTCAGGCCGCCCTCCAGAGAAACAAGGAACCTTTCCTCTTCCTCCAGCACATTGCCCTTCCAGGGGGCGAAGGCTTTTCCCTGCGTGATGAAGGCGGAGGCGGCCTCCATCTTTGAATCGCAAACGGCGCCTGCAAACCGGCAGGAAACGCGGATGACGCCCGCCTCATACAGGCCGAGGACGATTTCGCCGCCCCTTCCGCGGAACACCAGCCTGTCCGCCAGTACCTCGCAAGTAGAAAGATTGTCTATGATGTGTTTCATACTTTTATCCTTTTACTGAACCGGCCGCAATGCCGATCATGAAATATCGTTGGAAGATAAGAAAGACGATGACCACGGGAATCATGGAAACGGTGGTCATGGACAGCAGGCTGGACCAGTTGATCTGCAGCTGGCCCACAAAGCCCGCCAGCGCCTGCTGCAGGGTCTGCAGGCGGTTGTTGGTAATGACGATCAGCGGCCAGAGGTAATCGTTCCACCGCCACATGAAGGAAAAGATGGTCAGCGTGGCAACGATGGGCTTGGACAGCGGCAGGATGATGCGCGCGAAAAGGTAGCCTTCCCCCGCGCCGTCGATGCGCGCCGCCTCGATCATGGAGTTGGGCAGCGTCAGCATATACTGTCTGGCCAGAAAGATGCCCGTCGGCGTGGCGGCAGGCGGTATGATGATGCCAAGCAGGGTGTTGAGCATGCCCAGCCCCTTCAGCTGCAGGAAGATAGGTACCATGATCACCTGCAGAGGGATCATCAGCGTCGCGATCATGACGGCGAAAATGACATCGCGCCCCGGAAAGATAAACTTGGAAAGGGCGTAGCCCGCCATGGTATTGATTAGTACCGCCAGCAGGGTGGAAGAAATCGAAACCACCGCGCTGTTTCGGATATTCAAAGCGAAATCGCCCTGCGCGAAGGAGAAAAGATAATTGTCAAAGGTCCACCGCCCGGGGAAAAGGGTCTGGGGCACCTGAAAAAGCTCCTGCTGGGGCTTAAAGGAAGACAGCACCACCCAGACCACGGGAAACATGAAGAGGGCGGCCAGTATGAATAGCGCCAGATATTTAAAGAGCGAATAGCGGCGGGAAAGCTTACTCATAATCCTGCTCCTTTCCCGTGAGCCTGAACTGCAGCAGCGTAAACACGCCGATAATCGCCATCAGCACCATGGACATGGCGGAGGCATAGCCCATCCTGTCCTCCGTAAAGGCCACCTGATAGACCTGCTGCACGATGAACTTCGTGGCGTAGCCGGGGCCGCCGTTTGTCATGACGTTGATCAGCTCGTAGGCTTTGAACGAGCTGATGGTCGCCAGCACGACCACGACCAGCAGCGTGCTTCTGAGCATCGGCAGCGTAATCTGAAAGAAGGTCTGGCGCCCGCTGCAGCCGTCTATTTTAGCGGCCTCATACAGCTCGGCCGGGATCGCCTGCAGCCCGGCGATTATGATGACCATGTAATAGCCGGCCTGCGCCCAGACGGAAACAAAGATGACGCTTGCCATCGCAAGCCCCGGGTCGGACAGCCAGCCGATGCCCTGCCTGCCCGCCGCGCGCAGAATGTAGTTGATGATGCCCATCTCATCCCCCATGATGAAGCGCCACGCGATGCCGACGGTAATCATGCTGAGCAGAGAAGGCACATAAAACACAGAGCGGAAAACCCGCTCGCCCCTCAGGGTATTGCGGTGCAGCAGCAGGGCGAGCAGCAGCGCGAACACCGTAATGAACACCACCATAAAAAAGGAGTAAACCACCGTATTCTGAACCGTGATGCCGAAGACCCGGTCGCGCAGCAGCTTTTCAAAGTTGCGCAGGCCGATGTATCTGGGCGTCTCCAGAATACTCCAGCTCATCACGGACATCCGCAGCCCCTGAAGCGCCGGGATGATGATGAACACGATAAATATCAAGGCGTTGGGGCTCAGAAAAAGCAAGGGGGTCAGGGTCTGGTGAAAATTGCCTTTCTGCCCTTTTCGTTTAGCCCGCTGCATGAAACCTCCAAAAAAGGGGCGGGCTGATTGTCAGCGCAAGTGCCTGCACCTGCGGCAACAACACAGCCCGCCGCCGGGTTAACTTTTTACTGCATCAGTTCCTCGGCCTGGCGGTCGATTTCGGCAGCTGCGTCTTCAGCCGTCATATTGCCAAGCAGTACCTCGACAATGTTTTCCTTCACGGCGCCGCCGATCTTGCCGACGATGGGCGTATTCCATTCTTCCGCCGTGTAGGTGGGGGTCACCTTCAGTTCTTCGGAGAAGACCTGGAAGGCTTCGGTATTGGCGGGATATTCGATGGAAACATCCACGCGGGAGGACAGGTTGTTGGTGCCGAGGCAGTACTTGGCATTGTGCTCGGCGTCGGAGAACCAGGCCGCCAGCGCCATCGCGGCGTCCTTGTTCTTGGCATCCTTAAAACCGGCGATAAACTTGCCGCCCGGCACGGAGGAGCGGATTTCGCCCTTGGGGCACTGAACCGCGGTCCACTCAAAATCCTTCACGCCGACATAGGTGTTGATATTCCAGCTGCCGCCGATGTGCCCGGCCACGATACCGGCCTGGAAGAGCTCGGCGGGCTTCTCAGCGCTCAGCCACACAGAAGGCGGAACCAGTCCCTCGTCATGCATGCGCTTGAACCATTTGATCGCATTGATGGTGCCTTCGTTGCTGAAGTTCGTCTTGGACAGATCTTCCGTCAGCATTCTGCCGCCAAACTGATAGATGATGGTGGAGAAACGGTGGGGCGTAAAGTCAACGGCCAGGCCGTACTTCACGGTATCGGAAGCCGCAACGACCTTTTTGGCAGCCTCTTCCCACTCAGCCCAGGTCCAGGTCTTGGACAGCTCCACCACGTCGATGCCGGCCTTTTCAAAGGCGGTCTTGTTGACGAGCATGCCGTTGGCGGTCGCTTCGGTGGGATAGGCGACGACTTTGCCCTCCTTGTTTTTCGCGAAGGCCAGCATGGCGGGCGCGAAAGCCTTTTCGACTTCGGCCATGTCCGCGTGCCCTTCCAGCGGCTCCAGCGAATCGCTGAACACGGGCATCATCGCCGTAGTCATTCTGGCCAGATCAGGCGCGTTGCCGCCCGCCAGCATCAGCTTGAGCTGCTTTTCATAGCCGTCGAAAGCGACGACCTGAACGTCAAGCTTCACGTTGGGGTTGGCTTCCAGATAATCGGCCACAGTCTCCTGAAAAACTTCGGACTCATTGGCGTCGTTGAACCAGAGCACGGTCAGGGTGACTTCTTCCCCCTGCGCCACGGCCTGCCCCAGCGACAGAAGCATCAACATGGTCATCATCAGGCACAAGATACGTTTTTTCATGGGACACTCTCCTGTATTATTTTTTGACGGCCGGCCCGCCGCGGAACCTCCGCGGACGGCGCGAGCCGGTCAGATCAGACTGGGATGAACAGACCTGCCAGCAAGCCTATTCTCCATCACGATAATTGTATTATATCCGTCTGCCCGCCTCCCGACCATTGTAGAAACAGGAGTCATTCTTGCAAATCGGGTAGACTTTCGATTGACAGATACGGCACTCCTGTGCAAAAATGCGTCATATCAATAAAAGCCGCGCAGACGGGCAAGGGATGAATCATCATGCGAAAATACCGCGACAATCTGACCAGATGGACGATGAACCGACAGGATATTGAGGCTTTCTCTTTTGAAGAATGCTATAAAGACAGCACGCCCGTTCACTTTCACGCAGATTTTTACGAGGTCTATTTCTTCAGAGCAGGGGATGTAATTTACAATATCCACATGCAGCAATACAGGCTGAGCCCCGGGGACATGCTGCTGATCCCGCCGAACGTGATGCACTGGCCGATCATCCGCGACAGCTCGCAGCCTTATAAGCGGATGTTCTTCTGGATCAATGCCCGTTACCTCGAATCGCTGAGCGACGGGCAAACCGACCTGGCCGCCTGCTTCAAGGCTGCCGAATACGGTCAGGTACTGCACCTGCCCGCGCAGGCGCTCAGCGAAGCGGGCTACATGATCAAGCAGCTGATCGAGCTGAACCAGAAACCGGGCTTTGGGGATGAACTCGGGCGCGCCGCGCTGAGCACGCTGCTGATGCTGCGGGTGAACGAGGCTTGCCGCAGCAGGCAGGACGCAAAAGAGGCATCTCCCCTGCAGAGCCAGCGAGTCTTGCAGGTGGCGCAGTACATCAACGAGCATCTGGATGACCCGCAGCTGACGCTTGACGGCCTCGCGCAGGCGCACTATGTGAGCCGCAGCACGCTGACCAAAACCTTCTACAGGCAGATGGGGGTCAGCCTGCACCGATACATCATCAAGCGCCGCATGTACGCGGCCCATCAGCTGCTGGCGCAGGGCCTGCTGCCCGCCAAGGCGGCCGAGCAGACCGGCTACTCCGATTACTCCGCCTTTTACCGCGCCTTTGTAAGAGAGTTCGGCTACACCCCGAGGCAGACCGGACGGGTCTATGCCGGCTGAGTAAGATCGAAATAGAAAGCACATTCCGCCTTCCGCCTGAAGGGGCAAAAATCTTTACCTGCGCGCTTGCATTTCATCAACAGGCATGGTAATATATTCAAGCTGTCAAGAAGGATTCGCTGTTTGGCCAGTCCGCCAGTCTCCGACAGGGAGGTGTTAACGATGGGAAAGTTTTGTGAAGTTTGCGAAAAGACCGCGATGAGCGGCCATAAGGTGAGCCATTCCGAGCGCAAGAGCAACAGGAAATGGGCCCCCAACGTGCAGAGCGTGCGCGTGATGGTCGGTGCTTCGCCCAAGCGCATGAACGTTTGCACCAGCTGCCTGCGCAGCGGTAAGGTGCTTCGCGCCCTGCCCAAGATTTCGGTTTCTACCGAGGCCTGATACTCCTCGTATCGCGCCCAGCGGCAGTCACAAACAGCTAACCCCCGCAAGCGACAGGCTGAACGGGGGTTTTGCTTTGTGTTTTTTGTTGTTGCGCCGTGCTATCGCAGCTGACAGCATACACAGGCGCAAGACCCGTGAAACCACGATACGAAAAAGGCTGTGTCCGGATATTGCCGGCGCAGCCTTTTTCGTATCATTTGATGAGATGAACTATCTTTTCCCCTTCCGGCGCTCGCCGATGTACTGGTCGTACTCGCCGGGATGCTCCAGCACCTTGCCGCAGCCGACCGCGACGCACTGCTGGGGAGTGTCCGCTACATGGCAGGGGATCTTGATGTTCTCCTCAATCACTTCCTGCAGGCCCTTCATGGCCGCGCCGCCGCCGGTCAGCAGGATGCCGTTCTCATAAACGTCGTTGGCCAGCTCCGGCGGAATGCGTTCCACCACGCCGGTCAGCCCCTCCAGCATCTGGTGCAGGGGCTCTTCCATCGCCTCCGCGATCTCCTCGCGGCTGACCTCAATCTGCTTGGGCAGGCCGCTGACGAGGTTGCGCCCCGCGATGGGCAGGGTGACCCTGCTGTCCCCCGACACCCAGACCGAGCCGATGGAGCACTTGATATCCTCCGCCGTGCGGAAGCCGACCAGCAGGTTGTGCTTGAGGCGCACATACCGAATGATGGCATCCGTGAAAGCGTCGCCGCCGATTTGCAGGATGTTTCGCGCGCTGAGCTCGCCCGAGGACAATACGGCAATATCCGTCGTGGCGGCGCCGATATCTGCCACCATGTGGCCGGTATATTTGCCGATATCCATGCCCGCGCCGATCGCGGCGGCAAGCGGACGGTCGATCAGCTGGGTGCGGCGGGTGCCGGCCTCAAACATGCCGATAATCAGCTGACGCTTTTCAATCTCGTTGGCCGAGGCCGAAACGGACATGACGGCGCGCGGACGCGCGAAAATATGCTTGCCGATGACCCGCACAACAAAGTGGTTGAGCATGATCGACAGCATATCAAAGCCCTGAATGGTGCCCTTCTGAAGCGGGCGCACCACTTCGATGTTGCCCGGCTCGCGCCCGAGCATCCTGTATGCCTCAAGGCCGATGGCAATGACATTGCGCGATTCATGGTCGACCGCCAGCATGGCCGGCTCGTTCAGCACA
This sequence comes from uncultured Christensenella sp., assembly GCA_964481445.1. GTDB lineage: Bacteria > Bacillota > Clostridia > Christensenellales > Aristaeellaceae > UBA1038. The sequence goes on along the minus strand of CAYZTQ010000013.1, from coordinate 10,979 downwards.
ATCCCCCTGTTGCGGGAATAGATCAGCACATTGGAAGAGCCGAGGTCTATGCCGATATCTTCAACTGTTGCCATGTAAGAACTTTTCGCCTTCCTCTCTGGGCGCCCCGGCCCGGATACTTCCCCGGGACAGCAGGCGGAACGATGGCGTCACCCTTTCAAAGCCTCTCTGACAGCCTTTGAATCATCGTACTGCTTCGTATAATAACATAATTTGGAAACAATTACCACTAATTATGTAAAAAGCCCTTCATGAAGCCGACATATCCCCACTTGGACGCTCAGATCCCGCGGGCGGCGGTCCACAGGCTGCGGTTGCCGAGCACGTCGATCACAAGGATGGCCACCGTTCCGCGCAGCAGCGGAATCTGCAGCCGGGTCGACAGCTGCGGCGTCTGCTTCTGTCGCACCGAGGAGGCGTAGCCAAGAAATTCTCCCCCGGTGATCAGGCCGGCATACCACTGGTCCACCAGCTCCAGCCCCTCCGCCCTGACCGCCTCCAAACGCCTCATCATGTCAGCCGGCAGGGTATAGGCGTTCAGTTTGACATCATAGTATCCGATGCCGGAATCCACCGCCGCGTCCAGCATCAGCGGCAGAGAGCTGTAGGGGGCGAAGCAGGTTACAGCATTTTCCGCAAGGCGCTTGCGGCTGGCGGAAAACGCGCTCTTCCCCATATCGACGCCGAGAAAACGGCGTCCGTTTTTCGCGGCGGAGACCAGCGTGGTGCCGGAGCCACAGCACAAATCCGCCACCAGGTCGCCGGGAAGGGTGGTGCTTAGAATGATCCGGTCAAGCAGAGAGACCGGCTTTTGCGTGGCATAGCCCGTGCGCTGAGGGTCCTTCTGCTGCATGTGGCTCAGATCCGTCCACACGTCGTCCGGGTAGCTGGGCTCGTCATCATAATAGATGTAGGTTTTACCGCCCGTGGTGATGGAACGGTAGCTGCGCCCTTTGGCGTCCACATGGCGCTTCAGATGGTTGCTGCGCTCATTCTTTTTGGAAACAGGCACTTTGGTGATATCAAAGAAATGCTCTTTGGACTTGGCGTAAAAAAGAATATTGTCGTGCTTGCGGCTGAAGTGGCGGACGGAGCGGCCGCCGGTCTGATAGCTCCAGATGATTTCATTGCGGAACTGCTCTTCGCCGAAAATGTCGTCGCAAAGCAGGCGGGCATAGGCGGCCGCGCGCCAGTCCACATGCAGAAAGAAAGAACCGCTGGGGGTCAGCAGCTTGCGCGAGAGGTGGATCATCCCCCGCAGGAAAGTCAGATAGCTTTCGCGCCCGGACTGGGAAAAATCATCATACGCGGGCAGCTCAATGGAGCGCTTTCCTGTCTGCCAGCCGTCTTTTCCGATCCGCATGCGGTAAACAAACCGGTCGCCGGTATAATAGGGCGGGTCAAGATAAATGCACTGAACCTTCTCGTAGTACTCGCTCAGATCCAGCGACAGGGCATCACCCATGATCAGCCTGCCCCGCGGGCCGGGCGCGTCCACACGCTCTTTTTCACAGTCGGCGCGCTGCCACATCATGACCCTTTCCTCCCCTTATGCGCAAGCTTTTCAGACTCAAAGTGTAGCACGCTTTGTATTGCTTGACAAGGCAAGCGGCTTGCCGATATGATTCTCCTATCAAGCATAGCAGGAGGACATATGCGCATCCCGCTGCCGAGCCAGGTAATGTCAGCCCTTTCCCGACTGGAGGAAAAAGGGTTTGAAGCCTATGCTGTCGGCGGTTGCGTGCGCGACTATGTGCTGGGAAAAGCGGCGCAGGAATACGATTTGTGCAGCGCGGCGACGCCCGACGAGCTGAAAACCGTTTTCGCCGGGGAACGCATCATCGAAACCGGCCTCAGGCACGGTACGCTGACCGTGCTGTTGGAAGGCATGCCGCTTGAAATTACCACCTTCCGCAGCGACGGAGCGTACAGCGACTCAAGGCATCCGGACAGCGTGCGTTTTTCCCGCAACATCCGGGAAGACCTGGAGCGGCGCGATTTTACCTGCAACGCCATGGCCTACAGCCCTCTGCGCGGGCTGGTCGATCCCTTTGGCGGCGTTCTCGCCTGCCACGCAAGGCAGCTGAAAGCCGTTGGCGACCCTGAGAAGCGCTTCTCGGAGGATGCCCTCCGCATCCTGCGCGCGCTGCGTTTCTCATCCGTGCTCGGCTTTGAGCTGGAAGAGAAGACCGCCGCCGCCGCGCTGCGCCTGGCCCCCAGCCTTTCCAAAATCAGCCGGGAGAGGGTTGCCAAAGAGCTCAACCTGGCCCTGATGGGCGCAGGCGCCGCGGAAGCGCTGAGAAAGTACCCGGGCCTGCTGACAGCCGCGCTGCCGCAATTGGCGCCCATGCTGCACACGCCGCAGAAAACGCGCTTTCATATGTATGATTTGTGGGAGCATACCCTGCAGGTGATTCAGTATACCCCGCCGGAGCTTTCGCTCAGGTGGGCCGCCCTGCTGCACGACAGCGGCAAGCCCGCTGCCATGACGGTGGATCCGGACGGCACCACGCATTTCCGCGGGCACGCGGCGCTGAGCGCCGAAATCGCCGATGCGTGTCTCACGGGCCTGCGCCAGCCAAACCGCCTGATACAGGATGTGCATGAGCTGGTGCTCTATCATGACGACCGGTTCGGCCAGGACAACCTGAGGCGCTGGCTTTCCAAATTGGGGCTTGATCTTCTGACCCGTCTTCTGCGCCTGCAGTACGCGGATATCGCGGCCCATGCGCCGGATATCGCAAGGCGCGCCCGCAAAGCGCTGGATCTGATCCCCCAGGCCGAAAACATGATCAAAGAAGGCGTCTGCCTAAATATCGCAGACCTCAAGGTGAATGGAGACAGCCTGATGTGGGCGGGCATCCCCAAGGGCCCCGCCATCGGCGAAACGCTGAACTACCTGCTGGACATGGTGCTTTCGGGCAGCGTGGAAAACGAGGAGGAAGCCCTGATTGAACTCGCGCAGGAGCGCATGAGAGAGGTCTGGTGAATACGGCGGTCATTTGTGCAGGTTTGACCGATACAGTCCGTCTTCGCGTGGCTTACAAAAGGGCCGCCCGGCAAAACGTCGGTCGGCCTTCAAAATCCGGGCACACGCCCGGGCGAAATACAATCAGGCTTCGGGCACCAGAATGCCGAGGTTGCCGTCTTTTCTTAAGTAAAGCACATGGGTCTCCTGCGTGTCGGTATCGACATAGACGAAGAAGCTGTGCCCCAGCAGTTCCATCTGCAAAATAGCGTCCTCGCGGCTCATGGGACGCACGGTGTACATCTTTTCGCGGACGACGCTGCGCTCTCCCCTTTCCTCCGGCGCAAGCTGCTCCAGGAACTCGGGGCCTTCATCCAGGTTGACATCCTGCCGCAGGCGCTTGTCCAGCTTGGTGCGGTGGCGGAGAATCTGGCGCTCGAGCTTGGCCAGCGCCTTGTCGATGGACTGGAAGAGGTTGTCTTCGCTGCTTGCTTCCGCGCGCAGCGTCACCCCGCTCATGGGAACGGTAATCTCAACAATGCGCATTTCCTTTTCGCGGCGCATGCGGATATACATTTCCGTCTCGGGCGTCAGGTAGCGGCTCATGGTCTGCGTCTTCTTGAGTACCCTGTTGGTGATCCCGGGCGTTACCACCATGTTTTTTGCGGTTATCGAAGTCTTCATAGTTCAGTGCTCCTCTCCTCAGGGTTGCTTATATTCTGATAATTCGACAGAGACGAGGCATTCTCCTGCCTACCTATCAGGATATGGATATGCTATAATATACCCGTTCATATGGTCAGGTATCATATGAGAATCGACATATCATAAGGAGTTTGCATGCCGGACAAGTCAACTTCGGCCGTTGTCATCCAAAACCTGAAAAGCACGGCCTATATTGTCGTGGGCTGCCTGATCGGCGCCTGCGTCTATCCCCTTTTTCTTGTGCCCAACTCCATCGCCCCCGGCGGCGTAACAGGCCTTGGCACGATTCTCTACCACCTGTTCAGGCTGCCAGTCGGCATGACGAGCCTTGCCATGAACATCCCTCTGTTTCTGATCGGCTACAAGAGCATGGGACGCGGCTTTGTTATCCGCACGCTGTTTGCCACGCTGCTGTTTTCCGTACTGATCGACCTGATGAAATTTTCCCCGCTGACCGCTGACCCGCTGCTGGCCTCGCTTTTCGGCGGCGTGATTCTCGGTTTTGGCATCGGGCTGATTCTCCGCGGCGGCGCGACCACCGGCGGCACCGATTTGATCGCTCAGGTGGTGCAGCGGAAGGTATCCTACATTACGGTCGGCGTCTTCCTGATGGCCATCGACGGCTTCGTGATCCTGATGGCCGCCTTTTTTATGGGGGCGGAACAGGCCATGTACGCCATGATCTGCGTGTTTTGCTGCACAAAAACACTGGATGTGGTGCTGGTCGGCCTCGGTACCGACAAGGCATTTCATATCATTACCAAATACGGCGGCGAAATGACCAGGAGGCTGCTGAGCGAAGTGGGCCGCGGCGTCACGCTGGTGAACGCGACCGGCGGCTTCTCCAGCTCCGAGGTACAGATGCTGATTTGCGTTGTGACCAGAATGGAAATGATGTCCGTCAAAGCCATCGTACACGATACAGACCCCCATGCCTTTGTCTTTATCACCGATACGCATGAAACACTTGGCGAGGGTTTTCGCAACCTCGCGGAAGAAAACGGAGCATAGACATGTATCAATCCCTCTACAGAACCTGGCGCCCCAAAACCTTCACCGACATGGTCGGCCAGGAGAACGTGATAAGAACGCTGCGGTATCAGGCCGCGCAGGGGCACATCGCCCATGCCTACCTGTTTTCCGGCAGCCGCGGCACCGGCAAGACCAGCACGGCGCGCATCCTCTCCATGGCCATCAACTGCAAAAATCCCAAGGGCGGCGACCCCTGCCTGGAATGCGAAGCCTGTCAGAGCCTGCTGTCCGATACCACGCTTGACGTGGTGGAGATGGACGCCGCCAGCAACTCGGGCGTCAGCGAAATCCGCGACATGCTGGAAAAGGTGAGCTATCCGCCGCAGTTTGTGCGCTACAAGGTCTATATCATCGACGAAGTGCACATGCTGTCAAACGCCGCCTTCAACGCCCTGCTCAAGACACTGGAAGAGCCGCCGGACTACATGGTGTTTATCCTTGCCACAACCGAACTGCAGAAGATTCCCGCGACCATTCTGTCGCGCTGCCAGCGCTTTGATTTCGGCCGCATCGCCGTGAAAGACATCATCGGCCGCCTGCGCGTGGCCATCCGGGAAGGAGCCGCCGCCGAGGAGGAGGCGCTTAACCTGATTGCCGACTCCGCGGAAGGCAGCATGCGCGACGCCTGGAGCCTGATGGATATGTGCCTTGACGAAACAGGCTCGCTGACGGAAGAACGCGTGCGCCAGACGCTTGGCATCGTCACCAAAGGCTTCCTGTTTGATTTTGTCGACGCCCTGCATGGGAAAGACAGCGAAACAGCCTTCCGCATGATCGATCAGCTGCACAGCGCGGGCAAGGACATTCAGGTCTTTCTCAAAAGCCTGTCCGCCCACCTGCGGCTGCTGCTGGGCGCGAAGCTGTCGGGCGGGGCGGATGGAAAGTACAAAGAGCAGGCCGAGCGCATCCCGATCGAAAAACTGACCTGGATGCTGGAGCGGGCCATCCGCGCCGAAGGCGACCTCAGATGGACTTCGCAGCAGCGCGCGGTGCTGGAGGTATACGCGCTGAGCATCTGCCTGATCAGCGAGGAGAAGGAACCGCTGGCCTTAGCGGCGCGCCTTCAAGAGGTGGAAAGCAGGCTGGCAGGCGGCGCGGCCCAGGCTCCGGCGGCAAACCCATCGAAACCTTCGAGGCAGGCAGCGCCTTTGAAAGAAAAAACGGTAAAAAAGGAAGCGACTCCTCCGGCCAGTGAGCAGGAGGACGGGCCCTGGCTTGAGGAGCCTCCGCAGGAAGAAGACGATCTTCCGCCTGTGCCGGAAGCGGCGCCCGTGGCAGAACCGACGCCCCCTGAAGCGCCTTCGCAGGAAGCTGCGCCCGAAAGCGGCGCGCATCCCGAAGAACCGTCTGTGACGGCCGCAGCAGCCACGACCGGCCCCGGTTCGCCGAAGGAAGTATGGAACACGGCCCTGGAGCGCGCCAGCAAGCAGCTGCCCAATGTGTATAGCATCATCCGGGAGGGCAAATACGGCGGCTTTAAGGACGGGTGCTATTACCTGAGCTACACGGCCGAAAAGCAGTTTTACATCGGCTTTATGATGGCGGAAGACAGGCGCAGGCAGCTGGAGCTGCTGCTCAGCGAAACGGGCGGGGTGCCCGCGTGCTTTGAGGCGGTCAAAGAGCAGGACGCTGCTAAGGAAAAAGATGCAAAAGAGAAAGCCCGGAGAGACATCAAGGCGCTTTCCGACGTCTTTGGCCGGCAGAACATCACCGTTACCGGGCTGGATGATGTGAGATAGTCTGGCATGCCCTGATGAAGCTTTGAAAAATCAAGATTCCCTTCAAGGAAACGCGGATGAAACCCCCGTTTCCTTTTGTTAAATACGACAGAATTATTTACAATATATTAAGATATGTTATAATTGCCTCGGACGGTTTTCGTTCGCCGCCTGAAACCGGAAAGGAAGTATCAAATGAGCGACAGTCGATCCCGCTATTCCAGCACACCGCTGCAAAACGTAAAAAAAGCGACGCCTCCCAAGCGCGGCAACCGGCCGCAGCCTCCGCGCACCGTGGGCGATTATCAGGACGCGGCGGCAGGGCAGCGCAGCTTCGCCCTGCTGCAGATCATGCTGACCATTATTCTGCCCCTGATGTTTGTCATCGCGCTGCTGGTGCCCAGCAATACCCTGAACCTGAGCTTTGTCGCCCTTTCGGCGGGCTGTCTTTTGTTGATGTGGCTGCTGAACGCCTTCGTGCCCAACGCGAGGATGACGCTGAGCCTGATCCATATCGCCATGATTCTGGTCTGCCTGTTCGCCGTGTGGATGAACCCGACTTCAGGCCCCACCGTCAACCAGCCAAGCGGCCCCAGCGCCTCCGGCGTGCAGGAGGGCGACCCTTCCTCCATCTTTACGCAGAATGCGGACGCCGGCATGGTGGGCATGACCGCCCAGCAGAGCCAGAGCGTCAGCGATTTCAAGGTAGAGACAACGCCCAATCCCGACGCCGCCTCTCTGGCACAGAAAAGGCTGGAAGAATTCATGTCCGCCTGGATGAACAACGATTTCAAGAAAATGGTAGCGCTCTCTCTGCCTTCCTGGGTCAGCAGTCAGGAAAACGCCGAGCAGGCCATGTTTTTTGTGCGCGGCATCCGCATGCCGCTCAGCTTTGAGTTTACGAGCGTTTCCGGTTCAGACGCCGACAGCACCAGAACAGTCAACATGCAGGTCAAGATGGACAAGAGCAACGGTCAGGCGCCGCGCAACTACCTGATGCAGGTTCTGATGATGCGCGTCAATGACCAGTGGTATGTAGATCCCAACTCCCTCTCCTCAGAGCAGGAAGTGGCGGATGCCTCCGTCACGCAGGTGCCTGTGGTGACGGTCGCGCCCCTGATCACCGCCGACCCCAACCTGACCCTTTACTATAACCCCGACGGCGGCACCAAATACCACACCGACCCCAACTGCCCCACCTTAGGCGAAAAGTATAAGCCGCTGCAACATTCTTTTTATTACAGTCAACTTGGTGAGGCAGCTTACAGCAAGCTGGTTCCCTGCACGACCTGCCATGCCCCGGCGAGGAGATAAGCGTTGTCGCGTTATCATATAGACACCATCCCCGTCTGGGACGCGCTGCATGAGGAGAGCGAGTGCCTGATGTGCGTTCTGAGGCGGCGCAGCGAGCATCTTCTGGCGGACAGGTACCTTGGCGGCTCGGTGATGGAGCCTGATACCCGCATCCGGGTGAACGAAAAGGGCTTCTGTCCAGAGCATCAGCGCATGCTGCAGGACAGGCAGAACAAGCTGGGCCATGCGCTGATGATGCTGTCCCACCTTCAGGAGGTACGCAAGAAGCTGCAGAATCTCCCTGCCTCCGGCGGGCATAGGCCGGTCAGCATGTTCTCTTTTCTTTCTAAAGAAGAGGATAAAAAGGATCAGCCGCTTGCAGCCCTGAACGGGGGCTGCGTGCTCTGCGACCATCTGGATGAAAACCTGCGGCAGTACGCCTACTCGCTGCTGCACCTGTGGAAGACAGACAAAAGCTTCCGGGAGGGCTTCGTTTCCTCCAAAGGGCTGTGCGTCAGGGATTCCGCGCTGCTGCTGGAGATGGCGCGGGAGCATCTGAGCGCGCAGGCCTTTGTCGAGTTTGAGGCGGCGGTTCATCAGCTGCTGAAGGACAGCCTTGCGAGGCTGGAAAAAGAGCTGGAGTGGTTTACCCTGAAGTTTGATTACAGAAACAACGACAAGCCCTGGGGCAGCAGCCGCGACGCGCTGGAGCGCACGGTGAACAAGCTTCGCGGCTGGACGCTGGGCGAGGACCCCGGAAAAGAAAAAAAGTAGTTACCAATTAAAAAGGATGGTCTTCATGAAACGAACCTGTGCTGCGAGCCTGCTGATGCTGTGCTTTTTTCTTTATCCTCTGATGGGGCGGGCCGAAGCCATTCCTCCGCAGGATATTCTGAGCGCGCAGGCCGTGGATGAGCGCCCGCTCAAGCTGAACGCGACGCTGTATTTCAGGTACCGGAATACCGCCTATCTCGCCCGCGAGCTGCGTGAGCTGAATGTCTCAAGAACCGTCTCTGACGAGATGGCGCTGGTCAGCGCGCTGCTGGAAGGCCCTGGCTCCCTTTCCCCTCACCTGAGCCCCCTGTTTCCAAGCGGTACGCAGGTATTGAGCACCGCTGTGGAGGGGGAGACCCTGTTTATCACCTTCAACGAAGCGCTGCTTGGCCGTTACGCGGATGAAGCCGTCGTCTTCAGCACGGAATACAGCCAGGGCGAAGGCACGCTGAGGCGTCGCCTTGCCATGGCCTCGCTGGCGGACACGCTGACCGAAAACGGTCTGTACGCCAGGGTTCAGGTGCTTGTGCGGCAGGAAAAACTGGTCGGTAACTCCATGCGGCTGAGCAACCGTTATTACCTGCTGGAAGATGATGCCCTGCCGCCGCCGCTGAGCCGACAGGAAGGCTATATCCTGACGCCGCAGGCCAGCGCGCAGATTTTTCTGTCGGGCTGGCAGAGCGGTGATTTCACGGCCGGTCTCCGGCTGGTCAAGGGCAGCGAAGGGCGCGCGCCCGCCCCTATCCCCTCTGATTACGATTTGAAACTGAGCCTTGAGCAGGCGCCGAAGCTGGCGGATTTTCTGGTGACGCCGGGCAGCATCTCACTGGACGGCCAGACCGCCCTGGTCACCATCAGCTTGAAGCTGCTGAGCGGGGACGGTACGGAAAAACTGGTAGAGCACAGGCCGCTGCGTCTCCTGCTGCGGGAAGGCGTCTACGCCATCCCTTATGAGGGCTTCGCGAGGCTGATGGAGGCCGTAAAATGAAGTATTCTAAAATTTACCGCCTTTTCAGCCTGCTGCTTGCGCTTTGCCTGCTGAGCGGCTGCACAAGCTCTGTGCCGCTTCGGGAGGAGGCGGCCGCCACCCTTCCCCCTGTGGAAGACAAACATGCTGTGCCTGAGGGTGATACGAGCCGCGAATACGCCGAGACCGTGATGCTGTATCTTCCAGCCGTCAGCAACAACCAGCTGATCACCGTGCCGGAGCGGATTCTGATTCCCTCCGACAGGCACCCTGCCGAGGCCACCATCAGCAAGCTTCTTTCTTTCGCCGGCAGCGAAACCGCGCGCCCCTTCTTCCCCGAGGCGATGCTGCGCCTGCAGGAGGGCAAACCGGCGCTTGAAATATCAGGCGACACCGCCACAGTGAACCTGGGCAGCAACGCGGGCATGTTATCCAAGCAGGATCTGTTTACCCTTCGGCGCGCCATTACCAACACGCTGGTACAATGGGGCGATATCCGCTATGTAAACGTGCTCGTCGCGGGCCTTGAGCCCGGCGTTGATCAGGCCGCTCTGACGCCAGCCGGCTCCATGCAGCTGACCCGAAACGAGGACGCGCCTGCGCTTTGGGACAGCCTGTCCACCCGCTCCAGCCTGGAAGGCATGGAGTACCAGCGCTTTTCAAGCGTCTGCACGCTGTACTTTCCCGCCGGCTATGGCAGGGGCATTCTGGCGGAAGCGCGCACGGTCAGTTTCCCCGGCCAAAGCTACCGGCAGATCGCCGCGAGCCTGCTGCAGGCGCTCTCCGCCGGCCCCCAGGTTCTGCACCAGAGTCCCGTGATGCCGGATCTCAATTCGCTTTTGGCCGAGCCACCGGCGCTGGAAGAAGGCGACGACGGAAGCTATGTCATCAGCCTGAATTTTCTGGACGCCGCGAACGATACCTTTGTCAAAGCCGGTGTGCCGCGCTCCATCATGCTGGCGGCAATCACCTATACATTAACTACCTTCATTCCGAAGCTTGCGGGCATCAAGATCCGCATCGGCAATGAACAGATCGAGGGCATCGTGCCCGGCGCCATTTATGAAGGCGCAGGACAAACCATTCTGTTCTCCGGCAGCGTGCTGCGCAGAAGCGACTTCTCCTCTTTCCTGCTGACGGACTGCACACTCTATTTCGCGGCAGGCGACAGCCTGTCCGCCGTGCGCCGCCCTGTGCCCTATGTTTCCGCCTACAGCAGGAAGTATCTGATCGAGCAGCTGGCGCTCGGGCCGCAGGTCTTTGACAGCGTACAGGGCACCTCCCCCGTCTTCCCTGAGCAAACAGGAAGCGCCGATATCCTGGGCGTCGATAAGGAAGGGGATACCGCGCTCATCAATTTCTCAGAAGGCCTGTTTGCCGCCGCGAAGAGCCTGAGCCCACAGAAAGAGAGGCTGTTTGTCTACAGCCTGGTCAACACGCTGTGCGATACGCGGGCCATCAGAAGCGTCCGCATCTATGTAAACGGCGCCCAGCCCGAAAGCTTCGCGGGATCCGTCTGGCT
>CAYZTQ010000012.1:0-31013 GCA_964481445.1 uncultured Christensenella sp. | reverse complement strand
GCGGAAAATGCGGCCGCCAGAGCGAAAACAGCCGCATCCATCCTTCTGTTTCTCTTTCTATGAATCCATAGCTTATTATAAAGAAAAGTGAGCCAATCCCCCAGCGTAAAGATGCCGAGCACCGCGAGGAAAGACAGCTGAAAGCCCGCATGAAACAGGTCGAGGGGTTGGATCAGGAGAATCAACATGAACGCTATGGCAAGACCGGTCAGCGGGTCGCTTCGTTCTTCCGCCAGCTCCGACGACAGCAATACGGCGGACATGATGGAAGCGCGCAGCACGGGAGCGGCAAAATCCAGCAGCCTGCAGTACAGCGCCAGCGCTATCATGGCAAGCACAAAACGCGTCTTCGCAGACAGCGGAGTTTTTTTCAGCAGCCAGTAGAGCGCGAAAATCAGAATGCCGACATGCAGGCCCGAAACAGACAGCACATGGGCGATACCGGCATCCCTGAAGCTTTGCTGCGTTTCATCCGCAAGCGCGCTGCGGTCTCCCAGCAGCAGCGCACGGATGAGGCCGCTGTTTTCCCCTGCCGCTTCATCCAGCCGATCAGAGAGCAGGAGCCGCGCTCTCAGCCAGAAACTGGCGGGCTCAGTCTGCACCGGCCCCTCCAGACGCAGATTCCGCGCGCCGCTGACACCAATCGAAATCCCTTTTTGAAGCAGGTAAAGCCTGAAATTGAACCCAAAAGGATTCTGCCTTCCCATGGGATGATATACGGCCCCTTCCACCCTGAGCCGCTGCCCATCCGTCGGAGGAGACAACTGTTTTTCGGGGTAGTAGGTCCAGTAGGCGGCAGGTACGCGGCATTCGTATCCATCTGTGTTAATCAGGGTGAGGTCTCTCAGCCTTGCCTTGACTCTGCCGTCTTCCTCCCGAAGCTCAGGAAGCCCTTCCACAGTCGCAGATATTCGATACTTCCCTTCCGGTGGAAGAACAGGATGTAGTACTACTTCGGTTCTCAGCATCCCGGCAAAAAGAGCAAAAAAGCACATGCCGACAGCAAGAGACTGGCGGAGCCAATGCTTCGCCAGAATCAGCAGGCAGGAACAGGCAAGCCCCAGCAGAGGGAGAAAAAGTGATAAGCCGTTCCCATAGCCGCCAATCAGAACGCCTACGCCAAAGCTGAGGGCAAGGCAGACAAGCGGCCTCTGAACAGGGAAGGACCTTGGATTCACAGCTTTTGCCAGACGCCGGGAAGCGCAGGCTCACAGGCCTTATAAACTTCTTTTGCCTCCGCAAGAAGACTTTGGGCATCAGAATCCGGCTGAAAGTGAGTCAGAATCACACGCCCGACCTTCGCCTCTCTGCCCAGCATCGCCGCCTGAGCCGCGGTCAGATGCGGCAGGTTCTCGTTCCAAACGTCCTGATAAAAGGTAGCGTCGCAGATCAGCGCATCCGCGTCTTGACAAAAAGCTATCAAAGGTTCCCACCGGTTGGTGTCGCCGGTATAGACGAGCGAAGCGCCCTGATGCTCCAGCCTGACTGCGTAGCAGGGAACAGGATGGCCGGTACGCTGCACGCTGACGCGAAGCGCGCCGATTTCCTGAACTTCCCTGATATCATGCAGCACATACTCGCTGCCCTCGCACAAAGCCATCAGGGGATGTTTTTCCACCGGCGCATAGACCTGCAGTTTGCACCGCTGCAGCTGAAGATAGTAGCGCAGCACAAGCAAATCGCTGGCATGGTCATTATGCCAATGTGTCAGCACCAGCGCGTCCAAATCCGCGGGATCCATCAGCGCCATGAGTTTTGAAAGCACGCCGCTGCCGCAGTCAAGAAGCACTCTTGTGCCTCCCGCTTTCACCAGATACCCGCTGCAGGCCCCGTTCGCGGAAGGATAGGTACCGTCGCAGCCAATGACCCTCAGTTCCATATCAGGCCTCCCGTTTTCTGAAGAGCAGATAGAGCGATGCGGCAAAAATGCCCGCGCTCAGAAACACAGTCTGGACGGAGATGTGCCCGCCCAACGATTCCAATACAATAACCACCGCATTATACAAAAAATGAAAAGCAACAGCCAACCATAAGCTCTTATAGCGGATAACCAACAGGCTCTGCACAAAGCCAAACATCAGCAGCGCCGGGAACCCTCTCAATGAAAAATGCAATAGAGAAAAAGCGAGTCCGCACAGGAAGGCAGCCCATCCCACTGTAAGCTTCCGCAAAAGAAAACGCAGCAGCAGACCGCGGAAAAACAGCTCTTCACACACAGCCGGCACTGTCGCGGCGCAGAGCAGCGCGAGCGCCAGTTCCCCAGCGCTGTTCGCCGCGGGCAGCGCAGGCTCCGCGGAAAGCGGAATGCCAAGGCTCACTGTCAGCTGCACCCATATGACGGACACCAGCGATGCCGTCAGCACATAGGAAACCGCGGCCAGCATGACCAGACCGAGAGATTCAGGAGAAGGCGCAATGAGCGAAGGCAAAAACTCCTGCTTTTTTCTCAGCATCAGCAGAACGGCGGGAACGCCAATCATCAGCACTTCAAGCCCTGCCGCATACAGGTACAGCCATGCGGCGCCTTCCGGCAGCAGAGAGGCGGTCAGTCGCCCCAGCACAAAAGCCAAAACCGGGCTGAGCACGGCGCCGACCGTGTACAGAACCGACCGGCGCTTACTCAAGGGTATAAAACCCGCTTGGCCGGTCACGCCAGGTCATTTCCAGAAAAACATCCTGTCCCGGCTTCAGGCCGTGGTCGCTTAAAGCGTTTGAAACCGTCTGCATGGCCAGTTCCGGCGTATTGTTATCCTGACTCAGGTGACCAAGGAGCGCGTGACGGACGCCGCTCTCATACAGCTCCATCAAGGCAATGGCGCAGCTGTCGTTGCTGAGGTGACCGTGGTTGCCGAGGATGCGCCGCTTGAGCGATTCGGAATAGCGCTCATTGCGCCTCAGCATCTCGATATCGTGGTTACTTTCCATCAGTAGCAGATCGACACCTGCCAATTGCTTGATAACACGCTTGGGCACTGCGCCCATGTCCGTCGCCACGGCAACGCTTCTCCCGCCCGCGTAAACGCGGAAAGCGACCGGCTCCACAGTGTCGTGCGTGATGGCAATGGGCCGGATACCCAGATCATTGACATAAAAGTCATTCTCGGTCTCAAAGACGCGCCGCAGTCCGACCGGTATCTCGCCCACGATGCGCGCCATTTTCTCCCAGGTGCGCTCATTGGCGTAAACCGGAATGCGGTATTTGCGGCTGAGCACGCCGACCCCTTTAATATGGTCAATATGCTCGTGCGTAACCAGAATGGCTGAAAGGCTTTCGGGCAATACGCCGATATCCGTGAGCCCTCCGGCAACTGTTTTGCCGCTGAGGCCGGCGTCAATTAAAATGCGGGTATCTCCCGCAGCAATGTAGGTCGCGTTGCCGCTTGAGCCGCTGCTCAGCGAGCAAAAATCTAATTTCATGCAGTACGGTTCCTTTGATTCACTTGGTGCTGAGGCGGTACGCCTCCGCCTCTTTCAGCATATGCTCGGCATGGCGCAGACTGCTTTCGCTTTCTTTCGTATATCCGCTGATCATGCGGGAAAGCTCTTTGATTCTGCCCTCCTGCGAAAGGATGTGAATCCGGCTGATGGTTCTGCCCCCGCTCTCGCTCTTGACGACAAGATACTGCGTGCCCGCCATCGCCGCTATCTGCTGCAGATGGGTGACGCAGAGCACCTGCCTGTATCTGGCGATATTCCACATTTTTTCCGCCACCACCTGAGCTGTGCGGCCGGAAATGCCGGTATCGATTTCATCAAACACCATGGACGGAATCACATTGTGGCTGGCGGATATGGATTTGAGCGCCAGCATCAGGCGGGAAACCTCGCCGCCTGACGCGATTTTTGAAAGAGATTTTGCCTCTTCCCCCTTATTGGGCGCAAGCAGCATCGTCATCCGGTCGTCGCCGCTTGCGGAAACGCCGGCGCCCCGGGGCGTCAGTTCAATCAGCAATTCGGTGCCAGGCATATTCAGTTCCGCCAGCTCTTCCTTGAGCCTTGCGGCAAGAAAGCCAGCAAGCTTTCTGCGGGACACCGTCAGCAGGGCAGCTGACTTTTTGTACTCACCCAGCATTTGATCCGCTTTTTCTTCCAGACGGATGAGTTCGTCTTCAATGCTGTCCATCTGCTTGATTTCATCAACGGTCTTTTCAAGCTCTGCCGCGAGATCATCGATCGGCACGGCGTATTTCCTGCTCAAACGCCTGAGCAGATCCATGCGGGCCGCGGCCTGCTGCAGCGCCCCCTCATCCGTATCAAACCGATCGATCGCGCCGCGCAGCTCAAGGCCGATGTCCTCGGCCTCATAATACATGGATTCAAGCCTTGCCCGAAGCGCCTCAAAGCTGTCATCATAGGGAGCGATCTCCGCCATGGCGGCCGTTGCCGCCTGCAGCAGGCGCAGCGCCGCATCCGCGTCGCTGTGCGTATCGTACACGGCCCCATAGGCCTGCTGCAAAGCCCTGCTGATTTTCCCGGCGTTTCGCAGGCTGTCAAGCGCCTTGCGCAGGCTTTCTTCCTCAGCCCCCTTCGGTTTCGCAGCCGCTATTTCCTTTCGCTTGGCCAAAAGGAACTCAAGCCGCTCCTGCCGCCTTGCGTTTGCTTCAAGCAGCTTGCGATACTCAGCGTCAGCCGACTGATACTCCCTGCACTGCGTTGCCACCTGCAGCAAAAGCCGCTGGTGCTCAGAATCGCCGAAAGCGTCTAAAAAACCAAGATGATTTTTCTCATCCAGCAGCGACTGATGCTCGTGCTGGCCATGAATATCAATCAGGCAGGCAGCAACCTCCTTCAGCAGCGCGAGGTTTACGGCCGTGCCGTCGATGCGGCACACGCTTCGACCGCCAAGGCTCAGCTCCCTTGACAGTATCAGGCTTTCATCCTCAGGTTCCATCTGATTGTCAGCCAGCATTCTCTTGAGCGCATCGTTGCCCGCGATATCGAATACACCTTCCACATAGGCTTTTTCAGCGCCGCTGCGAATCATGGCTTTATCCGCCCTCGCGCCAATCAGGAAATTGACTGAATCGACAATGATGGATTTGCCGGCGCCCGTCTCACCGGTCAATACATTCAGCCCACGGTCAAAACTGACCGTGAGCTCATCAACAAGCGCAATATTGCGGACCAAAAGCTGTTTGAGCATGGCGAATACTATTTTATAATTTCGTGGAACTTTTCAACGATCGCCGGCGCATCCGCTTCGGTGCGCACCACCACCATGATGGTATTGTCGCCTGACAGCGTGCCCAGGATTTCAGGCCAGCGCATGCTGTCGATGGCTTCGCCCGCAACGTTGGCGCTGCCCGAAAGTGTCTTGATAACGATAATGTTACCTGAATAATTGATGGAAACAACAGAATCCACAAACATGCGCACAAAGCGCTCGGATATTCCGTGTTCCGCCTGGTCGGCCGTAGCATACTTATAACCGCCTGTCGGCGACAGCACCTTGAGCAGCCGAAGCTCTTTAATATCGCGTGAGACAGTCGCCTGTGTTACGTCAATGCCTTTTTCTTTCAGCTTCTCGGCAAGCTCTTCCTGCGTTTTAATATCATGCTGCTCCACCAGGCTCAGTATCGCTGTTTGCCGCGCGCCCTTCATGCCTCTGTGTCCTCCTGAAATTATTTGCCGCTCCACTCGGCCTGTTTGAACCTCAGCCGGGTATAAAACTGCTGAGGGGAAAATCTGACAAAATCAACGCAGGAATCGGAAAGCCTCACCTGCACCTCGACCGTCCCGGGCAATTCCAGCGTTGTCTGGCCGTCGAAAAGTATCTGCTGGGTTCTGCCCTCCGAGACGTTCGACTTCATGCTGACCTGGATGTGCTCGTCAAATACGATGGGAAGCTGCTGCGCTTTATGCGAGCAGATCGGCAGCAGTACGAGGTTTTTGAGCGTCGGATGGAGAACCGGGCCGCCGGCTGAGAGGCAGTAACCCGTGGACCCTGTGGCCGAAGCCACAATCACGCCGTCGCCGTCAGTCACATACACCAGTTCATCATTGGCGTAATTCTCGACCCTGATGCTGGAAGGATTGCCGCCCCGGCACAGCACGACATCGTTCATCACCAGGTACTCTTCATCCCTGCCCGTCACGCGCGCGCTGAGCATGTGTCTGCTTTCCAGATAAAAATCACGCTGTCTCAGGCGCCTGACAAGCAGGGTAAGATCCATATTTTCTACTTCAAGCAAAAAGCCGACCCTGCCCATGTTGATACCGAGAACAGGGATTTTCTGGCGCGCCGCCGTTGGCAGCGTACGCAGAAGCGTTCCATCGCCGCCCAGGGAGATGATGAAATCGATATCCATTCCTTTCAGTTCATTCAGGGATAAACCGACACCGATTTTCAGCTCATCATGCAGCCAGGTATCCAGCGCCACGTCCTCCCCGGCTGAAGCTATCGCGCTTGCCAGTTCCCGCGCTACGGCAATGGTTTCTGTTTTTTGGGGATTCGCGAACAGAAAGTACATTTTCTCGTTCCTTCATCCCTTCCTGTAATATGCGTAATCATAGCACATACTGCATAATATCGCAAGATATGCATAAAACATTGCCCAAGGCATCATTTCACCCGGCAGAAGCAAAAATCCGCGTCCATCATATATCAAGCCGGGATGAATCCACCCCGGCTTTTACAGACAGCTGATTACTGTAAGTCTTTGATCCCTAACCAAATCTGCTCCTGCCGGGCTGGATAGGTGCTTTTGCCGACAAGCTTCTCGTCTACAAGCGCCCCGTTGACATATTTCTGCAGGTAGGTATCAATAACCGAACCTTCCTTGGCGGAGGATTTCTTGACTTCTTCCCCTTTGAAGGTGGTATAGTAACCGTTCTTATCCTTCACGTATTCAGGCTCAAGCGGCGGAAAGAGAACTTCAGATTTGACCGTCTTCAGCTGATACTTGACCCCCTGCTCAACCGGCTCGCCATAAAGCTTGACCTCAACCACCTGTTTACGGGAGCTGGCTCCCTGCTTAACCTTCACCGAAATATACAGGTCATGTGCGGTGGTATTCTTGAATTTAAAGTCAATCTCATAACCTCTGGTCATGTAGACGGTGGCGTCAAGGCCGGGATCCGTGTAGCGCACCGGCTCGCCATGTTCCCTGCGCTTGACAATCTCAAGGTCGCTGAGCAGGGCAGCCTGATAAATGGTGGTGCTGGTCTGGCATACGCCGCCTCCTATGCCGGTCACATAGTTGCCGTAGGCCTGCTCTTCCGCCGGCAGATAGCCGTTCTTTTCCGACCTGTCCTCCGCCGTCTGGTTAAAGCTGAAAACCGCGCCGGGCTTCAGAATGGTGCCGCTGATTTTGTTGCTTGCAAGGATGATGTTCTGCACGCGGTTATATTCGGAGCGCGTGGAAATCTCCGTCTGCGCGGTGCTGCGCAGCTGCATGTTCTCCCGCAGCATGGCCTCGGTAACCGCAGGATTGAGCACCTGCGGCTGCAGTTCAAACTCACCCGAGCTTCCCTGAGATGCCAGCGCCAGAATCTGCTGCTTGGCGGCTTCTACATCCAGCTTATACCCTACCTGCTCTTTTTGGATGACAAAGGGATCGGGCAAAGAAGGGTCAAAGCGAAGCAGCCGGGCGTCAGCCGGGGCGGAAATATTGTCGATATAGGCGGCAATGGCTGTCAGATAGCTTTGCAGCTTGTCGCCGGAAAACTCACTGGCGTGCACCGTCGAGCCCTGATAGGCGCTGGCCTTCAGATTTTCAATGGCAGCCTTGCGCTGATAAGCATCCCCGGTGTGGCTGAGCGCCCAGGCCTCCTTCAACGTCTGGTTGACAGAATCCTGATTGACGCTGAGCCCGAGCGTCTGGTAATCCACCGTGACAAAGGTATGGCCGTGATAGGTCAGAGCAAGGCTCCAGCCGCTGACGCTCTGCTGCTGTTTGCTGAGCACCGCGTCATAGGCGCTTTGAGGCGTCATCCCCGAAATATTGATCCCGTCGACAAACACGTTATCCGCGAAAACCGCTTCGTAGGGCGCGATTTCCTGCTGTACGCGGTGATCGCGCAAGGCTTTTAGGCCGAACATGACCAGCAGCGCGGCGACAGTCAGTATCAAAAGCCATGGCAGCAGGCGAATCAGCGCGCCGCCGGGCCTCCGGCCGTTTGGTTGATGGTAATATCTTTGTTGCTGCTGCAATGAATTCGCCCCTTAAGATCGTTTTCCCAATTTGAAAAGCGCCTCTGCGTCTTCCGACGCATTTTTCCAGTCTCCCAGCATCTGGCCGAGATCGGCATGTTTTTTATCCTGCATACGGTGAAAGTCGCTTCCGCCGGTCACCAGCATCCCGCGGTTTCTGGCAAAAGCTTCCCATAAAATCCGCTCTTGCGCGCTGTTGCCGGGATGATAGACCTCAATGCCCATCAGGCCCGACGCCTGCCATAATTCCACTTTCTTTTCGAGGCCCTCTTTATCGCGTATCTCGCCTGGATGGGCAAGTACAGGCACAGCGCCCGTCGCGCGCAAAGCTATGATGGCATCCTTCGCTTTGACCGCCAGCTTTTCAACATAAGCCGGCCTGCCGACACCCAGGTAACGGTCAAAGGCATCTTCCACAGAAGCGGCATAGCCTTTTCTGACCATCGCCTGCGCAAGCAGAGGGCGTGAGAACATGGCGCCTTCAGGAATGTGAACTTCCTCCATGCTCAAGTGAAGATTCAGCGCCCTCAGCGCCGAAAGATGTTTCTCTCCGCGGCTGATGCGATCCGCCTGAATCTCCGCAATCAGGCCGTCCAGCGCAGCGCATCCCGGCGCTGCGAAATAGCCCAGAATGTGGATTTCGTCGTCCCCTTCGGTACTGATCTCGATGCCGGGAATCAGAGAAATGTCCGCCTTTGCCGCGGCAGAGCAGGCCTCGTCAATGCCCCGCAGAGAGTCGTGGTCGGTCAGGGCCAGGAGATTCAGGCCGCGTTCCTTCGCGAGATACACAAGCTCGGATGGCGTCAGAGCGCCATCCGAGGCCTGTGAATGGGCATGCAGATCAGGGAACCAACGCCTCCCCACCCGATTGAGCCCGGCACTGTTCTCAGCCAAGCGCGGACACCGGCTCGGCGGGAAGGGTCTGGTCGCCGTTCATGAAAGCAAGGAACTCTTCTCTCATGATGGTTTCCTTTTCCATCAGCAGCTTTGCCAAACCGTGCAGTTTGTCCAGATGATCCTTCAGCGTCTGCATGGTTACCTCATAGCAGCTGTTCAGTGTATCCGAAACTTCGCGGTCGATTGCGGCGGCGACATTCTCGCTGTACTCTCGCGACTGGCCGAACTCCATGCCCACGAACACTTCCTGGTCGTTGCCCAGGTAGATGGTGCCAAGCTTATCACTCATGCCGAGCTTGGTGACCATATAGCGCGCAAGCTCAGTCGCCCGCTTGAGGTCGGACTGCGCGCCGGTGTATATGTCATTCTCAATGATCTTGATGGCAGCGTGCCCGCCGAACATCATCGAAATGTTCTGCAGCATTCTCTGCCTGCTCTGCATGTCAAACTCGCGCTCCGGGAGCGACAGCGTGAAGCCGCCCGCGCCGCCGCCTCTGGGGACGATGGTCACCGTATGCACTTCATCGCACAGCGGGAGATAATGCCCAACAATCGCATGCCCGGCCTCGTGATACGCCACGATGCGGCGGTCCTCTTCAAGCACCTTATGGCTCTTTTTCTCGGGGCCCATCTGCACCTTTTCAACCGCCGAAATCAGATCCGACTGCCTGATTTTTGTCTGCCTGTTGCGGGCGGCAATCAAGGCGCCCTCATTCATCACATTCTCAAGGTCGGCGCCGGTGGCAAACGGCGTGCGCTTGGCAATGTTTTCAAGGTCGACGTCGTCCGCAAGCGGCTTGCCGTGGCTATGCACCTTGAGAATCGCGATGCGCCCATTGATATCCGGGTAGTTCACATTCACCTGACGGTCAAAGCGGCCAGGGCGCAGAAGCGCGGGATCCAGAATATCCTGCCGGTTGGTGGCGGCCAGCACGATAACGCCTTCGTTGGATGAGAAGCCATCCATCTCGACCAGCAGCTGGTTGAGCGTCTGTTCGCGCTCGTCATGCCCGCCGCCAAGGCCGGCGCCACGGTGGCGGCCGACCGCGTCGATCTCGTCAATAAAAACAATGCTCGGCGAACTGCGCTTCGCCTGATCAAACAGATCGCGCACGCGGCTGGCGCCAACGCCCACAAACATTTCCACAAAGTCAGAACCGCTGATGGAGAAAAACGGCACCTTCGCTTCCCCGGCCACAGCCTTGGCCAGCAGCGTCTTGCCCGTACCCGGAGGGCCAACCAATAGAACACCCTTCGGTATCCGCGCGCCGAGTTCGAGATACTTTTTCGGTTCTTTGAGAAAATCGACGATTTCCTTCAGTTCTTCCTTCTCTTCATCCGCTCCGGCGACATCGGCGAAAGTAATCTTGTTCTTACCGGGATCCACCATGCTTGCATGGCTCTTGCCAAAGCTCATCACCTTGGAATTGCCGCCGGTCTGCTGGCGCATCATCAGGTACCAGAACACCATCACCAGACCCATGGGGATCAGGAAAGGCATCATCTCGATGTACCAAGGGGTGACCAGGGGCGGCAGATATTCCAGCCTCAGCTTCCGCCCGCCGAACTCAATATCATTCAGGCTGACGAGGGCGGGATCAAGCTTGTTCTGGGACGCGTACATGCGCGTCACCGTCTCAATAAAATCAATGCCGATGGTGCTTTCAAAATCATACCGGGCAGGAAAATCCGCCTCGGAAACCACGCTGGGCAGGTTAAGCCCGTACAGCGTGTTGCCGCGGATCGCGATGCGCGCCACCTTGCCGTCGGCGATATTCTGCAGAAGATCAGGGTACTTTACTCTGGTCGTAGGGATCGAAATGCTCTCGGAAATCATAAAGGCGACAAGCAGAAATGCGCCGATCATAAACAGATATCCGAGCGCTCCGCGGGACTTACGCAACAAGGAATCCTCCTTTTACAGCAATCACTGATAATTATAACACGCTGTTTAAAAGCTAATCAAGTGAACATCCGGTCAATCAAGCACAAGTTGTAAACAATTTACGAACGTTTTTCTGAGGGCCGGCTTACTACTCTTCCCCCGCATAAATTCTCGGGGAGAGCACGCCGATATCAGGCAGATTTCGATACTTTTCGGCGTAGTCAAGGCCGTAGCCCACAACAAACTCATTGGGAATGACAAAGCAGGAATAATCGACCTTCAGGTTGTTTCTGCGGCGCTCGGGCTTATCAAGAAGCGTCGCCAGTTTCACGGATTTTGCCCCGCGCTTGGAGAGGGCATCCATGATGTAGGCAAGCGTCAGGCCGCTGTCTACAATATCTTCTATGACCAGCACATCCTTGTTGTGCACCGATTGATCGAGGTCTTTCTGCACGCGTACCTCGCCGGATGTCTTGGTGCTGTTGCCGTAGCTGGACAAGGCCATGAAATCAACCGTCAGCGGCAGATCAAGCTCCCGGATCAGATCGGTGAAAAACAATGCCGCGCCTTTCAAAATACAGACGCACATCAATTCTTTCCCGTGATACTCCCGGTTAATCCGCTCCGCCAGCGATTTGATTGCCGCGCGAATCTCATCGCGGGTGATCAACACCCTGTCCAAATCTGCGTACAGTTCTCTGTCATTCATCATCTACCCCATTCTCCTTTAACGCGCTTTCCCACTCCGCCTCCGTCTCATCCGGCAGGCGTCCCTGATACCTGAGCGTTACACGACGTTTTGTTTTGTCCGTCAGCGCGGCGGTTTGCGCCATACCGAATCCGACAACCCATAGAATCTCCTGTCCTTTGGCAAGCAGCGGCCACTGATCACGCAGCGGCCTGTCCATCCCGCGGTCAATCAGATAATCGCTCAGGCTCTTCCTGCCCTCCATGCCCAGCGGGCGGATAAAATCCCCCGGATGGCGAAAGCGCAACTGCGCCCCCTCCGTCATTTCCGCATCGAAGGTCTCGATCCGCCTGTTTCCATCCTTGGATCTGTCTATCTTTTGCAGGCTGCCCATTGCCGCGCTCAGCCGCCTCTCAGGCAGAAGATGCAGACGCGTTTTTGATCTGAACGCCCGCGCGCCATCCTCCAGATTTTCATAAGCACGGCTGCCCGCTGAGCGAGAAAGGGCCATCAGACGCTCCAGCTGCTCCCTGCCCGGCTCCAGCCCCGCCTTTGCACAAAAGCCGCGCAGCAGTCGGCGGCAGGCGGCTACATGGAGTGTATCAAACTCGCGCAGGTTAATAAAGAGGTTTGAAGGCACCAAAGAAGCATTTTTTGACAGCCAATCTTCGCAAAAGCCTTCCCAGTACTCTTCTTCCGCTGACAGAATACAGCTGGTGCCCACGATATTGCTGACCGCGGCAGGAACTCTTTCCTCCATCAGCGGAAGCAGGCGGTGCCGCACAAAATTTCGCGTATAGCGGTCGTCGGCGTTGCTCTCATCTTCGCGCCAGCTGATACTGTGCTCTTTCAGATACGCTTCTATTTCTTTCCTGCGTGCAGAGAGCAAGGGGCGCCAGATGCCTCCCGTATCCGCGCGCATCGCGGAAAGGCCCTTGGGGCCGGACCCGCGCATCAGCCGCATCAAAAGTGTTTCCGCCTGATCATCCATGTGATGCGCCAGAACCAGCCGGTCCGCCCCGGACTGTTCCAGCGCTTCCCTGAACGCCTGATAGCGGGCGCTTCTGGCGTTTGCTTCAAGATTGCCCGCTCTGGAAACCTGGGCCTGCTTTACAAGCAGATCAATCTCCCAAAGGCGGCAAAGGCTTCTCACAAACTCCTCATCCGCCTGGGCGTTTTCGCGCAGATGATGGTTCACATGAACACAGGTCAGCCTGATTCCCTTCTCGCAGCGCAGTTTTTTCAGCAGATGCACAAGGCAGACCGAATCCGCCCCTCCTGAAATGCCGGCAAGCAGGCTGCGCGGCTCCCCGATGGATGCATAAGAATCCAGCAAATTGTGATACAAAGCTTCAGCGTCTTCCATAGGCCTACAGTATACATCAAAAGTATGAAAAGCCGCGCGTGAAAACGCATAAAATCTCCCGCCGGATTTTTGGTGATATTGACGGGCCGCGGCGCATGCTGCTCCGCGGCCCTGAAATACCTTTCTGTTACGCTCAGTCGATTTCATACACCAGCATCACGCTGGCTATCACTGTAATCTCGCCGCCGACAATCTCGGGACCGGCCCCGGCGCCATCCTCCATTAGAGCATGGGCTCTTCCGCCGTCATACGCCTGGTACGACGCCTGATCTTCTACCCGAAGCAGCACGCCGAGCGTTTTGCCTGCCGCTTTTGCCAGCACTTGCGCGTTTTGCTTCGCGTCCTCCACCGCCTTCTCCATCGCCTGCCTATAGGCGGCATTTTCTTCAGAGGAGCTGAAGGTCAAGCCGTAAACCTGGTTGACTCCCGCCTTACTGGCCTTGTCAACAATCCGCCCGACATCATCCAGATTGCGCACCTTGATGTTCAGCATATTGCTGACATTGTACACCGGATCCGTCTTTCTGATGCTGCCATACTCTTCATATGGCGTTTCAGTATACACACTGTAATTGCTGGTGGAGATATCCCTTTCGGCGATCCCGATTTCTTTCAGCGCGCTCAGCACCGCGCGGATAACCTGATCGTTTTGCGCCTGCGCAGCTTCCACGCTGCTGTCCTTGGTCACCATACCCAGTTCGATTCTTGCGGTATCGGCAGGCAGCGTTACGCTTGCGCTTCCCCGCGCCACCAAACGGCGGTCATCCATATTGTCATCCGCAAGAGCGGGCAGGCATACCGAGAGCATCATAACGGCTGCCAGCATAAGTGTCATCAGTTTTTTCATTTCCTTTTCCTCCTGATAAACGCTCTGATAATCAGAGCAAAAATAGCGATTACAATGAGATAAGGCAGTACAACGACCGCGAAGATCAGGAAATCTTCAAAGAGATTGACTGACATGTTCCACGCGTCCGACAGAGCCAGCCTGATTCTCTGTCCAAGTCCGGGCTCATCCGCGGCTTCCGTAACCACTTCCTCCGTCAGGTACAGGCTGACGGTGCTGTAATCCACCTTGCTGTCCATCCCGCGCAGAGAGCCAGTGAGAGAATCGATTCGGTACTGGGTATCCGCGATCTCCCGTTCTATCTCGAGCACATCCTCCACCCGGATTGCCTTCGACAGCAAATCCAGCAATCGATCCATTTTGGTGGTCTGCGTCTTCAGTCGGGTCTGCGTATCGCTGTAGCGTTCGCTGACATCCTCCTGAGACTCGCTGACGGAAACCGTCCTCGCGATGCCGCTGACCTCTTTGAGATAGGCGTCCAGATTGGCTTTGGGGATACGAAGCGTCAGGCTGGCGTAGCGTCTGCTGCCGCGGTCTGAAGAGACATCAGAATACTCGATATAACCGCTGTGATGCTGAAGCGCGGCGTTGAGTCTGGCCAGATCCGCATCGAAATCACGCGTTGACAGGCTCAGGTTGACCCGCCTGATGATTTTTTCAGGCATCGCCGCTTCTTCGGATTTTGCCGCGGCTGCCTCGCCGCCCGCAGCCATCATCTTCGCGCTTGATTCAAACTGAGCATCTCCCATGGGCATCTCTGGGGCGGGCGCGGCGTCCATAGCTGCACCTGCATAATAATCGGGCAAGCCCGTATCATACGCACGCTGCGCGGTTTTTGCATTCTGCGGCCTTGATTGGCCAACCATCCAGGTACCGCCGACAATCAGCGCAAGACAGGCCGCTGCCGCCAGCAGACGCTTGGCCTGAAGAGAAAACGACAGCCGCTTTCTCTGTTTCTGTTCTTCCATTTGTATAACTCCTTCCTGCTTTCTGATAGCCTGCCTCCAGGCGGATGAGAAGCTTTCGGGCACCTCTGCTTTGTCATCCAAATGCAGGCAGTCCTTTCGTATCTCAAGCAGCAGTCTGCAGTCTCCGCAGATTTTCAGATGCTCGCCGCATTCGGCCGCCTGCAGCGCATCCAGTTTCTCCTCAAGATACCAATCGAGAAGGTCGGAAAACTTTTCACAGGTCATTCTGTTTTCCCCCTTTCACTACTTTGACGCTCTGATGTGCTGAAAAGTTCCATGTGCGACGACAGAATGCTTTTCAGGTTCTGTCTTGCCCGGTAAAGCCTGCTTCGAACTGTGCCGATGGGGCATTCCATCACCGCGGCCGCTTCTTCATAGCTGAGGCTCTGCAGATCGCAGAGCACAAGCGCGAGACGCTGGTCGGGGGAAAGTTTGTCAATCCCCTGCTCAAGCGCTTTCTTTCGCTCGCCTACCTCAAGCTGCAGATAGGGTGAAGGCGCATCATCCGCCTGATCCCAGCCTTCTTCCTGAAGGCTGTCAAGCGATACGTCTTTCTTTCTTTTCCTCAGGGCGTCCATGCAGCAACGGGCGGCGATTGTATACAGCCAGGTTCCCAAAGAGGCCTGCCCGCGGAAGGCATGATAGTTTTTGTATGCTTTCACCATGGCCTCCTGCGCGCAGTCTTCCGCGTCCTGCCGGTTGCCCATGATGCGCAGGCAGGTAAAATAAACCTGCCGCTCGTAGGGAGCAACGGCCTGCTCAAACCCTTCGTGCTTTTTTTGAAAAATACTCATCAAGCTGCCTTCCTTTTCCAGGTTTCATTCAACCATATAACGCGCTCGAATGAATCAATCCTGCATATTCAGCGGAAAAATACATTTTATACACGTGTTGATTTTCGTTCAGGTGTCCATTATACTGAACGTTATATTTGAAAGCAGGAGGAATCCATGCCCAAGTTCCAGCCTGATCGCCGCCCTCTGAGAACCAAAAGAGCTCTGAAAGCTGTTCTGGTCGACCTATTGCAAACAAGAGACCTGCAGACCATCAGCATCAAAGAGATTACTGACCTTGCCGACATCAGCCGCGGCACCTTTTATCTGCACTATGACGATATTTTCGCGCTGTATCAGGCCATTGAGTCTGACGTGATAGAGAATATCTCTTCCATTATTCAATCAAAAGTGCCCATCCAGGATGTGGATGAGCTTGACAAGATTATCAGTTCAATCTTCGAATATCTGACGGCGCATATTAAGGAATGCGATGCCCTTCTGCGCACGGACAGCGCGTCGTTTCTCTCCGGCGTTTTTGAGAAAAACCGGCCGAAGGTTTCCGAAACCTGGGAAATGCCCTTTGGTTCTCAGGAGCACATGGAGGCTTATTCTTACATATTCCTGAGCCATGGGCTGGCCGGCGTGCTGAAGCACTGGATGGCTTTCGGAAAGATCGAGACGCCCAGGCAGATTGCGCAAATCGTCAAGCGGCTGCTGAGCTATATGCTGCTTGAGTCTTCTCAGAACCAGTCGGGCCTCGGAATGGAAAACATCAGCGGGAACCAGCCGTAGAGACTGTCCTCTCTTTCCTGCAGCCCGGCAAAAGGCGACAGGAAGCGTCTGACCGCTTCAAGCTCTGTCAGCGAAACGTTCACTCGATCATCAGCCTCTTTCAGTTCCTGCACGACAGCCTTATTCTGCCTGACCGTCAGCCTGAGCAGGGCAGCGCCCTTGATTTCGATCACCGCTTCACCGTCTCGCAGCGGCTGATGCTTCGCCTTATGGTTCATCAGCTTTTCAAGCACCGTCGGCCAGTTCAGCACATGCGTCATCATGTCATCATGCAGCGACCAGGATTCTGCTATTTCCCCCAGCGCCCGGATGGCGTTTTTTTGATGCATCGGCACCGTAAAGCCGAATTCACCGCATCCTCTCAGGCTCAGCCAGCATTTGCAAAGCTGCTGCAAATCCGTGCCTTCCACGCAGGCAAACTCATAAATATCATGGCCGCAGGCATACAGGTAGCCGAGCACCTGATCCTTCTTCAGCACCAGATAGGGCATTCCTCCTCCGGTCAGCAGGATATCGCAAAAATCCTCCCGATTGCGCGAGGCGGCCATCTCAAGGCCCTGATACAATTGATAGGCTGTATCAACCATGCTTTCATCGGCTTTGCTGAAGGGAAGGATGCGGTATTCCGTATTGTTGCCAAGATCGCGGAGATTAGCCGCGTTCAGGCTGAACGAAATCACCGGCGCGCAGCTTTCAAAACCGTAATGGTTATACCGCTGGCGCTGGCCGCCGAGCGCCAGCAGATCCATCCCGGCTTTTCGGGCACGCTCGATATTCAGCTGCATCAGCTGCTTCATATATCCCTTACCCCGTTCCCGGGGATGCGTGGCCACCGTGCCAAGATATCCGACGGAAAGCGATTCATTCTCCCCCAGCTTCAGCTGCATGGGCTTGACCGCAATGCTGGAAGCCAGATGCCCCTGATCATCCCTTGCGATGATATGCAGGTCGGCAAAGCCGCTTCTTCCGTAAATGGCCGGATAGAGCTTCGCAAAATCGATCGGGCCGGATGACATGGCAAAGACCATGTTGGAAAAATCAAGTATCTCGCGCTCTTCGTCCGCGCGGGCGATTCTGTATTCAGGCATACTTCCTCCAATTAGATAAGTAATATGGATGTATACAGCATAGCCATCCTTCCGGCGCTTGGCAAGAGAAAGCAGATATATTTGGCAAAAGCGGATTTTTCCTTGCGTGCCTGTTCTTCAGACAGAACGTCTTTTCAAAATGTAACAAAATAAAGAAAGCTCGAAATGCATTGCGAACTTCCCCTGTGAATGATACACTGCTGTTGATCCGCTGAGAGATTTTTTACACTGTTTCTGTGGATACGCGGAACTCAAAAGCTGAAAAGGACATTCCAATGGACATTTTTGACTCGGTGGTTCTGATCCCCTCACTGCACCCGGATCATCTGTTGACAGAATATGTGGATGATCTGATTGAGCATGGATTTCGTAAGATTGTTGTGGTCGATGATGGGTCCGGGCCCGAGTATGCGGCGGTGTTTGAGGGGCTGAAGAGGCACGCAGAATGTGACGTGATCGGCTACGCGGTCAACGGCGGGAAGGGGCACGCGCTGAAGTACGGCATCCGTTATATCACCGAACGGTATCCTGAGGCCAGCGGCATCATTACCGCCGATTCCGATGGGCAGCACACCAGTGAAGATGTGATGAAGGTTTCTTCCCGCCTGCTGGAAAACCCTGATGATTTGATCATCGGCTCGCGCGATTTCAAAGCGGATAATGTGCCCTTCAAGAGCCGCGCCGGCAACAGGCTTACCAGTTTTTTCTTTGCTATTATGTATGGGAAATGGCTGCCTGATACGCAGACCGGTTTGCGGGGCTTTTCTCTGAGCCTCGCCCCTCTGATGCTGGAGGTGCCGGGTGAGCGCTTTGAGTATGAGATGAACATGCTGATCATCTGCTCCAGCCGCCATGTCAGATTTCAGACCGTGCCGATACATACGATTTACATCGAGGAAAACAGGCGCACCCATTTCCGCCCCCTGCACGATTCAGCCAGGATCTATCTGCAGCTGTTCAAGAACTTTTTCAAGTACGCCTCCGCAAGCGGCGTATCTACCGTGCTGGATATCGCTTTGTTTACGGTTCTGGATAAATGGCTGCTGCCTCTGACCGGAATGAACCCAAATATGAAGGTGCTGTGGGGCATTTCGCTGACTGTTTTGGTGGCCAATACCTTCGCGCGCGTCTGCTCTTCTGTGTTTAATTATAAGGTCAACAGGTCTTTTGTTTTCCGCGCGGGTAAGTCAAGGGGAGCCTTCGGAAGATATGTTCTGCTGGCGGTCTGTGTGCTGATCGTCTCCTCCACGCTGATCAGCAGCCTGAATTTCTGGTTCAGGTGGGATAAAACCATCCTGAAAATCTTCGTGGACACCTTCCTGTTTTTTGCCAATTACCGCCTGCAGCGCTCCTGGGTGTTTGCAGAGCATCACTGAGTTGCGAGGTTGCTTTTCTATGTCTAAGCCTGTGCGTCTGTTCTGTCTGCTGCTGTCGCTCCTTTTCATTCTGGCGCTGCCCTTTTTGGTTCCTTCGGGCAGCATGCTGGAGAGCGCACAGGAAGCTTTGCTTGATGAAACGTATGATTCGCTGGATGATTGGGAAGATATCAATTCCTCATCGATTTTTGATTTTCTTTTCCCTTCAGTTAAAGCGGAGAGCGACCTGGAGCCGCTGCCGATGGATTTCAGCGGCGGCCGCAAGCCCATTTACGAATCCTATACGCTGGAAGGATATGAGGACCCCAGCATCAGCCTGAAACTGGAAACGCTGGACAGAGACAATGTCGTATGGCGCATTGCGCGCGTCAAAATCGTTCATCCGTCGCAGCTGCGCACTGAGCTGGTCGAATCCAAGTATCCGCCTTTGATCTCTTCCATGGCGAAAAAGAAAAACGCCGTTATCGCCATCAACGCCAACTACATCACCAACGACCCCGTAAAAACTTCCTTTGAATTCAGAATGGGCAAAAAAATTCGCGCCAAGCTCAACAAAGCAAAGGATTTATTGGTCACAGACGAGAACGGGGATTTTCATCTCTTTGTGAAATCTGCCAAGGAGGAAGTAAAGGCTTTTACCGAAGCGGGCCATACCATCATCAACGCTTTTACCTTTGGCCCGGCGCTTGTAAAGGATGGCGAGTTGCTTCAGCTCGACCCCAAATACGGCTATCACCCGGATGGAAAAGAGCCCCGTATGGCCATCGGGCAGACAGGTCCGCTTGAATACATTATGGTGCTGGCGGAAGGCCGCTCGGCCGCTTCTGAGGGCGTGACCCATCAAACGCTCGCGGAATTTATGCTGGAGCAGGGCTGTCTGCAGGCCTTCAATCTGGATGGCGGCAATTCTGCCACCATGGTGTTCAACGAGGGCTTTTATCAGCGCAAGACCATAGGAAACGAACGCCCCCAGAGCGATATGATTTATTTCGCCACGCTGGCGGGGGCCGCGGAGTAAATATGATGGTGGAAGAGCAAAGCTTCATGCTGCCTCTTGGCGGATTGACGGTCTACCGCTATGGTCTGCTGATCGCTTTAGGCTGTCTGCTGGCGGGCGGCTATATTTTCTATCGCTCTCGCAGCAATCAGAAAAGCCAAAATGCCGCCGCCCTCACTTGTCTTCTTTCTCCGCTGATGGGGCTGATGCTTGCGCGCCTTGTGTATGTGCTTGCTGAAATCAATTTCTCTCCGTTTCTTACCCTGCCCAATATTCTGAACCTACGTCTGGGCGGTTTTTCCATGTACGGCGCCCTTCTGGGAGCGGTGCTCGGCGCGGTTCTTTCGGCAAAGGCTTCAAAAATCAAAATTTCCGAATGGCTTGATGTCGTTGCACCGGCTTTCTTCCTCTTTATTGCCTGCGCGCGTTTCGGCGAGCAATACACCGCGCTGGGCGTCAGCCGTCCTCTGGTTAGCGGTGTGCTTGATTACAGCTTTCTGGCGATGCAGGGCGAGTATAATGCGTATCTGCGCACCTATCTTCTGGAAACCGCCGCCGCTCTGATTCTCTTTTTCGCTTCGATTTTGTATTCGAAAAAGAAGCGGAAAACAGGCGATGTATTTCTTTTCGCTGCGCTTCAGTTCGGTATCTGGCAGACACTTTTTGAAAGCCTGCGGTTTGATTCTCATCTGCGCTTCAGCTTTATCGGTCTGCAGCAGCTGCTGTCCGCCCTGCTGTTTGGCGGGGTACTGATTTACCTGGCTGCCCGTCTTCTTCGCGGCGGCAGAAAAAAGGCTCTTGCCATCATCAGCCTCTCCGTCCTGCCCTTTGTTACGGCAGCTCTTATCGGGCTGGAGTTTATGATCGACCGATCGCAGATCAGCAAATGGTGGAGCTATGCCGTCTATGTTACCGTGCTGCTGATCCCCTGTGTGCTGGGGCAGTTGATGCTGAAAGAAGAAAGGGTATAATTGTGGAGAAGGAGCGCGTTGCCTACATGCTGGCCCTTGGAAAGAAAAAAAGAGAGGGCACGATAGAACCTGCTGAGCTGGAGGCGCTGACCGCGCTGCGTCAGGAATATCTGGCGGATTTTCGGGAAGGTTTCAGGCAGCAGTTGGAAAACGTCTATGTCGAGCAGGAAGACGGCAGCTATCAGAAATTGAGGAAAAAGGACGAACCGGCATCCTGCTGATTGCTGTATGACTGCCGTATCCCTGACGAAAACGGCATCACGATGTTATACCGACCTTGAGGAATGGGAAACTGATTGATATGAAAAAACTGTTTGTATTGTTTCTTGTCGCGCTGACAATGCTTGCCCCCTTCGCACGGGCAGATGAGCAGAAAGCTCTCTATGTGGCAAGGCTTTTGAAAGACGCGCCGCTGAAACCGGCGCCGGACCGCAAAACCGACCACACGGTCATTTTGCCGGCAAAAAGCGCCGTAGATATACTGGAACTTGGCCCCGAGTGGGTGCTTGTTCGCTCTGAAAACCGAACGGGATATATCAGGCGCTGGCACATTGATTTCAACAAGGTGCAGGCTGTCAATCCCTCCGCCACGCCGCCCTACCCCGCTGTGCTGAGCGAGTACCTTGCCTGGGTCTCCAATAAGACGGAAGTTCGCGACGCGCCGAACGCGGGTGCGAAATCGCTGATTACCATGAACCCGGGGGCCAGGCTGGCCATCCTGGGGATTGAAGACGGCTGGGCAAAGCTGATTTTCAAGCGCCAGTACGGCTATATCGACACCAGAGATTTGA
Organism: uncultured Christensenella sp.; assembly: GCA_964481445.1. Lineage (GTDB taxonomy): Bacteria > Bacillota > Clostridia > Christensenellales > Aristaeellaceae > UBA1038. The sequence continues at coordinate 9,419 of CAYZTQ010000012.1, read as the reverse complement.
AGGAGCTTCAGCCTGTTGCAAACAGCGTTCAGAATGCGGATGGTTCCGCGCCGATAGCCGCCTATACCTCCTTTTATAACCTGTCCACCAACGAGGAGAACCTGAACCGCATCAAGAACATCGCTGTGGCTAATGACCGCATGCGCATGTATCTGATCAGGCCCGGTGAATCCTTCGATTTTAACCGCGACGCAGGCCCTTACAACAAGCGGTCCGGCTATTTCCCGGCTCCGGCGCTGGTGGACGGCGGCGTAACCTTGAGCTATGGCGGCGGCACCTGTCAGGTATCGAGCACCCTCTATAACAGCCTGATGCAGCTGCCCGGCATTTCTGTCGTCAAAAGAAGGCCGCACGGCCCCGGCGGCGCGAAATACCTGCCTCTGCACGCGGACGCCGCGGTCGGCAACTCCAGCCTCAACCTTATCTTCCGCAATTACTATCCCTTCCCTGTGTATATTGACGGCAGCTCGCAGGACGGCGCCCTGACCATTGTCATCTGGCCCGCGCCGGACAAAAAGAGTTAGAAAAAGCAGGCATTTCCTACAAAAAGAATATTCCGCCGCCTCCAAACCGGAGAGGGCGGAATTTTCTTATGCTTTGGCAGTTATGCTTTCACGAGGGGCTTCAGGTACTCATACGCGGCCTCAATCGCCGCGAGGCAGTCCTCCATCCCCTCAAACTCATAGGAAACCCAGCCTACATAACCAGACTTTCTAAGGGTATCAAGGCACCAGGCGATCGGCACGACGCCATGTCCCGCCACGGTGCCCCGCAGATGCGAACCGTTGCGGGTATCAAACCACCCCTTGCCGGGATTCTTCTCCCAGGCAGGGCGGTACAGAAAGTCTTTCGCGTGCACATGTACGGCGTAGGGCGCCGCAAGCGGCACAGCGTGCAGGGCCGGCTCATCCACGCACAGGAAATTGCCGATATCAATCAGCCAGCCGTAATTGGGGTGATCGACCGCTCTGATCAGTTCTTCCACCCTGCCCGAATCCTGCAGAATATAGCCGTGATTTTCGGTGCAGGTCCTGATCCCCTTTTTCTGGGCATAGGATGCGACCTCACGGATGGGGGCTTTGATTTTCTCAATCGCTTCGCGCCAGGTCACCCCTTCGGGCAGCGACCAGGTTGCGTCATGGCGCAGCACCTTCGCGCCCAGCAGTTCCGCGATATCCACCTGGCGTTTGATACGGTCTACCTCTTCAGGGCCGCGATTGAGAAAATCCGCCCCGACGGTGTAGGCAACAATCTCAAGCCCGATCTTCTCGCAATGCGCGCGGATGTTCTCTGCCAGTTCTTCAAGGCTGCCGGTTTTCTGCACGTCCAGGCTCAGGTCAATAAACTCTATGCCTTCATAGCCGATTCTCTTAGCCTCATTGCAGATATCCAGATAATTGGCTCCGCTTGCTTCCATGTATTTGCTGAAACTGTAGCTGCTGACCCCTAATTTCATGTCCGCCTCCTAAAAATATCTGCGAAGAAAACGCACCGCGGTCTCGATATCCCGAACCGGCTGATCGCCGACCTCACGCTCAATGGTCAGATACCCCTCGTAGCCTATTTCACGAAGCGCGTTCAGATAATCCGCAAAGGGCACGTCGCCCTCGCCCAGCGGCAGCTCGATAAAAGCCGGGTCCGTCACTTCCGTATCAAAAGCGATGCCATAAATCTTCTCCGGATCCTTGTCGTAGAGTTTGCGGCCGTCCTTGGCGTGCGTGTGAACGATGTAGTTTTTCAGCGTGTGCACCGCACGGACTGGGTCATCCCCCGTCACCATGACAAGGTTTGCGGGGTCAAGATTGACCGCAACGCCCCGTGAATGGAGGGAATCGAGAAAACCGCACAGTGTCTGCGCTGTTTCCGGGCCGGTTTCCACAGCGAAATGCGCCTTGATGGAATCCGCGTATTCAGCCAGCTCGCCGCAGGCGTCCTGCATGATTTTATAGCGGGGGTGAGCGCTGTCCGCCGGTACGACGCCAATGTGGGTGGTGACAATATTGGTGCCCCATTCCAGCGCGAGATCGATGATCCGCTTGGAGTCTTCAATCAGCTGCGGGTTCAGCTCGCGGTTGCCAAAGCCCCGGCCCAGGTCTCCGCAAAGGGCGGAGATCGCAAGCCCCCGGTCTCTGACCATGCGGGGAAAATCCCGCCGCATGTCGCCAGACAGGTTTTTGGGCGACAGTTCTCCATTTGTGGCATAGACCTGAATGCCCTGCGCTCCAAGGCTGCTGACCGTATCAAGCGCCTCGGAAAGGGGGAGCCTCAGCGATTCCAGAATAACGCCGATAGGAAATGACTTCATTTGCTCTTCTCCTTTGCCTTTATAAACAGAACTGCATCATGCGCAGTACTTCATAATAATCGTGATGCTCAAACTCTATCGTTCTCGCATCCACCTGACTTGCGCCTGGGTAATAGCTGCTTCTCTTTGCCTTTGAGTGCTCGCGGTAGCAGACACGAACCTGAAAGTACGCGGGCAGAGGAAACAGGCATGTTTCTTTGGGCTGCTTGACCGCCTCGCGGACAGCCTCGCGGATTTTATTGACCGCGTCGTCCGGATGCATGGAGCAGACGGCCGCCCCCATGCCCCGATTGACGGGGATGACCGCGGTGCCGGGGCAGCGCTCCTTCATCCAGTCGCAGAGCCCCTGATCGCCGCTGACCGCGTAAACCGGCACGCCCACATAAGCGGCGGTCATGCTGTTGATCATCAGCTCACTGGCCAGTTCCCCATTGATGGTAACGCTGAAGGCCGAGGTCGTCATGGTATGCGAAAGCGGGTTACTGTCCCTGCCGGCCGCGTCATGGTAGCCGGTGAACACCACGCCGTCAAAGCTGTCGTCCAGCCCGGCCATCATGCAGAAGGGATCTCCTGCCCAGCCGCGGATCAGCTCAACCCCTCGAGGCAGGCCGCGCGGGTTCAGGTTGCGGGCAGAATCATGCGCGTCCTTGACAAGAATCCGGTCATAGCCCGCCTCCTGCGCCCCCATACAGGCAGCGGCCACCTCGCGCGTCATCTGATCGGCAAAATATGACCAGTCCGCATGGCCTTTTTCTGTTTCGTTCCAGTTGGCGATGCCGCAGGTGCCCTCGATATCAGCGCTGATAAACAGTTTCTTCATACTCCGCCTCCAAATCATTCAATCAAATCAAGCCTATATCGGCAAATCCCGTTTCGCGAAGCGCCGGGTGCCGATCAGAAACAGGCATAGCCCCAGAAGAGGCAGGATGAGCACCTCCGGCTCCAGCCTGCCCTTGGCAAGAGCCTGCGCATGAAACAGAGAATAAGGCGTCAGCAAGGCAAGCACGCGGGGTACCGCCGGTATCAGGCTGACCATCTTCACTATATAAAAGGCCAGCACAAGCAGCAGAATACGCGCTGCTGTCCCCCGTTTCTCATCCCGGCCAGCGGCAACCATCAGCGCCGCCCCACTGGAAAACGTCCAGAGGCACAGCTGCCCAAAGCTCAGCGTCAGCAGCCACAGCAGGTTTACCTGTCCGTGTCCTGGCAAGAGAGAAGACAGCCATGTGCCTATCGTGGAAATCAAAACGCTGATTGCCTGACAGCCCAAAAGGACCAGCCCCTGCACCTGCGCAAAGCCAGCCCGGCGGATGGGAAGCGCGAGATAGTGGCTGATCTCTCCGGATTCAATCAGAACAGGAAACAGCAGGGCAGCCAGACGCGCCGCCATCGCAAAGCCCAGAACCGGGAACAGAAAGCCGTGCAGCAAAGAAGCCATATGATCAAGCAGCGCCGTGCTGCCGCCAATGCCGAAAGCCGCGAACAGCACCGGGGCCTGCGCGCGCGCCTCGCTGAGCGCGGCCACCGTTTCTTCCGTGTAGAGCAAAGCCGCGCCAAACGCAAGCAAAGACATCAGCACGCCCATCAGAACCGCGAAGGGGGCGTGACGTTTCATCTGGAACAGGAAAAGCTCTTTCTTCACACCAAATCCCCCCCGAACGAACGGAGGAAGCTGTCCTCCAGCTCTTCGCGGCCCCCGACCAGATCGAGCACAGAATATTTTGCAAGGGTGTTGATCAGCACCTGCGGGCTGGCCGGAACGGCCACGATCGCCCGGTTGCCGACAAGCTCAACGCCAGTGCCCCATTCCTGCGCGAAATCAGAAGCCTGCTGCGGCCCGTCAAAGCTAATGTGGTATACCTTCTGTCGGGTCAAGGCGAGCGCCTGCGTCGGCTGGATGGTCACCAGCCTGCCCTTCCTGATGATGGCGGCGCGGTCGCAGCAGCGCTGCGCCTGTTCAAACACATGCGAAGCCATCACAATGGTCTTGCCCTTTTTGCGCTCGTCCCCGATGATCTCCGTCAGCGCGTGGCACGCGGTCGGATCAAGACCAGCGAAGGGATCATCCAGCAGCAGGATTTCCGGCCCGTGCATCAGCGCGATGACCAACAGAACCTTTCGTCGGTTCTCAATCGACATATAGGCAAGATCTCCAAGCGGGTTGAGATCAAGCCTTTCCATCAGCTCCTGCACGCGGCTCCTGCCCACGCCCCCTCTTGCTTTTGACATGAGGCGGATAAAGCCTTCGCCGCTGATGCCGCGCGGCAGATCGGCATCCTTGGGCAGATAGCCGACCCTGCGCATGACATCATGGCGCTTTTCAAAACAATCAAGCCCGCCGATGCTGACTTCCCCCTCATCGGGCCTGATAAAGCCCATCAGGAGGCTGAGAGCGGTTGATTTGCCTGCTCCTGTCGGGCCAAGCAGGCCGAAAGACTCACCCTGCTCAATCTGCACGGAAAAATCAAACAGCCCGGCATCTTCTTCATATATTTTACTGACAGAATGAAACAGAATCTCAGCCACGGGATGCTTCTCCTTGCGGCCTGCTGTTTCGGCGCCTGGTATCCTCAGCAAGCAGGCGGTAAATCACCGCGAACAGCGGAATCAGAAACAGCATGCCGGCCACGCCCAGAATACCGCCGCCCAGCGTGACAGCAACCAACACCCAGATAGAGGGCATGTCGATGGCGTTGGAAAGGATTCTGGGGTAAATCAGGCTCGACTCCAGCTGCTGAACCACCAGATACATCAAAAGGAAAAGCAGCGTCTGATCCGGCGCGGCCGTCAGAATCATGAGCGCGCTGAGCGCGCCTGCGATATAGGGGCCGAAAATGGGAATGAACGCGCACAGAAAGGTAATCAGAGCGACAAACACCCCATAGGGGAAATCGAAGATTTCCATGAATACCCAAACCAGGCCGGAGGAAACAAGGGCCTGAATCATCTGTCCGCTTAAGAAACGCGAATAGGTGCTGATCAGCAGATCCAGCACCCGGCCGACCATCACGCCATGCCTTGGCGGCAGATAGGCGGAAATCAGGGCAGTGCCCTGAGAGCGGATACGTTCTTTTGAGTACAATAGATAAATGGCAAACACAAGACCGACCAGAGAATTGACCACCAGCTGCGCGGCGCTGAAAACCACTGTGGAAGACCGCGTCAGGCCCGCAAGCAGAAAGCTGCCCGCGCGCTGCGAAAAATCGCGGATATTGGATTCGCTCGTTTCGGCAATGCCGACCAGCTGCCTCAGGCTGATGCTGTACTTCGCAAGCAGCTGATCCAGTTGATCGATCGCCTCCGGCACCCTGCGGATTAAAATCTCCGCCACCAGGATGGCTTCTGGCACGATGACCACAAAAAACAGGCTGAGGATGGACAGCACCAGAACAACGCTGACAGTCAGACAGATGCCGCGTTTGTATTTCGCCAGCAGGGGGGCCTTCCACAAAAAGCCGAAATGCCGCTCCATAAAGCGCATCGGCAGGTTGATGAGCAGCGCCATCAGCAGGCCGATGATAAAGGTCATCATGATGCCAATCAGGCTGAGCAGCAGGTTATAAAACAGGTCGATCCGATAAAGGAAAAAAGCAAGAAGCATCAGAAGCACAATGGTTCTGATGTTTTTCCTGCTGCCCTGACCTTTCCCATCCATGCCTGTCACCTCAATTATGGCAAAGTATAACAAAATGCCGCATCAAACACAAGAAAACGCGAATGGGTGAAACATTCCGTTGACAAGGGAAAAAGTCGGCGGTATAATAATTAAGGTCAAAGATGGTCAGCATCGCGGCCGGATGGAGGAAGGCTATGAATCAAAATCAATTTACTCAAAAGAGCCTGGAGGCCCTTCAGAGGGCGCAGGCCTTAACCAGCGAATACAGCCAGCAGACGCTGGAACAGGTTCATCTTTTGTACGCGCTGCTTGAAAATCCTCAGGGGCTGATTTCGCAGCTGATGACAAAAATGAACAGGGACGGAACCGCCCTGTGTTCAGCTGCCTTGGAGGAAATAGAAAAGCTGCCCCGGGTGAAGGGCCTGTCACGCGAGCAGAACAAGGCCTACATCTCGCAGGATATGGACAAGGCGCTGCAGGAAGCGGGCAAAATCGCCGAACGCATGAAGGATGAATACCTGTCGGTAGAGCACCTGTTGATGGGGCTGATGGCCGCGCCCGACCGTACGATCAAAGCGCTTTTCACCCGTTTCGCTGTCAATGAGCAGGATTTTCTGGCCGCTCTCAACACGGTGCGCGGCGCCGCCCGGGTGACGGGCGACAATCCCGAGGAGACCTATGACGCTCTCAGCAAATACGCAAGCGATCTGGTAACGCTGGCCCATAAGCAGAAGCTCGACCCCGTCATCGGCAGAGACAGCGAAATCCGCGACGTCATCCGCATTCTGAGCCGCAAAACAAAAAACAACCCGGTTCTGATCGGCGAGCCGGGCGTCGGCAAGACCGCCATCGCGGAAGGCCTGGCCCAGCGCATCGTCGCCGGCGATGTGCCCGACAACCTGCGCGACCGCAGCATCTACTCTCTGGATATGGGCGCGCTGATAGCCGGAGCCAAATTCCGCGGCGAGTTTGAGGAAAGGCTGAAGGCGGTGCTCAATGAGGTGAAGCAGTCAGACGGCAGGATTCTGCTGTTTATTGACGAGCTGCACACCATTGTCGGCGCCGGCAAGACAGAAGGCAGCATGGACGCGGGCAACCTGCTGAAGCCCATGCTGGCTCGGGGCGAGCTACACTGCATCGGCGCGACCACGCTGGATGAATACCGGAAATACATTGAGAAAGACCCGGCGCTGGAGCGGCGTTTCCAGCCGGTCATGGTGGAAGAGCCCACCGTGGAGGACAGCATCTCTATCCTCCGCGGGCTTCGGGAGCGCTATGAGGTGTTTCACGGGGTCAAGATTCAGGATACCGCTCTGATTGCGGCCGCGCAGCTGTCTCACCGCTATATCAGCGACCGTTTCCTGCCGGACAAGGCCATCGATCTGGTGGACGAGGCCTGCGCCATGATCCGCACGGAAATGGACAGCATGCCGCAGGAGCTGGACGAGAAGCGCAGGCGCATTATGCAGCTGGAGATTGAGGAAGCGGCTCTGAAAAAGGAAACCGACAAGATGTCGCAGACCCGCCTTGAGCATCTGCAAAAAGAGCTTTCGGAAGACCGGGCAGCCTTCGCGGAGATGAAAACCCGCTGGGAAAATGAAAAGAGCGAGGTCGGCAAGGTACAGCATCTGCGCGAAGAAATCGAGAAAATCGGCGCGGATATCGTCAAAGCGGAACGCGAATACGACCTGAACCGCGCGGCGGAGCTGAAGTACGGCCAGCTGCCAAAGCTTCAGCAGCAGCTGCGCGAACAGGAAGAAAAGGAAAAGACGGCAGACCTTTCGGGCATGGTGCGCGATAAGGTAACGGAAGAAGAGATCGCCCGCATCGTCGGACGCTGGACAGGCATACCAGTCAGCAAGCTGATGGAATCAGACCGTGAAAAGCTTCTGCGCCTGCCGGAAGAACTACACCGCCGGGTCATCGGGCAGGACGAGGCCGTTCAGCTGGTTTCGGACGCCATCCTGCGTTCCCGCGCCGGCATCTCGGATGAAGCAAGGCCCATCGGCAGCTTCCTGTTCCTCGGCCCGACCGGCGTGGGCAAGACCGAGCTTGCGAAGGCGCTGGCTGAAAACCTGTTTGACGACGAGCGAAGCCTCATCCGCATCGATATGACGGAGTACATGGAGAAATTCAGCGTCAGCCGCCTGATCGGCGCCCCTCCCGGCTACGTGGGATATGAAGAGGGCGGACAGCTGACGGAAGCGGTCAGACGCCACCCCTACAGCGTGATCCTGTTTGACGAAATGGAAAAAGCCCACCCCGATGTATTCAATGTACTGCTGCAGATACTGGATGACGGCCGGGTGACCGACAGCCAGGGCAGAACGGTGGATTTTAAAAACACCATTCTGATTATGACCAGCAACCTCGGCAGCAGCCAGATCCTTGAGGGCATCGATCCGGAAGGCAATCTGACCCCGGGCGCGAAGGAACGTGTACAGGGGCTGCTCCGCAGCCACTTTAAGCCGGAGTTTCTCAACAGAATCGATGAAACCGTCTTCTTTACTCCCCTGCAGAAGCATCAGGTGCGCGAGATTATCCACCTGCTGCTGAAACGCCTGGAAGGCAGACTGAAAGACCAGGAGCTCGGCCTCTACCTGACCGACGCGGCGATTGACCGCATGATGGCGCTCGGCTACGACCCCGTGTATGGCGCGCGCCCGATGAAGCGTCTGCTGCAAAGCAGAATAGAAACGCTGGTAGCAAGAACCCTTGTTTCGGGCAATGTCGCGGCGGGCAGCACGCTCGTTGTGGATGCCGATGCCGCGGGCGGGTTTGCCGTCACGGCCTCCGCTCCGAAGGAAGACCTCCATTAATCTCAAAATAAAAAGCTGCCTCTGGGCATTGGCCTGGAGGCAGTCCTTTTATGTTAGTGTGTTGCCTTGATTAATTTTGAATTTTGGTCGCAGGCGCTGCCGTTTTCTCTGCGACTGGCTCATCCGTCGTCCCGGGCGCAGGCTGCGCCGTGGCATTCACCGCATCTGTCGGCTCTGTGGGAGCCGGTTTCAGGGTTATTGCCGCAGGCGCCGCCGTTTCTTTCGCGGCAGGCTTTTCAGAAGCGTCGGTTTCCTTCTCAGGTTGGGTTGTCTCGGCTACAGTTGCCTCAGGCGCCTCTGAAACAGCGGTCTCCGCGGCCTCCAGGCTGAGACCAATGGAATCCACCACGCCCCCAAGCTCATCCAAAGTCCTGCTGAGCACCTGTTTGACCTGGGTCAGGTTCTCCGCCACGCGGGCCTTATCCTTCTCCCATGCCAATTTTTCAAGGCGCAGGGCATCGAGCCCTCGGTTGAGCGACTCCACCTGCTCGCCCAGCAGCTTCAGCTGGCGCTGATCCCCCACTTTCTCATAGACCAGGTAACCGATAACAGCCAGGCATACAATCAGCAGAGCGATCAAAGTGTAGCTTGACTTCTTCATATACACACTCCCCATTGCTTACTGTACTTGTATTCTATCACCAATCCGCTGCTTTCCGCCACCCCCGAGTCTGTACGG
>CAYZTQ010000011.1:27553-31575 GCA_964481445.1 uncultured Christensenella sp. | reverse complement strand
GCTTCCCGTTTGCTTGCCCGCATCACCCCTTTGGGCTATAATATTATGGGTTTGAATACGATGAAAAAAGGAGGCGGGCACATGAAAATCGGCCAGTTTACCGATACCTTTCTGCCGATCACGGATGGGGTGGGCCGTGTTGCCCATGCCTACGCGACCGGCCTTGCCGCCATCGGGCACGAGGTGACAGTTGTGGCCCCGCTGTATGACACGGGCCACAGAGCGGGCTATCCCTTTGAACTGGTCGACTACCTGAGCCATGCCGTGCCGACCGCACCGCAGTATAAGATGGGCACGGCAGCGGCCGATACGCACTACCGCAGGCGCATCAACATGATCGGGCTTGATATTCTGCACGCCCACGGCCCCTTCGGCGCGGGGCGCGAAGCCTTGCGTCTGGCAAGGCTGCGCAACATCCCGCTGGTCGCCAGCTTTCACTCCAAATACTACGATGATTTTTACAAGGTGACCAAAAGCGCCTCCATCAGCAAGCTGGTCATCAGCAACATCATTCACTTTTACAACCGCTGCGACGATGTCTGGGCGGTCAGCGCCTCCACCTCTGAAGTGCTGCGCGAGTACGGCTTTCGCGGCCGCATCCGCGTGATGCCAAACGGCGTTGCGCCCCGCAAAGCGGAGCCGGAGGCCTTCGGCCGCACCCGCCAGCTGCTGGGATTAAGCGGCGAACCCGCCCTCTTGTTTGTCGGGCAGATCAACTGGAAGAAGAATATCCTGCGCGTGCTGGAAGCGGCCGCGCTGCTGAAAAAAGAGGGGCGCGCCTTCCGGCTGATTCTGGCCGGAAAGGGCCCGGATGAACAAGAAATCAGAGAGAAAATAGAAGCGCTCGATATCGCGGACCGCTGCGCCATGCCCGGCCATATCAGCGAGACGGCCGTGCTGGACGCGATGTACTCCCTCTCCTCCCTGTTTGTGTTCCCCTCGCTATACGACAACGCGCCCATGGTGGTGCGCGAGGCCGCGGTCATGGGCCTGCCCTCCATTCTGGTGCGGGGCAGCGACGCGGCCGAAGTGGTGAAGGAAAACGTCAACGGCTTTCTGTGCGACGATACCTCGGAAAGCCTGGCGCGCGTGATCGCGGAGGCGCTGGATCAGAAAGAGCGCACCAAAGCAATCGGCGAGCGGGCGCGGCTGGATATTCCCGTCAGCTGGGAGAGCCTGATGCCGCAGATTGTCTCGGCCTATGAGGAGGTGCTGCAAAGCTTCAAAGGGCGCAGGCGCCGCCGGTCGCTGCGCGCGCCGAAAAACGACTTCTTCCTGAACGGAGAGGATGAATGAGCGAGGCGCGGGAACTGCAGGGCGTCATCTCCGAAACCGTCTTCCGCAATGAGGAAAACGGCTGGTCGGTGATTGAACTGCGGACAAACGGCGATTTGATTACCGTGGTCGGCACGCTGCCCGCGCTGGCCGCGGGCGAGACCTGCCTGTTTCAGGGCGACTGGGTAGAGCACGCGCAGTACGGCAGGCAGTTTAAGGCGACCGGCTGCAGCGTCCAAAGCCCCACGAGCCTGCGGGGCATCGAAAGGTACCTCGGCAGCGGCCTCATCAAGGGGCTGGGCCCGAGCACGGCCCGGCTGATTGTGGAGCATTTCGCGCACGAGACGCTGGAGGTACTGAGCGAGCACCCGGAACGCCTGCGCGAAATCCCTGGCATCGGCAAGAAGCGCTGCGAGCAGATCTCTCAGGGCTTTCAGGAGCAGTATCTGCTTCGCAAAACCATGATTTTCTTGCAGACCTACGGCCTTTCCATCGGATTATCCGAAAAAATCAGTAAAAAATATAAAGAGCGCGCGGAAGAAATCATCCGCCGCAACCCCTACCAGCTGATTGACGATATTGAGGGCGTCGGCTTTCTGACGGCCGACCGCATCGCCCTGTCGCTCGGTTTCCCCGCTTCGGGCGACGGGCGGCTGCGCGCTGGACTGAAATATGTGCTGGACGAAGCCGCCGCTTCCGGCGGGCATACCTGCCTGCCGCGGCCGCTGCTTGTCCGGCAGGCAGCGGAGCTTTTGCGCTGCGAAAGCGCGCTGATCGAAACCAGCCTGAGCGCGCTGCTTTTATATAAGGAGCTGAAGGCGGAAATGATGGAGGGGGAGGAGATGATCTTCTCTCCCGACGCCTACCTGTGCGAATGGTCCATCGCAAAAAGCCTGGTCGCCCTCAGCAGCTATTCGCAGCAGATGATCAGGGAGCATGTGGCCGAGGAGATCTCCCGCTTTGAAGAGAGGGAAAAGATCGCCTTCAGCCCCACGCAGCGGCAGGCGCTGATGCAGGCGACGCAAAGCGGCGTGCTGGTCATCACGGGCGGCCCCGGTACCGGCAAGACCACGCTGCTCAACTGCATATTGCACATTCTCGGCCATGACGACGATACCCTGCTGGCCGCCCCGACGGGCCGCGCGGCCAAGCGCATGAGCGAGGCGACGGGGCGCGAGGCCAGAACCATCCACAGGCTGCTGGAGTTCAACCCAGAAGGCGGCGGCTTTCTGCGCGACCGCGACAACCCGCTTGACTGCCACTGTCTGGTGATCGACGAAGTCTCGATGGTCGACATCTACCTGATGCGCAGCCTGCTGCGGGCAGTGAAGGAGGGCACGCGCCTGATTCTGGTGGGCGACAAGGACCAGCTGCCCTCCGTCGGCCCGGGCAACGTGCTGGGCGACATCCTTTCAAGCGGCATCATCCCCCACGCGCGGCTGACCGAGGTATTCAGGCAGGATGAGCGAAGCATGATTGTCAGCAACGCCCACCGCGTCAACCGCGGCGAAATGCCGGTGCTGAATGCCAAAGAGGGTGATTTCTTTTTCGAGCGCAGCCGCTCCCCCGCTGCCGCCGCGCAGAGTATCGTGGAGCTTTGCGCCACCCGCCTGCCCAGATACCTTGAAAACGGCGGAGGGAAAAACATCCAGGTGCTCTCCCCCACCAAGAAGGGCGAGTGCGGCGTGTACCGCCTGAACGAGCTGCTGCAGCAGGCGCTCAATAAAAACCGGGATGAAAGTAGGGAACTGATTTACGGCCAGACTGTTTTTCGCCTCGGCGACAAGGTGATCCACACCAAAAACAACTATATGCTCGCGTGGCGCGGGCAGGGAGGCCTCGAAGGACAGGGCGTATTCAACGGCGACGTTGGCGCCATCATCGCCGTCAATGCCGAAGAAAGAACGCTGACCGTGCTCTATGATGAGGAGCGCGAGGTCGATTATGAATTCGCGCAGCTGGAAGAGCTGGAGCTGGCCTACTGCCTGTCGGTGCACAAAAGCCAGGGCAGCGAGTTTGACGCCGTGGTGATGCCCGTGGTCGGCGGCCACCATCTGCTGCTTAACCGCAACCTGTTTTATACCGCCATCACGCGCGCAAAAAAGCTGCTGGTGCTGGTGGGCTATGAGGACGCCATCGCCGCGATGGTGAACAACAGCCGCAGCCGCAGGCGCTACACGGCGCTGCATCTGCGGCTGCAGGAGGCCGCGCAATCCGGCCATGCATGAGTTAATCAAATCGCTTTTGTACCCTCGAGTGCGCTGCCTTGCCTGCGACGAGCCGCGCGAGATTGACGCTGGAACGGATCTATGCGACAGCTGTGTCGGCGAGCTTGAGGGCCTGCGGCTGACAGACCATGTCTGCCCGCACTGCCTCTCCCCCGTCCGCTCAGGCCAGGCCTGCGCCTATTGCGCCATGGGCGGCATGCTGGGGCTTTCCGGCGCCTATTCTCCCTTCCGCTATCACGGCGCTGTCGAGCGGCTGATCAGTCGCCTCAAATTCCAGGCGCTCCGTCGCGCGGCGGAGCCGCTGGCGGACGGAATGGCGGGCTGCCTTGCCGGAGCAGGGTTTGATCTGCTGGTGCCTGTGCCGCTGCACCCGCTCGACCTCAAAAAGCGCGGTTTCAATCAGGCAGAGCTGCTTGCAAGGCGTCTGTCTGCAAAGGCAGGCATCCCCTTCGCGAACGCCCTCATCAAGGTCAGGCGCACCAATCAGCAATCCTCCCTCAGCCACGAAGCGAGGGAGGA
>CAYZTQ010000011.1:0-27453 GCA_964481445.1 uncultured Christensenella sp. | reverse complement strand
CGAAGCCGCGGCGCGCGAGGTAGGCGGCGCATTTGCGACCGAGTTCCCCCGGCTCGCCGCTTTTTCCCCGCAAATACTTGGCCGCGAGGGTTACGGCGCTGCTCAGCGTTTCTTCCTCGCTGATGAGGGAGAGGGCTTCTCTGGCGGTCTCCTCGCCCACGCCCTTCTGGCGCAGCAGCTGGGCGATTTTGCGGGGGCCGCCTGTTTTCATTTTCTGCCGGACAAGGTTTTCGGACAGGCGGGCGTCATCCAGATAATAGCCTTCTTTCAAAAAGGCGCAGGCCTTCTCCGCGCTTTCTACGGTAAAAGCAGACTCCGCCAGCTTCCGCTTCAGCTGCTTTTCGCTGATATCTTTTTTGGAAAGCCACCAGACCGCGCGCTCCAGCGCCTTCTGGTTCATTGTCTTTTCGCTGAGCCTGAAATAGCTCTCCGCGTCAAAAAGCTGCCCCTCTTTCAGGGGATGCTCGCGCAGGACGGCGCGGGGCAGCAAAAGCCCGCTGCCATCCTCAAAAGTCAGGCGCATCACGCTGCCCCTGCGCTCGATGCTTTCGATCATCATGACCAGGTTTCCTCTTTGAAGCTGAAGCGCAGCAAATCGCAGACCGCGTCGGCCAGAAAGCCCCTGCGCGCCTCGGAGATTCCGGTGGAAAGAAAGACCATGCCGCGGCCCGCCTTTTCATCGAAAAACGCGGCGTGCACAGCCCCGTAGGCCTTGCCCTGATGGCCGTAAAGCCGGCCATCAAATATCTCTCTGTCGTTGAGACCGAACAGGAATAGCCCCTGATCGAGCCGCTGCCGGCCGAGGCCGAAGGCCGCATGCGGCTTTTTCATCTGCGCAAGGCTTTCTTCGCAAAGATAGCCGGGCCGCATCACGGCGGTCAGCAGCTTTTGCAGATTTTCCGCTGACAGGCAGCAGTTGCCCTGCGCAAGGCCGTAATGATGTTCAGGGTCAGGGCGATCGATGCCGTCATCCGCCCGCGCCTGACGCGAGAGCGCGTCAAAGCCAGGCCGCAGCTGCGGCGGGAACACGCGCCGCGCATCCGCCAGCTCCCCTTTGACCCGCTGGGCGTAGAAGCTTGCCTCTACATGCAGCGGCTCAAAAAGGATGCGCTGTATGATAGATTCAAAGCTCTCGCCGAGCCTTTCTTCAAGGAAGCTGCCCACTGCCCCCGCGCCGAGGTTGGAATAGGCCCAGCGGCCCAGCAGGCTGTCCTCCATGCTGACGGGCAGCATGGCAGAAAGCGGAGCGCCTTGCCGCAGCCCCTGCCAGTAGGCGGGGCCGTCCAGAATGCCCGCCGTATGGCTGAGCAGCTGACGGATGGTCACAGGGCGGGGAAACAAGCAGGTATCCGCGTCAAGGGAAAGGCGGCCCTCCTCGCAGAGCTTCAGCACGCACAGGGCGGTCAGTGTCTTGGAGATGGAGGCGATGCGGAACACCGTGTCCTCCCCCGCGGGCAGCCCGCGCCTTGCCATGCCGAAATGCGAGGATATGACGCGGCCATTCAATTCAAAAAGGCGCAGCACGCCGCCGAGGCAGCGGTGCCTGCGCAGAATGGAAAGCAGCTCCTTTTCCGATTGGCTGCTGAAACCTGTATGATGGACTGCACTGATTGGAGGCGGCAGAAGAGATAGCGCCGCGCGGTACAGGGCCTGCTTCATGCCGCCGCGTTTCTGCCGCCGCAGGCAGGGTAAAGACGGATCGCCGCAGCAGCAAGGCAGGCCCAAGCGGCAAGGATACCGGCCCAGCCGGGCAGCAGAAAGGCCGCCGCAGGGGCCGTCAGCGGCAGGGCAAGCCAGCCCCGGCGCAGGCGGTGATCGATCAGAAGCTTCACCAGCGCGGCGCACACGAGGATCAGGCTGAGCAGCTGCGATACGCGCACGCCTCCCAGCATCAGGCTGTCGGTGCGCAGTCCCTCAATGAGAAGGCGCCCCAGCCCGTACCAGACAAGGTACCAGAAAAACACATGGCCATGCCGGCCTTTTTCAAAGCGGACACGGTTCAGGTACAAAAACAGGAAGCCGAGCGCGTTCCACAGCGACTCGTAGAAAAAGGTGGCCAGATGCCAGCCGCCCTGCACCTGCACGGCGAAGGGGAAAAACTGAAAAGCAGGGTTGTCAACGGCATAGCCGAAGGCCTCGCCGTTGAAAAAGTTGCCCCAGCGGCCGATCGCCTGCCCCAGAAGCAGGCTGGGGGCAACTACATCCGCCAGCTGCAAAAAGGGAAGTCCGCGCCTTTTTGCAAGGAAAAGCAGGCCGGCGGCGCCGCCGATGACGGCGCCGTAGATGGCAAGCCCGCCCTCCCAGACGCGGATGATACGCTCCGGGTGGGCGCTGAAATACTCCCAGGTGAAGGCGACATAGTACAGCCTTGCCGCCACGATGGCGGGCGGCAGGGCGTACAGAACGATATCAAGCCCCGTATCCCTGGGAAGGCCCAGGCGCCTTTCCTCGCGGGTGCAAAGAAAGGCGGCCAGGGCCAGGGACAGGGCGATCAGGATGCCGTAGAGGTGCATCTTCAGGCTCTCGCGGCGGCTTTCTCAAGCAGTTCGATGATGGGCAGGTGCTGCGGGCAGACCGACTCGCACTGGCCGCAGGCCACGCAGCGCGCGGCGTCGCCTTCCTCCTTGATGATCTGGCGGTAGGCGTTGTCAAAGCGCTTATCGTCTTCAAACATATAGGCGTCGTTGACGGCGGCGAAGATGCGGGGGATCAGCACGCCCTGCGGGCAGGGCTGGCAGTACTCGCACTTGGTGCAGCCGATGGCGATGCGCTCAAGGTAGGCTTTTTTCAGCTCCTTCACAAAGGCCCTGTCCTTTTCAGTCAGGCTGCCGACGGCGACGCGGCTGAAGATATCCAGATTGTCCTTGACCTGCTGCATGGTGGTCATGCCGCTCAGGATGGTCTTGACCTCCTTGAAATCGCCCGCGTAGCGGAAGGCCCACTCCACCGGGGAATAATGGCGCTCGTTCTTTTCCATCATGTCGCGCACACTCTGGGGCGGGTTGGCGATCGCGCCGCCGCGCAGCGGCTCCATCACCACGATGTTGATGCCGCGCTCGCCCGCGTAGCGCATGCCGGCTTCGCCTGCCTGATACTCGTCATCCAGATAGTTCAGCTGGATCTGAGCCAGCTCCCAGCCGTCATAATCATCCACGATTTCACGGAATACCTCGTGCTCATCGTGGAAGGAGAAGCCGATGTGTTTGATGCGGCCGTCCGCCTTGGCGCGCTTGATGAAGCTCTTGTAATCAAGCCGCTGCAGCTTGTGGAAGGCGTCCTTGTTGAGGGCGTGCAGCAGATAGAAATCAACATAGGGCAGATCCAGCTTCTTGAGCTGCTCGTCCAGATACCTGTCCATATCCGCGCTCTCGTTGACCAGCCACTGGGGAAGCTTGGTGGTCAGGGTGACGCGCTCACGGTAACCGTCTTTGAGCGCAAGGCCGGTTACGATTTCGCTCTCGCCGCCATGGTAGGGGTAGGCGGTATCCACATAGCTGAGGCCGTGATCGATGGCGTAGCGCACCATGCGGATGGCCTCCTCCCGGTCGATGACCGTCTTGCCTTCCTCCACCGTCTTAGTGGGCAGGCGCATCATGCCAAAGCCCAGGCGGCTTACATCAAAGCCCAGGTTGCCAAAGGGTACATAATTCATGCTTTCATTTCCTCCTCTAAATTAAAGCCCAATCCAGCCAAGCGCGCGCATCCCCTCATACGCGGGCAGGTGAATCAGATTGTCCTTTTGATACACATAGCGGAAACTGGAATGGACAAGGCGACCGTCGGGCCACCTGATCAGTCCAGCCCCCTCCTCCGACAGGCCGAAGGCCTCCGCCGCCTCAGGCGGTTCGATCACGCTGACGCGCATATGGCAGCGGTTGCCCAGCAGCAGGTCGAAGGCCCCCAGCTCCGGGTCAATGGCCAGATGGTTGCCGGTGTAGCCGGAAAGGCCGAAAGCCCTTTCCCCCATCCATGGCGGCACCTCGCTGAACCGCCTCACCGCGCTTTTTGCAAAGCACAGGTAGCCAAGGTACTGCCGGTAGCGGCCTGCCGTTGTGCCGGTTCGGTTTTTGCCGATTTCAAGCAGCGTTTCCCGGCTGAGGATCGCCCCTTCAAGCAGACCCTGGGCGAAGCGCACCATGTCCTCCGCCGTGGAAAAGAGCCCTGCGTGCCCGCCGAGGCCCTTGCCCGTTTTAAGAAGCAGGCGCGCCTTCGGGTCGTGCGGCAGGCCGGGCGTCACCTGCTCGGACAACAGCCAGCGGCCGTTTACCACCCGGTGCTCGTAGTTGTAGTTGAGGCAGTCTTTCAGTCTGTCTTCCGGCACCTTCGCAAAGGTATTTCGCAATCCGAGCGGGCTGAAAATGTATTTGCTCAGATACGCTTCAAACGAAAGCCCGCTCACGCTTTCCACCAGATACCGGCAAATCAGGGCGTTCATATCCGAATAGAGCTTCTCAGGCTCCGGTCCGGGGGCCGGCGCGCAGGCGAAAATCTGCCTTTCCGCGGCGTCGCCGTCCGGCTGCGCGTCCACCCGCTCGGGGCTGCGCAGCGGCACCTGATAGGTGAGCAGCTCGTAGACGCTGATCTTCTTCAGGCAGGAAAAACGCGGGTCAAGACCGCCGACGCTGTCGTCAAAGCCCAGCTTCCCCCGCTCGATCAGCTGCAGCATGCACACGGCCGTGAACAGCTTGGTCAGCGAGGCGAGGTCAAAGAGGCTGCTCTCGGTGATGGGCCTGGGCTCAGGCACAAAGCGGCCTTCTCTCAGCACCGCCTCCTGCGCAAGGCCAAAACGGATGGTGCGGCTTTCCTTCGCCGTACCGAAGCTGACCGAAAGGCCGCTGAGCATGCGCAGTTCCTCCGTCAGGCGGCGCAGGCTCTTTTCAAGCGTCAGGCTCACTGAAAATCCAGCCAGCCGAAGCGCTCGGGCACATGGAAGTTCGCTTCGCCGGTCATCTGCCAGGCCTGCAGCTCCTCCCCCGCCACGCGGAATACGCCGAAGCGCCAGAAGCCCCCTTCCCTCGGCGCGGCAGCCAGCGCCGCGTAGGGCAGCTTCCAGGCAGAGACCAGCAGGCCGCTTTCCTTGTCAAAGCTGGTCTCGCTTACCCAGCCCTCCGCGTCCCAGCTCATATCGAGGCTGCGGTTCCCCTGTTTGTCGTAGCTGATGCGGCCGTCAAAGCGCAGGTCCCAGGGGCTGGATTCCAGCTCGCGGTAGGCGTCCAGCCTGCCCTCGTCGCATAAAAACAGCTCGAACACATCCTGTTTCCACAGCGGCTCATCGTGCAGCCTGAAGGTGGAATGACGCCCCTGCGCCTTTCCTTCAAAGCGAAGGTAGAGCATGCCCTGCCCATCATCCCTCAGCCACTGAAAAACAGTGGGAAAGCGCGGGCTTCCGCCCGTCACCACGTCGCAGAGCGCTGCCTTCGGCGCCTTTTCCCACTGCGAAGGGAGGGGGCCCTGCTGCCCTGACTGAATGTTCAGACAGCGATAACGATATTGTTCCACCCGCATCAACCCCTTTTCCGCCTGCATAGGCTTGATGACCAGACTTCCTGTTTATTCTACCATACTCGTCAAAGGCGTAAAAGCAGGCAGCGCGCCGCCCGCATAATGTTCTTGCCAGGCAGCAGGCTGCCTGGCAAGCTCGGAGCGCCCCGCTCCGCCCGGGGAAGGTGGTTTACTTCAAGGCTTCGGCCCTTTTTAAGAGCCGCGGAGAGGCAATTTTATCTGAGAAAGCGCAGGATCAGCAGCAAGGCGGCGATGGCAAAGCCGATGATGCTGAGGGTCTTTCTCGTCTTTCTGATGGTTTCCGGGTCCGCGCCCCGCGCGACCTGCGGCTCCAGCTCCCCTTTGCAGAAGGGGCAGGCCGTCATGTGGTCGAGCACATCCTTTTGGCAGTGCGGGCAGGGAACCAGATGCCGCTGCACGTTTTTCTCTCTGAGTTTCTCAAACATTTATCTGACCCAAAACTTCAGGGTAATCAGAACAAGGGCGACAAGCCCGAGCGACAACACAAGGCCGACCAGAAGGGAAGCCTTGAGCGCGCCCCAGATGGCGTAGCGAGTCTGCCGCCTGTCCAGCGAGCTGCCGCCGCCCTCTGCCGTGAAGGGTTTGCCTTCCGAGTACCACGGCATCCCTTCGACGTTCATGTTCGCGATGACGTGGCCGTCATCATCGGCATACTGTTTTTTATCAGCCCTTGGCACGTTCGTCCTCATAGTAAAGGTGGCAGCTGACCTGATGCCCGTCGATATCAATCTGCCTGGGGGCGATGGTCTTGCAGCGCTCCATGGCCTGCGGGCAGCGGGTATGGAACTTGCAGCCCGTGGGCGGGTTGGCGGGAGAAGGAATGCTGCCCTCCAGAATGATGCGGTCCATCTTCACGGTCGGATCCGGCACCGGGATGGCGCTGAACAGCGCCTTGGTGTAGGGGTGCAGCGGGTTTTTGAAGATTTCCTTTTTCTCGGCATACTCGACCATCGAGCCGAGATACATCACACCGACAGTGTCGGAGATATGCTCCACCACCGACAGATCGTGCGAGATGAAGAGGTAGGCCAGGCCAAACTCCTTCTGCAGGTCGTCCAACAGATTGATGATCTGCGCCTGAATGGACACATCCAGCGCGGAAACCGGCTCGTCGCACACGATGAAGGAGGGGTTGAGCGCCAGAGCGCGCGCGATGCAGATGCGCTGGCGCTGGCCGCCCGAAAACTCGTGCGGGTAGCGGTCCTTATGATAGGGTTGCAGGCCGCAGGACTGCATGATGCGGGTCACATAGGCGTCGTGCTCGGACTCGGGCACAATGCCGTGCTCGCGCACCGCTTCGCCGATGATTTCGCCGACCGGCATGCGGGGCGACAGGCTGGAGTAGGGATCCTGGAAGATGATCTGAATCTTCGGGCGCAGCTTGCGCAGCGCCTCATGATCGAGCGAGAAAATCTCCTGTCCCTCGAAGTAGACTTCGCCCTCCGTCTTGTCGTTGAGCCGCAGCAGGGTTTTGCCGACCGTGGTCTTGCCGCAGCCGGACTCGCCCACCAGCCCCATGGTGGTGCCGCGCTTGATGGTGAAGGAAACATCATCCACCGCTTTGACTGCGCCGACCACCCGGCCGAAGAGGCCGGCCTTGATGGGGAAGTGCTTGCGCAGGTGCCTGACTTCCAGAAGGTTCTCCTGCTGAGCCGGGGTATTGTTTGTCGTGGCGGCTGGCGCCGCTGCCTTATTTTGCATTGTTTTTATCCTCGTACAGGTAGCAGGCGGCGCTGTGGGTGGGTGTGATGAAGCGCTGCTCGGGATAGGCACCCTCGCAGGCCTCAAAGGCGCGGCTGCAGCGGTCTTTAAAGTAGCAGTAGTTGGGCATATCGATGGGGTTGGGCACCGAGCCGGGGATGCTGTACAGGCGCTCCACATCACGGTTGACCACGGGCTTGGAGGCCATCAGGCCGATGGTGTAGGGGTGCGAAGGGTGCAGGAAGACTTCCTGCGCCGTGCCCTGCTCCACAATGCGGCCGGAGTACATGACCACCACATAGTCCGCCATCTCGGCGATAACGCCCAGATCGTGCGTGATGAGCATGATGGAAGAATTGATCTTGTCCTTCAGGTTGCGCAGCAGGTCAAGGATCTGGGCCTGAATCGTCACATCCAGCGCCGTGGTGGGCTCATCCGCGATGATCAGGCTGGGGTTGCACACCAGCGCCATGGCGATCATGACGCGCTGGCGCATGCCGCCCGACAGTTCGTGCGGGAACATGTCGTACACGCCCTCCGCGTTGGCGATACCGACCGTGTCGAGGATCTCGATGCTGCGGGCCTTCATCTGCTCCTTTGTCATGCCCGGATTGTGCAGGCTGAGCACCTCGTCAATCTGCTGGCCGATGCGGAACACAGGGTTCAGGCTGGTCATGGGCTCCTGGAAAATCATGGAGACGGCGTTGCCGCGCACCCTTTCCATGGCCTCGGACGGAGTCTTGGCCACGTCGATGGCCTTGTCGCCCAGATTGAGGCGGATCTCGCCGCCCATAATCTGGCCCTGCGGGCGCTGCACCAGCTGCATCAAAGACAGGCTGGTGACCGACTTGCCGCAGCCGGACTCGCCGACCACGCCGACGGTCTTGCCGCGCGGCACATTGAAGCTTACGCCGTCAACGGCCTTGACCACGCCGATGTCGGTAAAGAAATAGGTCTTCAGGTTGTCAAACTCGACCACGTTGTTGGGGTCGTGCATGGTGGTCAGGTACTCGGATTCGGGTACATTTTTGCGGTTGCGCTTTTTCTCAATCGCGTTGGTGATGCGGCGGTTCTCGCGGCTGATGCGGCGCGATTCTCTCGCCGACAGATAATTGGGCTGCTTGCCCGTCTTGCCGTTTGCGTTCTTCGTCATTTCTTGCCTTACCTCTTCATCTTGGGGTCAAACGCGTCGCGCAAACCATCGCCGACGAAGTTGAAACCAAGCACGGTCAACAGAATCAGCAGCCCAGCGGGCAGCCAGATAAACGGATAGTTCGTCATCACATAGGGGTGGCTGGCGGCGTTGATGATGCTGCCCCAGCTGGCCAGCGGGTGCTTGATGCCAAGGCCGAGGAAGGATAGCGTAGCCTCCAGCAGGATGACGCCGCCCAGGCTCATTGTGGCCTGCACGATCAAAAGGGGCATGACGTTGGGCACCAGGTGCCGGCTGATGCGGCGCGATACGCGGATGCCGCTCGCCTCGGTGGCGACCATGAAATCCTGCTCGCGCAGGGCCAGAATCTGGCCGCGCACCACGCGGGCGATGCCCGTCCAGCCCAGGAGACCCAATATAAACATCATCAGGAACAGGCGCACATAGGGCTCGATTTCCAGCGCGTCCATCACAGAGCCCATGATGATCAGGATCGGCCACTGCGGGATGCTGTTGAACAGGTCGATAAAGCGCATCATCAGCGTATCGACCCAGCCGCCGTAATAGCCGGAAATGCCGCCGAACATGACGCCGATCAAGGTCTCCAGCAGCACCACGATAAAGCCGACCATCAGGGAAACGCGGCCGCCGTACATCAGGCGGGTCAGCGTATCCATGCCGTTGTGATCGGTGCCCAGCCAGTGCGTGCTGTCCGGCCTGCGGTACATGTCGTAGACGTAGGTCTCCGCCCTGTTTTTGATGTTGTAGTTCTGGTGCACCAGCGTGATGGTATACTCCACGTCATTGAAGGTAAACCTGCGCTGGCCTTCCTCGATGGCGGCCACGGCCGCCGCCTTGAAGTCAAGGCTGAGAAAGACGTCCGGCATGATGGGGTTGACGATGAATGCGGAAACAGAGGCGAACAGCTCTTCCGTCCCTCCGTTCACGCGGTAGATCAGCGCGCCGCCCTCCTCGTCGCCAAAGCGGTACTGAACGCCGTCTACCGTAAAATCACGCGTGCCTTCCGCGACCGCTTTTTCCGCCGCCAGGCGGAAAGCGAAGCTGTCCACCAGCGCAGTATCCTCAGGCCGGGCGGCGTCAAAGATGTGCATGGAGCTGACCGCCACATCCTCGGACTGGCCGATAACGGCCTCGCGCTTGCTGCGGACGATCTGGTACTCGCTCTCCCCCACCGTGAAGCTGTTTTCGTTTGCCTTAAAAGCCGTCTCGAAAGCCTGCCTGACATCGTCTTCCAGCACGACGCCCTTGGCCGGCGTGTAGGCAAACAGGTTCTTCATCGTGGCGACGCTGGCGATGCTCTTGATTTCCCTGACCAGATACTGGTTCTCACCCAGTTTGACCAGAGAGAAATTCTGATTGCCGGCGCTGAAGGTCTCCTTGCCCTCATTGATGGCGAGGATCATGCGGGCATAGGCGCTGCGCCCAAACGTCTGCCCTTCGGCCACGGCGTAGCGCAGCTCGCTGTTGCGGGTCGCGCCCGCGTACTCCTTGGGCATCAGCTCGGTGGTAAAAAAGGTCTGATCCTGTCGGTAGGGGGTCAAAAGGCCGCCCACAAAAGAAAACAGGAACATGACCACCAGAATGATAAAGCCCGTGATGGCAAGGCGGTTGCGGATGAACCGCTTGAACACCATCATGCCGGGCGAAAGCACCTTGACGCGCTTCTCGTCCGCCAGCGTGCCCTCGCCGGTCGCCTGCGTCCTGCTGGCGCGCTCCAGCTGCTCCTGCCCGATCCCCTTGTTTTCCTGACGGTTGTCGCTCATTTTCTTGCCTCCTTAGTTAATCCGCACGCGCGGGTCAACCACAGCGTACATGACATCAGCGATCAAGAGTGAAACCTGGGTGAGCAGGATCATAAACACGGAATAGAACATGGTAAAGGGAATATCGCCGGCCATCATAGCGTTAAAGGAAATATAGCCGATGCCGGGGATCTGGTAGAGCGTCTCGGTAATCATGGCCCCGGCGAACATGCCGGGCAGAAGATAGCTCATATAACTGACAAGCGGAATCAGCGTATTGCGGAACGCGTGCTTGTTGATGACAACTCTTTCGGACAGACCCTTGGCGCGCGCCGTGCGGATGTAGTCGGCGTTGAGCACCTCCAGCATGTTGGTGCGGGTAAAGCGCATCATGCCGCCGACGCTGAGCATGGTCAGCGTGATGACGGGCAGCACCATGTGATGGGTCATGTCGAGGATTTTACCCCAGGTGTTCAGCAGCTCATGGTTTCTGCCGACGATGCCGTACAGATCGAACCAGCCGAGGTTGATGGAGAAAATGTACTTCAGCAGCGTGGACAGAAAGAAGGAGGGCAGCGAAATACCCATCAGGGCGAAGAAGGTGATGAAGTAGTCGGTACGGGAATACTGCCTGCGGGCAGCGATGATGCCAAGCGGAATGGCAATCACCATTTGCAGCACGAAGGTGACGATATTCAGCGCCACGGAATACCAGATGACATCCTGGTACTTGCTGACAACCGGCACGTTGTACAGCCAGGAATCGCCAAAGTTGCCGCGAACGGCATCGGTCAGCCATCCCCAGTACCCTGTGAAGACGTCCGTATCCAGTCGGAAAAGCCGGTTAAGCTCCACCAGCCATTCGGTATAGCTTTTGCTGTTGGGCATGGTGGCACGCTGACGGGCGATGGTTTCTACATAACTTGAGGGGAGGCCTCTGATGACCGCGTAGACCAGAAAGGCACCAAAAAACACGATGATGGTGCCTAAGAAGACCCTGCGGATGACAAACTTAGACATGCAATTCCTCTTCTCCAGCAAAATACCCGGGTTGGGCCGGCTTTCACCGACCCAACCCGGTTTCACCAGATATTCATTAGTTCATTTCGATGAGCTCGATGTCGTTCATCCAGCCCCAGAAGGTGGTGATGTCGGGGGTAATGGTATCCATCTTGATACGCTGCGTGCTGAAGATGATGGAGTTCTGACGCTGATAGGCGGGGATTTCGCATGCCCAGTCAACAATCAGGTCCAGCGCTTCCTTGTACACAGCCTTGCGGTAAGCCTGATCGTCAGACTGACGGGCATCGTCAATCAGGGCGTCGAGCCTGGGATCCGCAATGTGGTAGTGGTTGGAGTCGGTACCGCCCTTGCCCACAATGTTGCCGGAGTTGTAGATCTGATACATGTCAGGATCGATGGTGGCGCCCCAGGCAGCCGTCCACAGCTCCTGCGTGCCGCCGTCCAGCGCGTTCCAGAGGATGTTGGAATCGGCGGGGTCGTTGATGTTCAGCGTGATGCCGATCTTCTCAAACGCGGCCTTGGCCAGGGTCAGCAGGCCGAAGGAGGGGTGATCGCCCTTGCCGTCGCCGGGGATGATCACTTCGTAGCTCAGCTTGGCGCCTTCGGGGGCGGCGGTGAACTTGCCGGTGGCCTCATCCAGGGTATAGCCGGCCGCGACCAGATAGCCCTTGGCGGCGTTCAGCGCCGCTTCGTACTTCTGCTCCTCGGTCATGTCGGAGGTATAGATGTCCTTGCCTTCCACATCCACAGAGAACGCGACCTTGTAGTCGGGGTCGGTCGGCTGCGGGGCGGCCCAGGAGGTATTGGAGATCGGGTAGTTGATGACGGAAGCGGCCTCGCCGTAGTAGCTGTCATAGGTCACACCGCGGTAGACGGCCAGCACGGTGGCCAGGCCCTTGCGCAGGTTCTTGGACTCTTCGGAGGCGGGATCGTCGCCGACCTTGACGGTATCGGCGTTCATGCCGATGTAGCCGTAGCCGAGGTTATCGACCTTGGAGGTGGTGATGACGTCGCCGGTGATTTCGCCGTTGCTGTTGAGCTGGGCAACGGTCTCAAAGTTGGCCTTGGAGCCGGAGAGCTCGCCCGCGTCGACAACGCCGGTGCTGACGCCGCTGGCCACTTCGGAAGCGTTGGTTTCCTTGAACTGGATGTACTTGGTCTTCGGCTCGCCCTTGTAGTAGTTGGGGTTGGCCGTGAAGTACACAACGCGGTTCTCGTACTTGTCAAACACATAGGCGCCGGCGCCCAGGGGCTTGTCGGACTTGGAGGACGCGATGGACAGGTCGCCGAAGGGGTGACCGAACTTGTTGTTCTCGTAGTCGTACTGCGCCTTGTCGCCATAGTAGTGCAGGGGGGTGATGTCGATGCCGAGGATGGAGTAGACGGCGGGGGCCTCATAACCCTCGGTCTTCACTTCGACGGTATAGTCGTCAATCTTCCTGATGCCGGCGATGTTGGGAACGCCTGCGCCGCCCATGGCCTCATCCTTGGGGCCCCATTCGGCGATGAAGGCGTCCTTGGACTGGCCAAAGACATTGGCGCCGGTGGCGGATTCGCCGGCAGCGTCATAATCCTTCACGGTGGCGTACTTGGCGGCGACCGCCTCGTAGTAATCATCAAGGGTCGGGAACTCGCCCTTGGAAAGGTCGAAGGTCTTATCGGCGCTGGTGGTCAGCACCTTGTCCTTTACCTCGCCGAAGCCCCACAGGGCGATACCGCCGGCCATTTTGAGGCCTTCATCGGCGGCGATCTCTTCCGCGGTGAAGCCGATGGTATCGGGCACGTGCGCAGCGTACTTGCCGTTCACGGTGTCAACAATGCCCTGAATGTCAGCCATCCAGTTGGACTTGACGCCGGCCCAGAAGGCTTCCTGCTGTTCCTTGCTCCAGGCATCGCCTTCCGCCCAGACATGATCGGCGCCCGCTTCATACAGAGCATCGGCCATCGCGGCGTACTTGTCGTACACGTTGCTGGTGGTCTGGGTCAGGTAGTCGTTGAGGCCCAGAATCTTATAGCTCTTCAGGCTGGTGGAGCCGGTATAGCTGGGATCGAGATAGACATAATAGGTAAAGATGATGTCATCCGCGGTCACGGGCTCGCCGTCGGAGAACTTCAGGTCGTCCCTGATTTTCGCGGTGTAGGTGGTGACGTTGGCCTCTTTGTCAAAATTGACTTTCAGGTCGGCCGCTCCCTTGTAGACATAGTCTTTGCCGTTGTAGGGAATGGTTTCGCCTTCGATGGCATTGTACACAATGCCGCCGCTGCGGTCAGTCGTCATCAGCTTAATCTGGGTCATGTCCGATACGTCCATATCATATCCGGTATCGGCGAAGAAAGGACTGAACTTCTGACTGAAGGGGCTGTAGGCAACCACCAGGGGCTTATCCATCGTCTCGGCCATGGCCGGAACGAAGGAAGCCAGCATGGCGACCGCCAACACCAAGGCAACCATGGTCTTGCGCAGTTTCATAGGGATCCTCCTTTTTGAATTTTGCAGGGGAGTATGAATGGGCGTTTTATCCAACCTGCATTATGTAGAATCAGTATACATTCTGAATTAATCACTGTCAATCGAAAAACCATGTCTCATCTGGTCACAAAGCGTCTGACCCCTCCCTGCCGGAGGCCTGCTCCCGCCTGACAACGCCAAGCTTTTCACAAAGGCGCAGGGCCGCGAAATCAAGCCCCGCCAGCGCGGCGGCCAGAGGAAACTGCGGCCACTCTTCACTCGACTTTCCACCGAAGAAAAAGAAGAGCAAAATGGCAATCAGCATCGCCCCTGATGCAAAAGGGGCGGCTCTGAAGCCGGACTGCATCATCGAAAAGCTCTGCTGATATTCGCGCTGTGTCATCCTCTCCTTCCACAGCAGCATGGAGAAGGCGCCGATGGCCGCGCGTCCGCTGAAAAACATCAGGGCAAGAAAGGGCAGCAGGACGTACAGCTGCCGGAACCCGGCCGTGTTGAGGCGGCCCATCAGGTAGATACTCAAAAGCGGCGCGAGGCTTAAGAGCATCAGCTTCCACTTATGCAGGCGCAGCGCCTTCCCCGATAAGGAGGGCGTGTAATAAGCACCCTCGTAGCGATAGCGGCCCGCGTTGTTTTCGTCGGGCCTGTAATCGCCCAGATCTTTGAAGCGCATCATTGTTTCCCTTTCGCTTTATGGTATGATAATAGCATAAGAGGATTCCGTTTGTCACGGCAAACCCATGAGGAAAGGGACGGCACATGAGTGACCGCTTAAAAAGAGCAACAGCGCTGACAGAGCCGCTGTATCTAAGGAGCCGCCGGGCAGCCCTCGCGCTCGGCTTCGCGCTGATGCAGGACGCGAAGGCCGCCTATGAAATCAGCCGAGACGCCTTTGTGCATCTGGGCAGGCGCGCGGCGCGCAAAGCGCCTGAGGCTGAAAACCTGCTGTCGCGCGTCTATCAAAAAGCGAAGCCCCCGCGGCGGAAGGGGGAGCAGCAGCCGGAAGCGCCGCTGAGCCGCCTTAGCGGCCTACAAAAGCAGCAGCGCGCCGCCTGGGCGCTGTGCCGCGTCTGCGGCCTTGCCCCCGAAGCAGCGGGGCAGGCGCTGAAACTGGACGGCGTGCAGCTGAAAGCGGCGCTCGAGGCAGCCGATCAGGCGCTTGATGATACGGACGCCGCGGCTTTCAGCGCGCTGCTTGACCGGATGGAAAACAGGCGCGAAATCTGGGGCGAAATCACTTTCCGGCTGGAGCGGCATTTCCGCGCCTCGCGCTCCGTGCGCACGGCGCTGCTGAGCGGATTGGCAATCGTACTTTGCCTGCTCGTCCTTCGGGAAGGGCAGCTGGCGCTGCGCGTACTCGCCTTCCCCGGCAGGGAGCAGGCGGACGTGATCTCAAGAAGCTATGACGACGCGGCCTTTTACAGGCGCTATCCCCCGCGGGAGAATGCGGCCCTGCCCGGCATCGAAAAGCGCCTGTATGACGAGCTGCTCGCCCTGCCCGCCGGGCAGAAGGTGCGCGCGGCCTTTCTGTTTTACGACGCGCGGCTGATGGAAGGCATCCGGGAGGACGGCAGGAACCTGCTCGAACTGTACCGGGAGCTGTTTGACCTCGGTTACGACCGCGGCCAGGTGCACGCCCTGCTGGCGCGCGCCATCGAAAGGTATTTCTCCTCCTATGAAAGGCCCTTTCAGGTCCGGCTGAGAAAAGCCGATTTTGTGCCACAGGACGCCAGCCTCTACCATAGCGCGCTCGCTGTCGCCGAAGGCAGCGGCTACAGCGAAACGGTCAAACGCCATCCCGAGATTTTCGGGGATGAAGAAAGCCTCAACGCCTATTTCAGAACCCCGGCCTTCCAGCGCGAGCTGCCGGACGCGAAAAGGCTTTGCTACATCTACAGCGCGGTGCGCGAAGCGGAGCTGGCCGGGCAGCCGGTGGAAAAGGAGCTGCGCGAGCGGTATGAAGACCTGATTTTCGCCTTTACCAACCCCAACGGCCTTGCCGGCAGGCTGGCGCCCGCGCTCTTCTCCTACACGAAAGAAGAAACCGATGCCTTCTTCCCCGTCCGGGCGAGGCTGGGCGAAGCGCTGTATGGGCAGACGCTCGCACTGGTGAACACCCTGCTGCCGGGCGCGCAGGTGAGCAGCGACATCCTCGAAGGGAATGAGAGCAGCCTGTTCAGCGCGACGCTGAGCAAAGAAGAAATCTTCCGGCTGGCGAGGGGCGACCGGCGCTTTCAGTTTATCGGCATCGCCGCGCCTTTTCTGGACAGCGGCCTTCCCGGGCTGGAGCATGGGCTGGCCGATCTCATCGCCAAAGACAAGGCGGAAAGACACGAGGTCTATCAGATCGACCGCGAATACCTGCTGTACTCGGTCAACTATGCCGCGCCGCTCACCCTGCCCGCCGGTTTTATCGCGCAGCTGCGCGAAACGATTCCCTGCCGGGACACGCTGTTTGAGCAGCTGATCGCCTACAGCTACCAGATGCGCTTCGCCCACCCCAGAACCCTGCCGGGCTGGCGCATACTGCGCGACAGCTACCGGAATGAAGCGCTCCAGTTCAGCCTGCGGCAGTACAAAAACTTCAGCAAGATGGACAGGTACTGAAATAAGCAGCCGCGTAGCAAAAGGGATGCCCGCAACGGCATCCCTTTTGACAGCCTTGTTTTATCTTTTTGGAATGATCTCAAGCCAGTAGCCGTCCGGGTCTGCGATGAAATACAGGCCCATGGCCGTATTCTCGTAGCAGATGCAGCCCATCTGCTGGTGCAGGGCGTGGGCGGCCTCGTAATCGTCGGTTTCAAAGGCCAGATGGAACTCGTTGTCGCCCAGGTCGTACTTCTCCTTTGGCCAGTCTTTCAGCCAGGTCAGCTCCAGCTGATGGCTGCCCTGCCCGTCGCCCAGAAAGACGATGGTGAACTTTTCCTTTTCGCTGCGGCGCAGCTCCACAAGGCCCAGCGCCTTCTGGTAGAAGGCAAGGGAAGCCTCCAGGTTGACCACGTTGATGTTGTTGTGCACAAAACGAAATTTCGCCATGATGATCCCTCCTTATTATTCTTCCTGTTCGCCGTGCAGCGCCGCCCTGTCCGAAGGCTCGAGGCTCTGCACGTTTTTGAGCCTGTGCTCGATGGTGCGGCTCTTGCGCGTCGCGTCCTCGATGCTCTCGCTGGCCTGCCGCAGGCGCTGCTGCGTCTTGTCGAGGATATCGCCGAAACGGCCGAACTCTTCCTTGACGATGCTGAGCAGGCGCCAGACCTCCGCCGAATGCTTCTCGATGGCCAGCGTGCGGAAGCCCATCTGCAGCGAGTTGAGCAGCGCGGTCAGCGTGACCGGCCCCGCCGGCACCACGCGGTATTTGCGCTGCAGCTCTTCCGCGAGGCCCGGGATTTGCAGCGCCTGCGCGTACAGCCCTTCATTGGGCAGGTACATCAGGGCAAAATCCACCGTATGGGGCGGGGCGATATACTTGGAGGCGATGCGCGCCCCCTCCACGCGGATGGCCTGCGCCAGAGCGCTTTGCGCCTGCTCGAGCGCGGCCCGCTCCCCCGCGTCCTGCGCAAGCTGCAGCCGCTCGTAGGCTTCCATGGGGAATTTGGCGTCCACCGCCAGATAGACCGGCCTGTCGCCCTCGCGACCGGGCAGCAGGATGGCGTACTCCACCCGCTCCTGGCTGCCGGGGCGAACGGCAACATTCGCCTCAAACTGGCCATTGACCAGCATGTCCTTTAGCAGCGCGCCCAGCTGTACCTCGCCCCAGCTGCCTCGGGTCTTCACGTTGGACAGCACGCGCTTGAGATCGCCCACGCCGTTTGCCAGCGTTTTCATCTCGCCAAGGCCGAGGTAGACCTGCTCCAGCCGCTCGCTGACCTGCTGAAAGCTCTCGCCCAGCCGCCTGTTGAGCGTGGTATGCAGGTTCTCATCCACGGTTTTGCGCATTTCATCGAGCTTCTGCGCGTTCTCCCGCTGCATGTTGAGCACGCCGCGGTACAGGGTGTCGCGCATGCGCTCCACCTTTTCATCGTTGGCCGTCAGGCGCTCGTCCATCACATGGGTCAGGCCGCGCAGCCGCTCCTCCTGCACCTGGGCCATCTGGTCCAGCCGCGCGCCCAGCGCGTCCACGCGGGCGGCCGTGCCCTGCGCCTGATCGTGCAGCATGCCCTGTACATACATCAGGTTCTGCGCGCTTTGCTGCTGCCGCTCCTGCTGCTCCCGCTGAAACAGCCGCTCCGTCTGGGCAAGCGTCTGACGCTCCATTCTCGTCTGGCGCAACAAAATAAGCGCCAGCAGGAGAATGATGACAAGCCCTGCCGCCGCCGGAAAGAGGATGAGCTGCGCCCCAACATCAGCCATGGCTGATGCCCTTGCGCCAGTGCTCGTAGCACAGACCGATGTAGCGGATGGCGGTCTGGTTGTCGATCAGCACCTGCTCACCCTCCTTGATGACACGTCCCTGCTGATCCACGCGGGTATTCATGGTGGCCTTCTTGCCGCACCAGCACAGGCCGCCCGGCACCTCTTCAATTACCTCGGCCAGGCGCAGCAGCGCCGCGGAGCCGGGGAAAAACTGCCCGCGGAAATCGGTCTTGAGGCCGTAGCAGAAGATATCCAGCCTGTCCGACATCTCCGCCAGCTCTTCCACCTGCTCCTCGGTCAGAAACTGAGCCTCGTCGATGAACACATACTGATAATCGTTATGGGCGTTTTGCGCGGCCAGCCAGAGCAGCTGCTCGTGGATGCTGTGGCCGGGGCCGACCACCAGCTCTGCGTCCGCCTTGAGGCCCACGCGCGAGAAGACCACCTTGGCCCCCGCCCGGGTATCGACCGCGGGCTTGACCAGCGCCACCTTGAGGCCGAGCTGCTGATAATTGTAGCGCTGCATCAAGAGCTGGGCCGTTTTGCTGGAGCCCATCACGCCGTAATAGAAGTACAGCATTACAGCTCGCGCCTCCCCTCCATGGCCTTGGACAGGGTGACCTCATCCGCGTACTCAAGGTCGCTGCCCACGGGCACACCGTGGGCGATGCGGGTGACGCGCACCTGGAGGGGCTTGATCAGCCGCGCCAGATAGGCCGCCGTGGCCTCGCCCTCGATATCAGGGTTGGTGGCGATGATGACCTCTTTGACGGCGTCATCCTGCAGGCGCTCCAGCAGCTCGCGGATGCGGATATCGGCAGGGCCGACCCCGTCCATCGGCGAAAGTACGCCGTGCAGCACATGGTACAGCCCCCGGTAATCGTGCATGCGCTCCATGGCCGCCACATCGCGCGGGTCGCGCACCACGCAGATCTGCGAGCGGTCGCGGCGCTCATCAGCGCAGACATCGCACAGCTCGCCGACCGTGTAGTTGCCGCACGCATCGCAGAAGCGCACGGCTTTGCGCCCTTCGATCAGGGCATCGGAAAGCGCCTGCACGCTCTGCAGGGGCATCGAAATAATATGATAGGCCAGACGCTGCGCCGACTTGCGGCCAATGGAAGGCAGCTTTGCCAGCTCGGCCGCGATGTTGTCGATCGGCCCTAAACCGCCGTTCATTTAGAGCAGGCCGCCCATCCCGCCCGGAGCCAGAGCGCCCATGACCTTCTCACGGTTCTCTTCGCCCATGCGCAGCGCCTCGTTGACGGCAGCCATCACCATGTCTTCCAGCATCTCGACATCCTCGGGGTCAACGGCCTCCGGCTTGATGGTGAGGCTGAGCAGCTCGCGCTTGCCCGATACCCGGCAGCTGACCATGCCGCCGCCCGAAGCTGCTTCATATTCCTTCGCGTCCAGCTCTTCCTGGGCCTTGACCAGATTCTCCTGCATCTTCTGCGCCTGGC
Source organism: uncultured Christensenella sp. (assembly GCA_964481445.1). GTDB lineage: Bacteria > Bacillota > Clostridia > Christensenellales > Aristaeellaceae > UBA1038. Next base: position 8,007 of record CAYZTQ010000011.1, on the reverse strand, counting down.
GCATCAACTGCTGCATGTTGCCGCCGCCAAAGCCGCCGAATTGTCCTCCCCTTGCCATAAAAAGGTGCCTCCTTCAAGTTCACAGGTATGCGGAAAGTATACCATAGACAGTACCCGCATGCAATTTGCATACAGGATTTTGTGGACGCTTATTTCTTCTTCTCGTAGCGCAGACTGTAGGAAACGGCGGGCGTTTCTTCCCCTTTTTTCGTAAACGAAACCGTCTCGCCGGACAGGCTGACAAGGCCCGTGCTGCCCTCTACCCTGCCCTCAGACAGGAGTTTTGACACAATGGGAACGGTCAGCTTCGGCCCGCCCCCGCGGGAAAGCCCGTCCTTCCACAGCGTAAAGCGGCAGCCCTCCCGCCAGGCGCTGCAGCCGAAGGCCTTGTCCGTCTCCTGCACGGGTTTGCCGCACAGCGGGCACTTCACATCCTTGAGGATATTCGCTGCGGCGCGCACTTTGCCGCCCCGCCCCTTGACCTCGCGCTCAAAGGCGACGGGCTTTTTCTCATCCCGCGCGTAATCGCAAAGAAAGGTGCTGAGCTTTCGGATGCCCTGCATGAAGCGGACGACATCCTGCTTTTGCTCAGCGATTTCAGACAGCGCCAGCTCCCAGCGGCCGGTGGTTTCGGGCGAGGTGATCTCGGGCGGGGCCACGGCGATCAGCTTCTCGCCCTTCTCGGTCGCCTCCAGCGCCTTGCCCCGGCGCCTCGCGTAGCCCACCTGGATCAGCCGCTCGATGATGCCGGCCCGCGTGGCGGGCGTGCCGAGGCCGGAGCCCTTCATCTGCTCGCGCAGCGCCTCGTCGTCAATCTCGCGCCCGGCGTTTTCCATGGAAGCCAGGAGGCTGGCATCCGTATGCGGGGGCGGCGGCTTGGTGGTCTCCTTTTTGGTTTTGGCCGATTTTACCGTCCTTTCGTCGCCCTCAGCGAGCGCGGGCAGCGCGGAGGATTCTTCCTTATCTTCCTTCTCTTTGCCCTGCACCCAGACCTTCTTCCATCCCTCCTCGCGCACGGTTTTGCCGAGGGTTTTGAAGCGCTCTCCCTCCGCCTCGGTGATCACGCGCGTGGCCTCGTACACATAGGCGGGGCAGAAGGCGGAGATGAAGCGGCGGGCTATCAGGTCGAACACTGCCCGCTCATCGGCTGATAGCTTATCGGGGGCCGTCGTCTGCGGCGTGGGGATGATGGCATGGTGGTCGCTCACCCTGGCATCGTCAAACAGTCGGCGGCTCATCGGCAGCTTGCCCTCCTTCTTTTCGATGACGGCGGTCAGCGAGGCGTAGGGCTCCGCCAGGTTTTCCATGGTCTTGTACACCCTGCCGATCATATCGTGCGGCAGGTAGCGGCTGTCAGTGCGCGGGTAGGTGATGGCCTTTCTGGTTTCGTACAGGCTTTGCGCGGTCTTGAGGGTTTTATCCGCCGTGAAGCCCAGCAGCCTGTTGGCCTCGCGCTGCAGCGAGGTCAGATCGAACAGCTGGGGCGGCAGCTCCTTCTTATCTTCTTTTGTAATATCGCTGACACGGCCCATCCTTCCGCGCAGCTTTTTGGCAAGCGCCTGCGCGGTCTCCTGATCCTTGATGCGGACGGCCAGACGCTCCTCTTTGACGGAAGGGTCGAACCACTGGCCGGTATAGCCGTCAAAATCGCAGCTGAGGGTGTAATATTCCTCCGGCTTGAAGTCGCGTATCTCGATCAGGCGCTTCACCAAAATGGCCAGCGTGGGCGTCTGCACCCGCCCGACCGAGAGCAGCGCGCCGTAGCTGAGCGTGAAGGCGCGGCTCGCGTTCATGCCCACCAGCCAGTCCGCCTGCGCGCGGCACAGCGCGCTCTGGTACAGCCCCGCATACTTTTCGCGCGGCCGCAGGTTTTCAAAGCCTTCCTTAATGGCGGCGTCGGTCATGGAGCTGATCCACAGCCTGTCCACGGGCTTGTTTACGCCCGCTTTCTCGTAGATAAGCCCGAAAATCAGCTCCCCCTCGCGCCCCGCGTCGGTAGCGCAGATGAGGCGATCCACCTCTTCAGACTGCATCAGCTTTTTGATGACGCTGAACTGCTGGCGGGTTTTCGTGATCACGCGGGTGGGGATATCCTCCGGCAGGATGGGCAGATCTTCCGCGCGCCATTTTTTGTAGCGCTCATCCAGCTCGTCCGGGTCGGACAGGCGCACGAGGTGCCCGAAGGCCCAGGTGACGATATATTTCTCTCCCCTCAGAAAGCCCTCGCCCTTCTGGCTGCACTTCAGCACCCGCGCGATATCGCGGCCCACGCTGGGCTTTTCGGCCAGTATCAAAATCATGGCTGTGAATCTTCCTCCATATGATAAATGGCTTTGTACTCGCTGCCCGGCTTCCCCGGCGCTTCCATCAAAATCAAAGGCGTTTCTACCCTGCAGCCGCCCCTCGCGCCGAGCGCGCCCTCCATCAGGCACAGATACGGCGCCCTGCCGGGCAGGGAAGCGACCAGACGCGCGCGCTTGGGCTCGATGCCCGCCTGCTGCAGGGCGCTTGAGAAAACAAACATCCTCTCCGCCGGGCAGCAAAGGTAGAGCCTGCCGCGCGGTCTGAGCAACCGGGCGGCCGCCCTGGCAACGTCCCGCTCTGTGCAGAAGCGCTGGTGGCTGTGCGGGCCGCCCTGCGCGTCCGCGTGATAGGGCGGGTTGCAGATGACCGCGTCAAAGGAAGCCGCCGGCAGCAGCGCGTCGACCTGCCGCAGATCGCCCTGCACGATGCGCAGGGTGCTTTCAAGCCCATTGAGGGCCGCGCTGCGCTGCGCGAGCGCCGCCAGTTCCGGCTCGATTTCGATGCCCGTCACGCACAGCTCCGGCCTTCTGCCCAGAAGCAGCAGGGGGATGATGCCCGTGCCGGTACCAAGATCGCACACGTTTTTTCCGCGCAGGCCACCCGCAAAATCGGCCAGCAGCACGGAATCGGTGGTATAGCCGGGCAGGTCGTCGCGCCTGAGTATTTTAAGCCCGCGCAGCTGCAAATCCTCTACTCTTTCCAAGCCGTCTCATCCCCTCTATGCAATGCATGATAGCACAGGCCGGGCGGGCTGTCTAAAGCGCTTGCGCCAAAAATGAAACAGAACCTTGCGGTTCTGTTCAGGCAGTGATAATTCTTCTATCAGAATTACATGGGTGCGGGCGCGTCCACGGGGCACACACCGGCGCAGGCGCCGCAGTCGATGCAGGCATCGGCGTTGATCACGTACTGGCCTTCGCCCTCACTGATGGCGTTGCTGGGGCATTCCGCCTCGCAGGCACCGCAGCTGATGCAGGTATCCGCAATCTTGTAAGCCATAAAATCCCTCCTGAACTTGAACTACTGTCACTTCTTGACGAATGTACTATATCGCACAGGAGGGAAAAAGGCAAGAATCAGCCCCGCAGCAGCATAAAAGTTAGCTCCCGCGAACTATCCGCCCAATGGTCGGGCGCAGCCTCCGCAATCATTTCCTTCGTCTGAAAGCCCCAGGTCACGGCGATGCTTTCCATGCCCGCGTTTTTGGCGCAGCGCATATCGGTGCGCGTGTCGCCGACGTAATAAAAATCCTCAGCCTGAAGGTTCAGCGCCTCCGCCACCTCCAGAGGATAGCGCGCGTCCGGCTTGATGGGGCCGCCTTCGCGCACACCCTGCACCCGTGCAAAGGGAATGTCGCCGAAGTAATACGCGATCACCTGCTGCACGTCAGAATCATCCTTGTTGCTGAGCACGCAGAGCTTGAGGCCGCTCTGGGCAAGCTCTTTGAGCATCTCCATGACGCCGGGATAGGGCTTGGTCAGCACCCGGCTGTTTTTCGCGTACTCCGCGCCATAGGCGGCGTACACCCGGTCAAACAAATCCCTGCGCTCTCCCAGAGCGCGCAGGGTCAGGTTCTTCGCGCCGTCGCCCGTGAACAGCTTGTAGGCTTCCTCGGGATGGGTTGGCGCGCCCGCTTCGCTCAGCGCCTTGTTCATGGCGGCGGCGATATCGGGCAGGGTGTTCAAAAGGGTACCGTCCAGATCAAAAATAACAGCTTTCTTCATGCTTCTCCCCCATTCAACCCGGCTATTCTATCACCCTGCGCGAAGGGCGCGCAAGTTGACAGCCTTCGCGGCAGACCCTTATACTGGCGGCAAGGCAGGGAGGAGGCAGTCCATGGCAAGAGGCAGGCGGCACAGCCCGCTGGGAACGCTTGGTTTGATCCTCGCGCTCATCATCATCGGCGCCAGCGTTTACTTTCAGATGAACGCGGGCGGGCTGGACCGCATCTATCAGGCGGAGGCCGCCATCACGCCCAAACCCACCACCGCGCCGCCCATGATCTACGCCGCGCCGACCGAAAGGCTGCTGCGCAGCGGCTCCATCGGCCCCGAGGTGCTGGAGCTGCAGGAGAAGCTGAAGGCCCTTGGCTTTTATGACAGCGACCTTGACGGGCAGTACGGAAACGGCACCTCGGAAGCCGTGATGCGCTTTCAGACCCAGCATGGTTTGGAGGCGGACGGCATGGCGGGCGAACAGACGCTGAACCTGATTTTCAGCGAAGCGGCGCAGAAAATACAGGTAACGCCCGCCCCGCAGCTGCCCAGGGACGCCGGGGCGGCGCCGCTTCTGGTCAGCCGCACTTCCCCGCTGCCTGCGGATTATGCGGCCCCCGATCTGGTGTCCCTGAAAAATCTGGTGCCGGAAGGGCTGCTGCTGCTCAAGAACCCGGAGGTGCAGGGCAACCGGGAGGCCGTGCAGGCCTTGATCCGCATGATACAGGCCGCCCGGAAGGATGGCCTTGAAACCTGGCAGGTCAGCGAGGGCTACCGCAGCCGCGAACGCCAGCAGGAGCTGCTGGATCAGGAGATTCAGCGCCAGATGACGGAAGAGCAAAAGAGTCAGGAGAGCGCCCGCAAGGCCGCCGAACGCAGCGTGGCCCCGCCGGGCACCAGCGAGCACCATACCGGCCTTGCCTTCGACCTGACGGTGCCGGGTTATTACTTCGGCAACACCAAACAGGCTGTCTGGCTGAAAGACCATTGCTTTGAGTACGGCTTCATTCTGCGCTATACCGCCAGCAAGGCGCACATCACCGGCTTTGACGCCGAGCCCTGGCACGTGCGCTACGTGGGCGAGGCGCACTCCCGCCTGATCGCGCAGTACAACCTCGCGCTGGAAGAGTATCTGGCGCTGTATCAGCAGTAAAACACAGTATAGAACACGAAAAAGCCGCCCGTTCAAGGCGGCTTTTTCGTGTTACAAAAGCTTATTTCTTAGAAAACTTTCTCTGGAAGAACTTGACGCATTCCACGATCGGCACCATGGAGAAGGCGAGCGCGAGGGCGATCAGGTATTCCTTGAAGCTGATGTGGGCAAGGTCAAAGGCATTGCTGAGGAAGGGGATGTAGATCACCGCGGCCGTCAATACCAGCGACAGGATCATCGCCAGGTACAGGAAGCGGTTGTGCGACTTGAGCTGGAACACCGAGCCGCGCTGCGAACGCATGTTGAAGGCGTGCACCACTTCCGCCAGGTTCATCGTGAGGAAGGCCATGGTAACGCCGTCGCGGGAGTTGACCAGCTCAAACACGCCGGACTCCATATAGTGGCCGATCAGGTAGGAAAGCACGGTGAGCGCGGCCACCAGTATGCCCTGATACAGGGCGTCGACGCCGAGGCCACCCGCGAACACGCCCTCGTTCTTATCGCGCGGCGGGCGGTTCATGATGCCGCGGTCGGGCGCCTCAAAGCCCAGCGCCAGCGCGGGAAAGACGTCGGTAATCAGGTTAATCCACAGCAGGTGCACGGGCTTTAGAATAACAAAGCCCAGCAGCGTGGCGGCAAAGATGGACAGCACCTCGGACAGGTTTGACGCCAGCAGGAACTGGATGGTCTTTCTGATGTTGTCGTAAATGCGGCGGCCCTCTTCGACCGCGTGGACGATGGTGGCGAAATTGTCGTCCGCCAGCACCATATCGGCCACGTTCTTGGTCACGTCCGTGCCCGTGATGCCCATGCCGACGCCGATGTCGGCCTTTTTGATGGAGGGCGCGTCGTTGACGCCGTCGCCCGTCATGGCCGTCACCTTGCCCCGCTCCTCCCAGGCGGTGACGATGCGCACCTTGTGCTCGGGCTGCACGCGCGCGTAGACGGAGTATTTGGTGACTTCTTCCTTAAAATCTTCCTCGGAGATTTCATCCAGCTGCGCGCCGGTGATGGCCTCCGCCGGGCTTTCAATCATGCCCAGCTGCATGGCGATGGCGGCCGCGGTATCCTTATGGTCGCCCGTGATCATGATGGGGCGGATACCGGCGTGCTTGCACTCCTCCATAGCGGGCAGCACCTCGGGGCGCACCGGGTCGAGCATGCCGACAAGGCCCAGGAAGACCAGCTCGTTTTCAAGCGTCTGCGGCTTCTGGTCTGTCGGCATTGCCTCCCAGTCGCGGTAGGCGCCCGCAAGCACGCGCAGGGCGCGGCTGGCCATGTCCGTATTGGCCGCCAGCGCCTCGGCGCGCTTTTCTTCCGTCATGGGCAGCACCTCGCTGCCGTTCCAGTAAAAAGTGCAGCGGCGCAGCAGCTCGTCCGGCGCGCCCTTGGTGTACTGGCGCAGCCGACCGGCCTCGTCCTCTATCAGGGTGCTCATCAGCTTGCGCAGAGAATCAAAGGGCGCCTCGCCCACGCGGCGGTAAACCTGCGTCAGCTCCGTCTTGGGCATGCCAAGCTTGGCCGCGTAGTTGACCAGCGCGTTTTCGGTCGGCTCGCCGACCGCTTCGCCGTCCACAAACTCAGAATCCGAGCACAGGGCCATGGCCTTGGCCAAGAGCACCTCATCGGGCGTGGCCTGATCGACCACGGTCATCCTGTTCTGGGTCAGCGTGCCGGTCTTATCCGAGCAGATGATCTGCGTGCTGCCGAGCGTTTCCACCGCGGTCAGCCTGCGGATGATGGCGTTGCGCCTGCTCATGTTGGTCACGCCGACAGAGAGCACGATGGTCACCACGGTCGCCAGGCCCTCCGGGATGGCCGCAACGGCCAACGACACGGCGATCATGAACACATCAAGGATGTGGGTAAAGCTGTAATCGCCGCTGGTAAACAGGCTGAACAGGAAGATAAACACGCTGATGCCGAGCACCATTTTGGTCAGCAGGCCGCTCAGCTGCGCCAGCTTGATCTGCAGCGGGGTCGCGCCCTCCACTGTCTTGGACAGCGTATCGGCGATCCTGCCCATCTGGGTCGCCATGCCGGTATCGGTCACGACGGCATGGCCGCGGCCATAGACCACGGTGGAGCCCATGAAGCACATGTTTTTGCGGTCGCCCAGCGGCACGTCTTTGGCTTCGCCGAGCGAAAGCGCCTCGCTGTACTTTTCCACCGGCACGGATTCGCCGGTCAGCGCCGCTTCCTCGATCTGCAGGCTGGCCGACTCGATGATGCGGCAATCCGCCGGCACGGCGCTGCCCGCCTCCAGCAAAACGACATCGCCGACGACGAGCTCTTCCGAGGGGACGGAGGTCACATGCCCGTCGCGCAGCACGTTGCTGGTGGCGGCGCTCATCTGCTGCAGCGCCTCGATGGCCTTCTCGGCCTTGCTTTCCTGATAGACGCCCAGCACGGCATTGAGCAGCACGACCACTAAGATAATAATGGTATCGGTCAGGTGCAGTTCCCCCTGCAGCAGGCTGGTCAGGCCGGAAACCACGGCCGCGGCCATCAGCACAACCAGCATGGGCTCCTTCAGCTGCGCAAAAAAACGCTCAAGCAGCGTGGTGCGCTCGCCCTCATCCAGCTTGTTGCGGCCGTTTGCCGCAAGGCGCTGCGCGGCCTCCTGCGAGCTGAGGCCCTCCTTGCTGCCCTTGATTTCCGCCAGTACCGTCTCCACGGATTCCAGGTAATATTTCATGAAGCCACCGTACTCCTTTCAAGCTATGCCTGTACCCGTTCATATTGATACCCGAAAGGCGCGCTGTCAAGCGCGGGAACGCACGTTAGTGTAAAGTATTTCTGTGAGAAATGAGTTGCAGGGGACATAGAAAGAGG
>CAYZTQ010000010.1:16745-37826 GCA_964481445.1 uncultured Christensenella sp. | reverse complement strand
TCAAAAGGTCGGGGGTTCGAATCCCTCAGGGCGCGCCAGCAAAAACCCTTGAAATCGGTGAAGATTTCAGGGGTTTTGTTTTTATATGTAACCCATTTGTCACTGTCAAGGCCCCTATCAATACCTGATGCGCACAAGCCCGATGTGTCAAGAGCATGATGGAAAGGTATACGAGCTGGCGAAGGCTGAGGTTGGTGTAAACTACCCGCCTCTCCATCCGTGGTGCAGGTCAACTATTGCCCCTGAGATAGACGGTATCAGCCACGCGCACATGAAGCGCTGGGCGCGCGACCCCAAGACCGGGGAGGATATGAAGGTTCCGCGGGATATGACCTATACTGAGTGGCTCGAAAACATGAAGGCAAGGTACGGCGTAGAAGAGGTAGAGTTCAGTCGGAAGGCACTGCTGAATGAACGGCGGGATGAAAAACAATTTGGTACCTATAAAGGCATCATTGGCAAAGAAAACCTACCAGATACCCTTGAAGCGTTTCAGCGCATCAAGTATACTGAGCCCGAGAAGTGGTGGCTGCTGAAGGGATATGCAGCCGGAGTTCGCAAGGGCGATTTGTCAACACTGACAAGCTTTGATACCTATCAGGCTGTGGCCGGAGAAGTGAAGAGCAGGCTGGTAGGGATGACCACCGTGGATGGGCTGACTATCCAGAGCTATAAGACCCACTTCATCGACCGCTTGATTGGCAACTATGAGATAAAGCGGGAGGGTGTAGGAGTTGAGGACGCGAAACAAGTGCTGCTGCAAGCGAGCAGGATTACAAATCGCATGGCAACAGGCAATCCAAGCCGTAGTTACTGGCTTCTTGGTATTCAAGTAACAGTTAATCCTGATACGCAAACCCTCATTCAGACCAATCCATCGAGAAAGGCAAAGAAATGATTATCCTTACGCCTCAGCAAGCAGAAAAAATCAGGGATGTGCTTCCCAATTTTGATGAGCTGCTGAAACAAAACAGCAAAGAGGAACTTCTCATCGAACTGGACATAGCGATTGTGGGAATGCTGGATGAGAATTACAACAGCACACCCATGAGTCGGGAGTTTCAGCGGTTGTATGATGACATCCTGTACAACACCCCTGACGATGACGAAGTTTAGACCGCAATAGTGACGGTTACCAAGCACCCGCGCGAGCCGGTGCTTTTTGATTGGCAACCAGCCGCACCTAATCCGTGCGGCTTTTGCATATAAAAACATGAACGGCGTGGCATGAACGCGCTGGGCAAGGAGAAAACATGAAAACCAATCTTTTACCGCTGAACCTGCAGATGTTTGCAGATGAGCCCGAGCAGACCGAAGAGAAGGGAGCGGAACAACCGCAGACTTTTGATGATCTGCTGAAAGACAAGAACCATCAGGCCGAGTTTGACCGCCGCGTGACCAAGGCGCTGGAGACCGCGAAGGCGAAGTGGCAGCAGGAAGAAGGGGCCAGAATGCAAGCAGGAACAATCGGTACCTCTCAAGACTGCAAAAAAGCAGCGGGCTCTTGCATCCATTGCTTTCTTCGTATCTGCTTTGAGCCGGTTGGAGATTTGCGCCTTCTTACGTGCTAATACTCAAAGCTTCAGCAACAGCTTCTCCACTTCCTGCGGCTTGAGCACCTTGCCCATCGCCACCACCTTCTCGTTGACCACCAGCGCGGGCGTTGACATCACGCCGTAGGCCATCACCTTTTCCATGTCGGTCACGTATTCCGCCTCGGTTTCAAGGCCCAGGTTCTTCAGCGCCTGCCGCGTATTGACAAGCAGGGTGTGGCAGCTGACGCAGCCGCTGCCGAGGATCTTGACGGACTTAACGGCGTCCGGCGCCAGCGTGCTTTGTGCGTCCGCGAGGTTTGTTTCTTTCTTTTTTCCGAAAAGCGCCATGGTTTCATCCTCCAGATTTTAGTATTTAAGATTGATCCCGCTGCCTGTGTCCTGTCAGAGAGGCAGCAGGTTGAAAACATAGCCGACCGCCATGATGCCGACCGTGCAGATGGCCACAAAGGTGTACAAAAGTTTCGGCTTGATGGCCTTGCCGAGCATAATCATGGAGGGCAGGCTCAGGGTGGTGACCGCCATCATGAAGCTGAGGATGGTGCCCAGCAGCGCGCCCTTTGAAAGCAGCGCCTCCGCTACCGGGATGGTGCCGAAGATATCGGCGTACATGGGCACGCCGATCAGCGTAGCCAGGATGACGCCGAAGGGGTTGCGACTGCCGAGCACGGCCTCAATCCAGCTTTCGGGAATCCAGTTATGGATGACCGCGCCGATGCCCACGCCGATGACGATGTAGGGAAACACCTTCTTGAAGGTGGAAAGCATCTGGTCTTTGGCGTACACAAGCCGATCCTTCACCGAGAGGGAGGCAGCGGCAATTTCCGCCGCCGCGCTTGATTTGCGGATGAAATCGGCCACCTGATCTTCCATATGCAGCCGCTCAATCAGGCTGCCGCCCAGCACGGCTACCACCAGCCCCAGCAGCACATACAGCACGGCGACGCGCGCGCCGAAAATGCTCATGAGCAGCACCAGGCTGCCCAGATCGACCATCGGGGAAGAAATCAGGAAGGAGAAGGTCACCCCCAGGGGCAGGCCGGCGCTGGTGAAGCCCATGAACAGCGGGATGGACGAGCAGGAGCAAAAGGGCGTCACCGTCCCGAGCAGCGCGCCGATGATGTTGGCCCAGATGCCGTGAAAGCGGCCCATGATCCTGCGGCTGCGCTCCGGCGGGAAGAAGCTTTGCACATAGGAGATGGAGAAAATCAGGATGCACAGCAGGGTGGTGATCTTGATGATGTCGTACAGAAAGAATTGAAGGCTCGCGCCCAGCCTTTCCGAGATATCCACCCCCAGCGAGCGAAGCAGGCCGCCCACGAGGTCATTGAGCCAGCGCATGCCGAGCAACTGATGTTGAATAAAGCCCCAGATCATTTTCTTCCTTCTTTCGCAATGCGCTCTTTCAGCTCCAGCACCCTGCCTTCGATCTTCCGTATGACGGCGATAAACTGCTCATCCGGCTTACCCGTCGGGTCTTCCAGCTGCCAGTCCTCATCAAAGGCGCGGCCGATGTAGGGGCAGCCTTCGAGACAGCCCATCGAAACCACGATCTCCGGCCGGGGAATCTGGTCGATGGTCTTGCTTTTCTGGCTGCGCTCCATGTCGATGCCATGCAGCTGCTTCATCAGCCGTACGGCGTCCGGGTTGATCCTCTCCTTCAGCGCGGTGCCGGCGGAATAGCTTTCGAAAACGTCGGATGCGTATTTGCGTCCGAGCGCCTCGGCCATCTGGCTGCGGCAGGAATTATGCACGCAGATGAAGGCGACTTTAGGCAGGCTCATGCTCGCGTTTCCTCCATCTTTCCGTCTCCCGCTTTACTCGCCCCCGCCCTGCCCGCGTAGCAGACGCAGTCCGCCTTCGGCGTGAACATGCGGCCCAGCACAGCGTGCAGATGTTCAAGGTTTTCTCTGCTGAGGGAATAGTAGATGTTCTTCCCCTCCCGCCTGTCGCTGACGAGCCCCGCTTCCAGCAGCAGCTTCATATCGTGCGAAAGGGTGGGCTGCGTGATGTGAAAGGACTCAAGTATGACGCAGGCGCACATCTCCCCGCAGGAGAGCATGTCGATGATCCTCAGCCTTTTGGGGTCGGAGAGCGCCCGCAGCTTTTTGGCGGTATCGGTGTAAATCGGCTCCATCGCTGCCTCCCATAGAAATCTTTCGATATGAAATATACGCCTTACATAGAAACTCGTCAATATATTAGAATGATTTGGATGCAGATTTTGATCGTCCGATCGTCCCGGGCAGGATATGGGTATGATGCTTTTGGAGAAAGCCGCGGAAGGAGAGCAGCCATGCAGACGCAAAAACAGCTGGAGCGCGTTTACCGGATGATTTTCGCTGAGGTCTATCCCCTGTACCTCGCCAAGGCGGAAAAGAAGGGGCGCACAAAGGAAGAAGTGGTTTCCATCATCCTCTGGCTGACCGGCTACAGCCGGCAGCAGTTTGAGGAGCAGCTTGAAAAGCGGGCCGACATGGAAACCTTTTTCAAGGCCGCGCCGAAGCCAAACCCGGACAGGCTGCTGATCAGGGGCCTTGTCTGCGGCGTGCGGGTGGAAGAGATCGAGGACCCCGTGATGCGCGAAGTGCGCTATCTGGATAAGCTGATTGACGAGCTGGCCAAGGGGAGGCCCATGGAGAAAATCCTAAGAAAGCCATGAGTTTTCTATGCATGCAAGAACCACCGGGTGTGAAAACTCCGGTGGTTCTTGCATGGTGATGATGGAAAGCAGAAGGCACCAGCCCGCGCCATCTTCGTGTGAAGGTGGCTCTGTACCGTTACCTTTTGCGGTTCTTCTCAAAGGGTGGGCTGAGCAGAAGGCTCAACAGCGGCGGCGGAAGCCTGGGGCACATCGTCCGGCAGCTGGTAGCGGGCAAGATAGTCTTTCAGTTTCTGACGGAAGCCCTCGTCCTTTTCCTTGACCGCTCGCAGATATTTATGCGCGTCGTACAACCCGGCATGAATCTCGATCAGCGCCACGGCGATGTTGGAGCAATGGTCGCTGACACGCTCCATGGAGGTCGATACATCGGTCAGCAGCAGGCCCATTTCGATAGAGCAGATGCCGGCGCGCAGCCTCTCCACATGGCGGATGCGGATCGACTCATCCAGCCGGTCGATCACCTCTTCCAGAGGCTCAATGCAGCGGGCCTTGTCCTCATCCTCGTCGCGGTAGGCTTCCAGCGTCAGGTGCACAATATCCGACAGCGCGCGGCGGTAGACCTCCAGCTCTCTGAGCGCCAGATCAGAGAAGCGAAGCTCCGTCCCGTCCATCTTTTTCGCCTGCATGGCGATATCCAGCGCCAGATCGGAAATGCGCTCAAAGTCGGTCGTGCCGTTCATGATGATGGAAAGGCTCTTGTTGTTCTCATCCGTCAATTCCATCGTGGTGATTTTAAGCAGGTAGTCGCCCAGCCTGTCCTGATAGCGATCCGCCTTCTGCTCCAGCGCGCGTACCTTCTCATACTGCTCCATGTCAAACCGAAACAGCAGGCCCACGGCTGCGTCCAGCGCCTCGGCCGATTTCTCGAGCATTTCGACGGATACTTTCCAGGCCTGCTGCAGCGCGATGCCCGGATTGACGAGCAGGCGCTCGTCCAGCAGACGGAATTCGTCCTCCATATCCAGTTTTTCTTTCTCGCTCAGTGGGAACACAAGGAAGGCGATCTTTTCAAGCAGCCCCGTGAAGTTGCCAAGCAGCAGCGTATTGGCGATATTGAAAACCGAGTGGATGACGGCAATGCTGACCGGAGTGGCCAGCCTGTCCGCGATATGAAAGCTGAACAGCGCGTCGCCCGAGTAATACAAAACCAAAAAGATGACCGTGCCGATGATATTGAACGACAGATGAATCGCGGCGGCGCGTCGGGCGTTTCTCTTGGCCCCGATGGCGGACAGCGCGGCCGTGATGCAAGTGCCGATGTTTTGCCCCATGATGATGGGAATGGCCGAGGAAAGGTGCACAATGCCAGTCGCGCACAACGCCTGCAGGATACCGACCGAAGCGGAAGAGGATTGGATGACCGCCGTCAGCACGGCGCCCACCAGCACGCCCAGAACGGGGTTTGAAAAGCTGACGAAAAGCTTTTGAAATTCCGGCGTCTGCGACAGAGGCTTCATCGCGCCGCTCATCACATCCATGCCGAACATCAAGATGGCAAACCCGATCAGCATCCGCCCCAGCATCTGCCTCTTCTCTCGCTTGGAGAACATAATAAAGATGACGCCGAGCATCGCAAGCACTGGCGAAAAATAGGTGGGCTTGAGCATCTGCACATAGATGTTGCTGCTTTCAAGCCCGGTCAGCGACAGAATCCACGCCGTCACCGTGGTGCCGATGTTGGCACCCATGATGACGCCGATGGCGCCGCTCAGCTTCATCACGCCCGAGTTGACCAGGCTGACCACCATGACCGTCGTGCCGGAAGAGGATTGGATGATCGCCGTAATCACGGTGCCCAGCAGTATGCCTTTCCAGACATTGTCCGTCAGCCCTTCCAGAATGCGCTGCAGGTTTCTGCCTGACATTTTCGTCAGGCTGGCGCCCATCAGCTCCATCCCATACAGGAAAAAGGCAAGACCGCCCACCAAGGTCAAAGCATGCAGGATATCCATTCTACCCTCCCCGGAGCAAGTAGGTTTTCTTCGTGCCGTCAAGCAAGCGAAACCGGCTGTCCCCTGTTTCGCTGCAGCCGCATCCGCTCAAAGCCTCTGCCTGTGCCTGCGCGGCACAAAAAGAATGGCGTTACCAGCAGTAGGAACGCCACGATGCCTGTGGGCATTTATCCGTACACATGCCGTGACTCCTTCCCGCGAAAAGGCGGATGCAGACAGAATATCATTATATTAAAAAATCATCCGGCGCCTGTCAAGCGAGTATCAGGCCGTTTTGCGCCCATCGCGAGACAGCCCCGGCCTGCCGGCAGGATGCGTCATGCGCGCAAAAAACAGCCCGACCGAAAAGCGCGCGTCCGCCTGCCCCGCGGCCTATGCGCGCGGCGGCACGGGGGTGATGCTGCCGAGGATCACCGGCCTTGACGCGCCCGTCGCGCCGGGCAGGTTGGAAGGGCGGCCCTGCACGGTTTCATGCGCCAGCAGCGCGAAGGCGACGGCTTCCTTGGCGTCGGAGCTGAAGCCGAGGTCTTCCTGCGTCAGGACGGAGCACTCCGGCAGCAGGCACGCGATATCCCGCCTGAGGGTCAGGTTGTGCGCGCCGCCGCCCGACAAAATCACCTCGCGCGCCGGGCACTTTGGGAAAACATAGGCCCTATAATTGGCTTCAATCGTTTTGGCGGTATAGAAAGTGGCCGTAGCAATCAAATCCCTCGGGGAGATGTCCGGGTATTTTCGCAGCGCCGCATCGGCAAACTGCTCGCCGTACAGCTCCCTCCCCGTCGCCTTGGGGGGCCTTTGCGCGACAAAGGGCAGGGCCATCCAGTCCGCGAGCAGGGTGTCGCTGACCTGCCCTGCGGCGGCGATCTTGCCATCCTCGTCATAATCAAGGCCAAAGAAGCGCTTTGTCAGGGCGTTGATGACCATGTTGCCCGGGCCGGTATCAAAGGCGAACACCTCGTCCATGCGACAGTTCGCGGGCAGGGCGGTAACGTTGCCGATGCCGCCGATGTTCTGCAGCGCGCGCGGATGATCGGAGCGGTACAGCAGATACTCCGCGAAGGGCACGAGGGGCGCGCCGCGGCCGCCCGCCGCCATATCCATGGCACGAAAGCCCGACACGACCCGCGCCCCGGTCTCATAGGCGATGACGGCCGGCTCGCCCAGCTGCAGGGTGGAGGCCCTGTACCCATCCTGCGCTTCGGGGATATGGTAGACCGTCTGCCCGTGGGAGCCGATCACCTCCACCTCGGCAGGGTTTATGCCCGCCTCATGGCAGACAGCCCCCGCCGCCGCGGCGAACCAGTACCCAAGCTCGACATTCAGGCTGCAAAGCAGGTCAACGGAGGAACGCTCTTTGGAGCAGCAGCGCAGCACCTTTTCACGCAGCGCCTCCTCCATCGGCAGGCTGACAAAAGCAAGCTGCCTGATCATTCCCTCTTCGATGGAAACCAGCGCGGCGTCGCAGCCGTCCAGCGAGGTGCCGCTCATTAATCCGATGGCGTAGCTCATGCTTTCTCTCCCCAGGCAGGCGTATTTCAGATAGCCAAATCCTACCACAGCGGCCTGCCCGCCGCAAGGAAAACGGAGTTTGGCTCAGGAGAAAGCGGGTATATTACGCTGTAGGGAAACTCCCTGACGGATGAGAGATTAAAGGAGAAGAGTATGAAACAAACCGTTGCCCAGATGCTGTCCAAGCAGGTGAATAAAGAGCTGTATTCCTCCTACCTGTATCTTCAGTTTCACAATATGCTGACCGAGCTCGGTCTGCACGGCTTTGCCCACTGGTTCATGATCCAGGCGCAGGAAGAGCGCGATCACGCCATGCTGTTTTACAGCTATCTGCACCACAACAACCAGAACGTGAACCTCGAAGCCATTGAAAAGCCCGAAGTCAAAGCCGACACCGTGCTCGAAATCATGGAAGCCTCGTTGGCGCACGAGCAGTATGTGACCGAATCCATCAACGACATCTACGAAGTGGCCCTGCGTGAAAAAGACTACCGCACCAAGGAATTTCTCGACTGGTTCGTGAAGGAGCAGGGCGAGGAGGAAGCCAACAGCCAGAATCTGATCGACAAGGTGAAGCTGCTGGGTGCCGACCCCAAGAATATGTACCTGCTGGATCAGGAGCTGACCAGCCGCGTGTACAGCGCCCCCAGTCTCGTCATCGGCTGAGAACCCAACACTAAAACACTGCGCCCCCTGCTTTTGGCAGGGGGCGCATTTTTTCAGGTTTACTGCGCCGCGGCCATGGCCTGCGTCAGGCGGATCATGGCGTCGATGAGGTTGGGCGCGTTCGGGTCAGCCGCCACGATGGCGTTCAGGTCGCTGATGGCGTTTTGCAGCTCATAGAAGGCAGGATGCTCCGCCGAGAGCCCCGCCAGCAGCTGAGAAGCGGAAGACAGCAGGGTGTAGGCGTCTTCAGCGAGCGAGGGCTGAGCGGGCTGGCTGTAGTCGGGCGCGGGCTGGCCGCCCTCGACAGGGTACTGCGGCTCGGGCTGGGTGTACTGCGTATGATAGGTGCAGGTCTGAGCGCCGCCTGTCACCGAGCTGCCCAGGTAGTCAAACAACACGCCCTGATACTCGGTGCCGATAAATTTGCCCAGAGGATGCCCCTGCGGCAGCAGCACCACGCCGCGCTGGCTCTGGCGCTCCGGCGGGCAGTAGGGCCCGGCCAGCATGCCCGAATCCTCGCAGATGGTCATCACCTGATGCATCTGGCAGGGAACCGTGGGCACGGAGCCCTGGGGCCACCAGTCCGTCACCACGCCGTAGCCCATGGCGTCGTGGCGGCAGGCGTCGGTAGCAAGCTGGCCGGAAACAAGGCAGGTCGTTGCCTGCACCAGGCCGTAATCGGAAGGGCTGCCGGGCAGGATGTCCTGATTGGCAAGGCCCTTCTGGCTGTGGATCTGCTGCATGAAGCTCTGCCACAGCTTGGCGGCGGTCTTGCCGCCTGTGGCTTTGGAAGTAAGAGGCTTATAATTATCGTGCCCGATCCAGACAGCGGCGGAATACCAGCCCGTCATGCCGCTGAAGAACACGCCGCGCTGCTCGGAGTTGGTGCCGGTCTTGCCGGCCACGGTCTGGCCGCTGATCTTGGCCGCGCCGCCGGTGCCCTTGGCAACCGCGTCTTTCATCATGTCCACCGTCAGCCAGGCTGTGGAAGGCTCAAATACCTTTCTGCGGGTCTGGCGCTGGTGGGCGTCATAAATCACCTTGCCGTCGCTGTCGGCGATACCGAGGAAGCTGATGGGCTTCTGGTACACGCCGCCGTTGCCCAGCACGCCGAAGGCGGTGGCCATCTCCACCACCGAGATGCCGGAGGAGCCGAGCGCCAGGCCGAAGGGCGTCTTGTTGATGTGCTTTTCACTGACGCCCAGGCGCAGCAGAAAATCCGCCGAGCGGTCGACGCCCACATAGTTCATCAGCGCCTGCGCTGTGGCCGTGTTGTCTGATTTCATCAGCGCGGTGCGCAGGGTCTCGGGGCCGCGGTAACTGGAACCGCCGTAGTTTTGAGGCCACCCGTCCTTGCCGCCGGCGCCCCGCCAGCCGTCGATGGGCAGCGGCATGTTGTAGACAACGGAGGCCGCGCCCGCCCCCATCTCGATGGCCGGGGCGAAAACGGAGATGGGCTTGATGGAAGAGCCGACCGGCATGTTCATATCCGTCGCGCGGTTGAGGGTCAGGCGCCGGGTCGGCTCGGTACGGCTGCCCACAATGGCCTTCAGCTCGCCCGTTCTGTAATCGATCACGGCGGCGGCGGCCTGCGGCTGGATGATTTCGTCATAGGTGCCGTCGCTGTTGCGCGAGCGGAAGGTGCGGTCCTGCGGGTCGCGCAGGGCCGGATAATCGTTATAGTTATAGAGCGTCTGCTCCACCATCTTCTGAATGTCGGTATCAAGGGCCAGATAGATCTTGTAGCCGCCCGTGCGCAGCTTCTTTTCCATGGCCGCGCGGTTTTTGGCGGTGTTCTCAAGGCCGTTCACCTCAAGCAGCGCCTGAATGACATCCCTGATGGCGTACTCCACATAGTGCACATAGGGATACAGTTCCTGCGTCTTGGGCGATTCGCGCAGCACGCTGGCGGTCGCCGGATCGAGCGCCGCCATATACTCCGCATGGGTGATGAACTGGTTCTCATACATCATGCGCAGCACATAGTTGGTGCGGTTGTTGGTGACGGCGGGATAATCCCTGCCCTCGGCGCTGCGCTGGTAGAAATTGCGCCTGGCGTTGTAGTAGTAGGGGTTGGTGGTCATGCCGGCCAGCATGGCGCATTCGCGCAGCGTCAGCTGGTACAGCTCCTTGCCGAAATAGCCTTCGGCCGCCACCTGCACGCCGTAATAGTTTTCGCCGAGAAAAATGGTATTGAGGTAGGCCTCGAGGATTTCGTCCTTGCTGTACTCGCTCTCCAGCTGCATCGCCAGGTAAGCTTCCTGTATCTTGCGCTTATAGCTCATCTCGCTGGTGAGCACGGTGTTCTTGATCAGCTGCTGGGTGATGGTGGAGCCGCCCTGCTGCGACCCTGAGAGGAAGTTGGTGACAAAGGCGCCGATGATGCGCTTGACATCCACGCCATGGTGCGAGTAAAAGCGCGCGTCTTCCACCGCCACAAAGGCGTTGCGCAGCCTCTGGGGCATGGCGGCGATGGAGACCATCACGCGGTTTTCGGTGCCCTTGTAATCCGTGATCAGTTTGCCTTTAGCGTCATAAAAAAAGCTGGTCTGCGCCTGCTCGTCGATCTTCTGGATATCGAGCGTCGGCGAGGTCTCCACATAGGCCTTGCCGATGCCGACCACGGCGCCGAGGCCCGCGAGGCCGAAAATCAGGATAAAAATCAAAACCAGCCGGAAGGCGTTGACAAACACGGACAGGACAAAGCTTGGCCTGCGCGTGCGTCGCTTGAACAGGCTGTGCCTGAGGGGCCTTTCGTCCTCTCCGTAAAGAGGCTGATCCGGCGGCAGGTCGGAGCGGTTCATCGTCATTTTCCTCCATCGCGGCAAGTCATCCGCCGCAGGCCCATTATAGCATATCCGCCGCCCTCAGGCCGATCCTTCCCGTCCAAAGCCCCGTGTTTTTGAAAAAATGTTACAAATATGATTCATTATTGTAATAAAAGTCTTTGATTTGCTTGACACTCCTTAGGATTTACCATAAAATACTGTTGTGCAACCTCGGAAATATCGTCCGCAGCGCAGCATGCGCCGGAAGGAGGGGACGGGCTTTGAAAACTGCCCATATCCACATGCGAAAATTAGTGTTTGCCGCAGCGTCTGTCATCTTGCTGATTGCCCTCAGCCTTGGCGCCTGTGCGCTGACGGATGCCAGCAGCATCGGCTTTGAGCTGAGCGTCGACCCGACCACGCTGAAAGCGCCGGGCGCCGTGACGGTGAAAGCCACTGTCACCAACAAGGGAACGGAAGACATCACCGTGCCCATGACGCTCTACGACGCGGATGAGAAGATCGTGACCGCGGCCTTTGACGGCGGCGTGCTGAGCCTGCTGAAAGCGGGCGAGAGCGCCGCGTATACCGGCAAATGGAACGTCTCGCAAAAGCATCTGGACGCCGGCAAGTTCAGCTTCAACCTGCGCCTCAACACCACCGACGCCACGGGCGCCATCGCGCAGGTCAGCGTCCCCGCCTCGGCTTCCATTGTGTTTCAGGGCGAAAAGGTAGACCTCTCCGTGACCCGCACCATCACCCCCGAAGTGATTCGCTCCGGCGATACGGTGAAGGTTACCTACGAGCTGGTCAACGGCGGCACCGTCAAGCTCAATAACATCCTCATCAAAGAGAATTCGCTGATTTCTACTAAAACCCAGAACGTAAAGACGCTGGAAGCGGGTAAATCCGCCAGGCTGACCTTTGAAAAGAAGGCCGGCAACGCGGGCCTTGAAAGCTCTGCCGTAATCACCTATTACCGCGAAGGCTCCAAATCGCAGTTGCGCGACACCCTCGAGACGGTCAAAATTCCCATCGCAAAGCCCGGCTTTTCCGCCACGCTTTCGGCCGACAAGACCTCGGTCAATGTAGGCGAGAAGGTGACCCTGACCCTCACCATGAAAAACGAAGGCAACATCAGCTACAAGAACATCAAGGTGACGGACGCGCGCCTGGGCGAGGTGTTTACCGGCCTGACGCTTGATGCCGGGGAAACGGTGACCCAGACAAAAGAAATCACCATGAACGTGCCCACCGCCTTCCGCTTCAGCATCGCGCTGTCCGACAACACCGGCGTGACGCAGACCCAGACCACCAACGAGCTGAAGATTTCCGCCTACGCGGAAGGCCAGATGATGCGCCTGAACGCCCAGCTGAGCGCCGACCGCGAGGCGGTGGACAGCCTGCCCGGTCTTGTGCGCATGAGCATCACCATCACCAACGACAGCAACGCCAAGGCCACCCCGGTCAACGTGTACCACGGCGGCCAGCAGATTGCCTCCATCGGCGAGCTGGCCCCCGGCCAGACGGTCAATGTGACGCGCGAGTTCAATATTTCGCAGGCGGGCAAGTTCCGCTTTGAGATCCGCACGGTAGACGTGCTCAACAACACCGTCTCCTTCGACACCAACGAGATCAGCGTCGCCTACAACCCGCCCACGCCCGCGCCGACCAAAGCAGTGCAGGCGACCGTGCCCCCGGTGGTCACCTACAGCCCCATCCCGGCGGGCGGTGACGACAGCGTCCTTTCCAAGGGCAAGAACGCCCTGTTCATCCTGACCTGGGCGGTCGGCCTGCTTCTGGCGGCGGCGCTGGGCCTCTTCCTTGTCAGCTCGCTGCTGCGCGCCAAGGCCCGCAAGCAGTCCGAGACCGCCTACGACCATCTGGACACTCTGCCCAAGCGCGACTACGCCGACCCGGAAACCTATCAGGGCGATGAGGAAGGTTCAGAGAAAGACGAGCAGGCAGCGGGAGAACGCCCGGCTGTCGCCAACGCCGTCAAGGAAGAGGATCTTCCCCACCACAAGTATCTGAAAGAGGAGTCCACCTTGAAGGCTTCGCAGGAGACGGATGAGCCGGAGCCCAGGCCCGAAGCAGAAGCCGGGGCCGATGAGCGCCAGACCGCCGACGAGGGCGGGTACCGCCTGGTGCGCGAAGGCGTGGAAGAGGCGACCGATGCGCCCGTCGCGCAGCGCAGACCCCGCCGCCGCGCCGCGAGAAACCGCCAGCTGCCGGAAGACGACGAATAAGCGTTCTTTCCCCTGCTGATTCATAGTAACAAAATCATGACAGGCCCCGCTCGGCATTCGGCGGGGCCTGTCGTTTTTATGGAGGTAAACCAGAAGAAAAACAGGGAAACGGGGCTAAAGGCCGGTATGCATTATCCCTTCTGTTGTCTTTCCGCGATCAGATTGGAAAGCAGCGCGTATTGCTCAAGGCTCAGGGCCTCTCCGCGGACATCCGCCGGGAGGCCAGCCTGCTTCAGCAGCTCTTCCACCTCCGCGCGACTGAGCGAATAGGCGGGTATCAGGTTGTTGAGCAGCGTCTTGCGCCGCATGCGGAACCCCGTCTCAATCAGGCGGAACAGCGGCTCCTCTTGCGCGTCGACGGGCGGATTCTGGCGCATCTTCATGGTGACAAAAGCGCTGTCGCACTTGGGCGGCGGCGTGAACTTTTCCGCCCCGATGATTTTGACGATGCTCGGCTCCGCCTTATACTGCGCAAGCAGGGCCAGCGGGCCGTAGGCGGGCGTGGAAGGCCCCGCCGTCAGCCGCTCGGCCGCCTCCTTCTGCACCATCACGTTGATGGAGAGGATGGGCAGCCTGAGCGATAGCAGGCGGTTCAGGATGGGGGTCGTGATGTAGTAGGGCAGATTGGCCGCGATTTTGAAGGGACCGAGCGGCGCAAGCAGCTTTTCCAGCCCCGGGGCCATGACATCGCCCTCCATGATTTCCACCTTCTCATAACCGTGCAGGGTCACGCGCAGCACGGGGATGAGCTGGGGATCCACCTCCATGGCGAGCACCCGGCAGCCCGTCCGCAGCAGCGCCTCAGTCAGCGCACCGAGCCCGGGGCCGATTTCAAACACCTGATCCTCAGGGCCGATGCCGCTGAGGGCGACCAGCTCGTCCAGCAAAGAGGCATCGCTTAAAAAATGCTGCCCCAGCGCCTGTTTGGCGTGAAAGCCCTTCCCGGGCCGAATGCGCGGCGTTTTTCCCTTCATGCCCGCTCCAGCGCGCGGATCTGCGCGATGGCCGCGGCGGGGTCTTTGGCGCCAAAGAGCGCCGTGCCCATCACCAGCCGGTTCACGCCCTTTTTGACAGCAAGAGCGGCGTTATCGGGGTTCAGCCCGCCGTCGGCGGAAATGACGCCGGCAAAGCCCTTTTCGCGCAGTTTGGACGCTTTCTCCAGCGCCTCGGGCATCATCTTCTGCCCGCCAAAGCCCGGCTCCACCGTCATAATCAGGATGAGATCGACCGCGTCCAGATAGGAATACAGCGATTCGACCGGGGTGCCCGGCTTCAGGCTCAGCCCGGCCTTCAGGCCGAGGCCCCTGATTTTTTCAAGCGCCGGGCGTACCTTCTTCCCCAGCTCGCAGTGGATGGTGATGTCGTCCGCCCCGGCCGCCGCGAAGGCGTCAAGATATTCTTCCGCGTTGTCCATCATCAGGTGCACGTCCTGATGCGCCTTCGGAAAGCCACGGCGCAGCGCCCTTGAAAGATCGGGCCCGTAACTCAGGTTGGGCACAAAGTGCGCGTCCATGATGTCCACATGCAGCATGTCGGCGCCCGCGTCCAACAGCCTCTGCACCTCCAAGCCCATTTTCAGCATATCGGCAGCCAGTACCGACGGCGCGATCTCAATCATAGCGTTCCCTCCAGTTCTTCTTCACCGTATCCATCAGCTCGGCGTAGCGCGCCCGCCGGGACGCGTCGATCTCTCCCCGTTTTTCCGCGGCCTTGACCGCGCAGCCGGGCTCTGCAAGGTGCAGGCAGGGGCTGAAGCGGCAGTCCTTCTCATAGGGGGTGAAATCCGGGTAGTGCTGCGGCAGCTGCTCGGGCGCCAGATTCCGCGGCAGCTCCAGCAGCGAAAAACCGGGCGTATCCAGCACCTTCATGCCCTCATGATAGAGGAGCGTGGTATGCCGGGTGGTCTGTTTGCCGCGGCGGATCCTGTCGCTGATGGCGCCCGAGACCAGCTCGGTCTGCGTCACGCGGCTGATCAGCGCGCTCTTGCCCACGCCGGACTGCCCGGCAAAGCCGGTCAGCTCGCCCTGCATCTCCTGCTGCAACATATCCAGGCCCTCGCCCGTTTCCGCGCTGAGCGCAAGGATCGGCGCGCCGAGGCTTTTATAGGTTTGCGCGGCCTGCTCAAAGGCCTCTCTGCCAAGGTCGCTCTTGTTGGCGGCAATGAGCGGGCGGATGCCCTGAAGGCTGGCATAGACAAGCAGTTTATCCACCAAGAGAAAATCTGGCGCAGGCTCCGGCGCGATGACGATGACCATCAGCGTGATGTTGGCGACCGGCGGCCGCAGGCACAGGCTGCTGCGCGGCAGGATCTCCTCCAGCCACCCGTGCTCTTCCCCGCTGCCGGGCGTAAACAGCACGCGGTCGCCGGGCAGCGGGCTCAGCCCGTCCCGGCGGAACTTCTTTTTGGCGCGCAGAACATGCTCCTGCCCCTGCTCATCGCGCACGGTATAGATACCGCCGCGGCCTTCCCTGATTTCGCCCCGCATCATGGCGCCTGCGTCGCCTCTCCCTGATAGGTGTAGAGCACCAGCTGCAGCTGCGTCCCCTCCATCACCCGCTCGCCCGATTTGGGGGTCTGGGTCGCGATGCGGCCGTGCTGCGAGGGATCCTGCACCACTACCTCATCCACCACCCTGGGCACCAGGCCCGAGCGCTCGATGCCGGACTTGACGGCCTCATACTGCTGACCGCTGTAATCGGCCACAGCCACTTCGCCGCCCGACACCACCACCTGGATGACGCCGCCGTAGTCCAGCACCGTTTCCTTTTCGGGCAATTGGCTGAGGATGGTACCCGCCGCCGCCGCGCTGAGCACGCGGCTGCTTTCAAACACCTTGAGGCCGATGCGTTCCGCCTCCGCCTGCGCTTTGGGGAGACTCAGGCCCTTCAGGTCGGGCACGGCCTGCTTGCTGGCGCCGGAAGAGACGGTAATCAGAATGGTATCGCCCCGCCGCATCGGATGGTCGTAGTCGTGCGACTGCAGGATGACGCGGCCCACCGGCTCATCGCTCGGCTGCCTGGCGATCCTCGGCTTCAGGCCCGCGCGCATGGCTTCCCGCACGGCGGCGTCCTCCGCCAGATCAATCAGATAGGGCGCCCTGGTGGTGTTGACCACCAGATTGATGATGGCCACCGTGCCCCAGGCGAGCAGCCCCAGCACCACCACCGTGGTCAGCGCGATGATGGCGCGCTCGCGGCGGCGCATGCGCTTTTTGCGGGGCTGGGCGGTCTTTTCCGGCTGCATCTTAAGCACCGGCGTATCCAGCGTGCTCTCTTTTTCGGGCGACTGCAGGGCGATTTTGAGCGCCTGCGCCATCTCCAGCGCCGTATGGTAGCGGTTGATGGGCGCCTTCTCCAGCGCCTTGAGTACCACGGCTTCCACGGAAGGGGAAATATCGGGCCTTAACTCCCGCAGCGGGCGCGGCTTTGCCTGCACATGCTGCATGGCGATGGAGACAGGCGTCTCCCCGTCAAAGGGAACCTGCCCGGTCAGCATCTCATAAAGCACCACGCCCACGCTGTACAGGTCGCTTGACACCGTGGCGGTCTGTCCCTGCGCCTGCTCGGGCGAGAAGTAGTGCACGGTGCCCATGACCGATTTTTCCGTGTCCGCCGTGGCCGCCGTCTCGCTGCCGACCATGCGCGCGATGCCGAAATCGGACACCTTGATGTAGCCCTTCTGGTTGACCAGTATATTCTGCGGCTTGATATCGCGGTGGATGATGCCGGCCTGATGCGCGTGCTGCAGGGCCGAAAGGATGCGGATGGCGATCTGCACGGAAACATCCTGCGGCAGGGACTTGCTGTCGCGGATAATCTCTTTCAGGGTTTTGCCGTTGACATACTCGATGACGATGTAGGGGTTCTCGGTCGTGCCGACATCCAGCAGGTT
The DNA here is from genome assembly GCA_964481445.1 of uncultured Christensenella sp. Lineage (GTDB taxonomy): Bacteria > Bacillota > Clostridia > Christensenellales > Aristaeellaceae > UBA1038. Next base: position 20,572 of record CAYZTQ010000010.1, on the reverse strand, counting down.
GACGATGTTGTGGTGGCTCATTTTGCTGGCCGCCGTGGCCTCGCGCTGGAAGCGGCTTAAAAAATCCGGGTTCTGCTTGTATTCTGGGCGCAGAAACTTGATAGCCACATCGTGCCCCGTGCGCAGGTCGCGCGCCAGGTACACGAGCGCCATGCCCCCCTCGCCGATGGGGGCCAGTATCTGATAGCGTTCCGCGATGATCTGCTTCTCGCTCATGCGGCCACCTCCAGCAGCACCAACGAGATATTATCCCGCCCCCCGCCCTCCAGCGCGGAGACGATCATGCGGTCGGCCGCCGCTTCCAGATCATCAAGCAGCATGCTGTCAAGCAGCATGCCCTCATCCAGATACTCGCTCAGCCCGTCCGAGCACAGCAGCCAGCGGTCGCCAGGCTGTTTGTCGTATACGGCGGTATCGCACAGCACCTTTTCCTCCGTGCCGACCGCCCGCGTAATCACGTTGCGGTAGGGGTAGCTGGCCGCAGCTTCCCGCGCAAGCAGGCCGCTTCGCACCATCTCCTGCACGAGGGAATGGTCGTTGCTCATCTGATACAATTGACCCGCGCGCAGCAGATAGGCCCTGCTGTCGCCGACATGGCCGAGGATGATGACTTTTTCCGCCTCCCACAGCATGGTCAGCGTGGTGCCCATGCCGCTGAGGCTTTCATCCTGCTGCTGGCGCAGGAAAATCTCTTTGGTGATCTTCTGATAGCAGGCGACGATCGCCTCGGGCGAGGGCGTCTGGCCGCACAGGGTCTTCAGCCCCTCGATGGCCATCCGGCTGGCCGTATCGCCGCCCAGATGCCCGCCCATGCCGTCCGCGACAGCATAAATCGGGCAGCTTTCAGGCAGAACAAGCAGCGAATCCTGATTGCTCTTGCGCACACGGCCGATATGCGTCCTGGCGACTGCCTTCATGCCTGCTCCTTCCCTTCCTCTGCCGCGGGTTCCAGCGACATCGCGGCCCCTTCCTTTAACAGATACCTGCGGCGCAGCTGCCCGCAGGCCCCGGAAATATCGGCCCCCATCTCCCGCCTCAGCGTGGCGGAAATGTGCAGGCTTTCAAGCATTTCGCGGAAAGCCCCCGCGTCGGAGCGGGCAGTGCCGCGCAGCTGCCTTTCCTTTACCGGGTTGAGGGGGATCAGATTCACGTGGCACTGCATGCCGCGCAGCCTGCCCGCCAGCTCTCTGGCGTGCTCCGGCCGGTCGTTGACCCCTTCCACCAGCGCGTACTCAAACACCACGCGCCGCCCCGTCTTTTCAATATAGTTGCGGCAGCTTTCAAGAAGCCTGTCCATGCTGACCGATTTCGCGACAGGCATGGTGCGCTGCCTGATGGCATCATTGGGCGCGTGCAGGCTGACCGAGAGCGTGACGGGCAGGCCCTCCCCCGCCAGGCAGTCGATCCGATCCGCCAGGCCGCAGGTGCTGAGCGAAATGTGCCGCAGGCCCAGGTTGAGCCCCTTCTCGTGGCTGACAAGGCGCAAGAATCTCACCACATTGTCGTAGTTATCAAGCGGCTCGCCCGAGCCCATCAGGACGATGTTGTGCACCGGGGTGCCCGGTATCTGCCGGCCTGCCAAAAGCACCATGTGCAGCATCTCGGCGGCGGTCAGGTTCCTCGCGAGGCCATCCAGCGTGCTTGCGCAGAAGGAACAGCCCATGCGGCAGCCCACCTGGGTGGAAAGGCACTGGGTCAGCCCGTAGCGATAGGGCATCAGCACCCCTTCGACGCAGTGACCGTCCCGCATGGCGAAGAGCAGCTTGACCGTGCCGTCAAGCTTCGACTCAAAGCGCTCAATCACGCGGACGGGCAGATCGATTGCCTGCTCCTTCAGCTGCTCCCGCAACGCCTTGGGCAGGTTGCTCATGCCGTCAAAGCCCACGCCCTTATGCAGCCAGCTGAAAACCTGATCCGCGCGGTAGGCGCTCTGGCCCATTCCTTTCAGGTATTCGGCCAGTTCCTCCGGAAAGAGGCCGAGCAGCTCTGGCCCGGTCATGCGCGCCTCATCCTCGCGATAAAGAAGCCCTCCATGCCGTCTCGGTGGGGCAGCAGCTGCAGGCCCCACGCGCCGCTCAGCGCGCGCAGCTGCTCCGGAATCTCCTCCGGCAGCGCGTCCATGGCAAAATCAGGGTGGGTTTCAAGGAAGCTTCTGATCTGCTCCTCGTTTTCGCCAGGCAGTATGGAGCAGGTGGAATAGACCAGCGTGCCGCCGGGCTTGACATAGCGGCTGCAGGTATCCAGCAACCTTGCCTGAATGCCGGAAAGCTCCTCATAGCTTTCCTCGCTCAGGTGATGGCGCAGATCGGGCTTTTCAAACAGCATGCCGGTGCCGGTGCAGGGGGCGTCGATCAGCACCGCGTCCATCATACGGTCGAGCTGCTCGCGGTAGACCAGCGCGTCGCGCATGGCGGGGCGGATGTTGTACAGGCGCAGCCGGTCGGCCAGCGCCTGGATCAGGTCGACGCGGTGCTCATGCAGATCCCAGGCCTGCACGCGGCCCGTGCCCTGCATCTGTTCGGCGATATAGGCCGACTTGCCGCCGGGGGCGGCGCAGGCATCCAGCACCTGGGCGCCGAGTTTGGGCTTCACGGCCATGGCGGCCACCATGCTGCCCTCGCCCTGTATAGAGAACAGGCCGTCGATAAAGTCGTTGTCCCGCGCGATATCGGAAGCGCCGCTCACATGCCACACGCCGGGCAGGATGCCGGGCCTGGCCTCCCAGACCTTTTTATGGATCAGCTCTTCAAACTTCTCCTCGCTGACGCGCTGCAGGTTGGGGCGGATGCTGATGTAGTGATCCTGCTTCTCAAAGCTCAGCAGCTTCTCCCCTTCCTCCTGCCCGTAGGCTTCGAGGATGGTTTTCGCGTACCACTCGGGCAGGGAGTGCATCAGCCGGTAATAGCTGAGCCCCTCGTCTTTCTGGGGCCACACAATCTCCTGCCGCCCGCGGATCAGGTTGCGCAGCACGCCGTTGACAAGGCCTGTCAGGTCTTCCAGGCCGATGTCGCGCGTCAGTTTGACCGCCTCGTTGACGGCGGCGCTTTCGGGCACGCGATCCATCAGGAGAATCTGCGCGGCCGACAAACGCAGAATGTTGCGCACCCGCTTCTCTATTTTCTCGGGGTCTTCCAAAAAGCGGTCCAGCGCGAAATCAAGCTGGTTCAGATGCTCGAGCGTCAGGTAGACGATGCGCGTGCATAGGCGCTTATCCTTCTGCGAAAGGCGCACTTTGTCAAAATGCTCATCCAGCGACAGGGCGGCGTAGCCGCTGTCCAGCAGCACGCGGTTGAGCACCAGCATGGCCGATTTGCGCGCGTCCGCGCTCAGTCCCGTCCCTTCGTCGCGGCTTCTGAAATCTGTCCTTCCGGGGCCGGCGCGGTGGAAGGAAGGACGTGGCCCCGTCGGGCGCGCGGAGCTGCTGTAGCTGCGCTGCTGTGAAAAGCCCTGCTTTGAGAAGCGGGGCCGCCCGCCCGTCTGCTCCTGCTCATGGGTATCGGGCACAAAGGAAGGCTTCGCAAACCGCGCCGCCCCTTCCTGCCCCTCGGGCCTCGCGAAGGGTTTGGAGAAAGGCCTGCGCTCCCCCTGCGGAGCGTTCCTGTCAAAAGCGGGCTTGCCGTAGCGGCGCTCGCCGCCCTCGGGCTTCGCCGCGGGTCTGCCAAAGGGCCTGCGCTCCCCCTGCGGAGCGCCCTTATCAAAGGCGGGCTTGCCATAGCGGCGCTCGCCGCCTTCGGGTTTCGTAGCGGGTCTGCCAAAGGGCCTGCGCTCCCCTTGGGGAGCGTTCTTATCAAAAGCGGGTTTGCCGTAGCGGCGCTCGCCCTGCCCTG
>CAYZTQ010000010.1:0-16645 GCA_964481445.1 uncultured Christensenella sp. | reverse complement strand
TGGGGAGCGTTCTTATCAAAAGCGGGTTTGCCGTAGCGGCGCTCGCCCTGCCCTGCGGCGGGTCTTCCCCCCTGATAGCGGCCCTTCTGCCGGTTTTCCCCGGCGGGGCGGCCGAAGTTTCCCGCTCCCTGCTTCTGGTTCGGGCGGCCTTTCGGCGCCTTGTTCCGATTGTTTTCGCTCATATCTTCCTCTTTCGGCGCGAAGCGCTGCCCTAAAATCTTTCCCCTGCCGCGATGGGGTGCCCCAGCAGATAATCATTGGCCCTCATGGCCTTGCCGCCCTGCGCCTGCAGGGTCAGCACCCGCAGAGCGCCCTCCCCCGTCTGGATGAGCAGGCCCTTCTTCCTGTCAGCCTCCAACACCGTGCCGGGCTCGGCCCCGCCGCCCGGCTCCGCGGCCGCCAGCAGCAGCTTCAGCCTGCCCCGGCTCTGCGTGTCCGCGTAGGCGCCCGGCCAGGGGTTGAGGCCCCGGATGCGGTCTGCGATGGCCTTGGCGCTCTGCGTCCAGTCGATCTCTCCCATCTCTTTTTTGAGCATGGGGTAATAGCTCATGGCGCTTTCATCCTGCGGCCTTCGCTTCAGCGTGCCCGCTTCCAGCGCTTTCAGCGTCTCGATCAGAAGCTCCGCGCCGATCGCGGCCAGCCGCCCGGTCAGTTCTCCCGCCGTTTCCATCAGCCCGATGGCCGTTTCGCGCTGCAAAAGGATGTCGCCCGTATCGATCCCGGCGTCGGTCATCATGGTGGTGACGCCCGTCACCGTTTCGCCGTTCATCAGGCACCAGTTGATCGGCGAGCTGCCTCGGTATCGGGGCAGCAGCGAGGCGTGCACGTTGACCGTGCCGTATTTCGGGATATCGAGAATCTCCTGCGAGAGAATCTGCCCGAAGGCCGCTGTGACGCACAGTTCGGGCGCCAGCGCCCGCAGGTCGGAAACGCCCTCCAGGCGGATCTTTTTAGGCTGATATACCGGGATGCCCAGCGGCAGGGCATACTGCTTTACCTCGGGCATCTGCACCTTGCCGCCGCGGCCCTTGGGCTTGTCCGGCTGGGTGAACACGCCGGCTACCTCGTACCCCGCCTCAACCAGCGCGCGCAGAGACTGCACGGCGTAATCCGGCGTCCCCATGAAGACGATGCGCATCAGACCTTCACCTCTTCCGCCTGCTCCTGCTTTTCCTCGTCCTCTTCAAACACTTCATAATCCATGATATCGACATAGAGCACGCCGTTGAGGTGGTCGATCTCGTGCTGCAGGGCGCGGGCCAGCAGCCCGTCCGCGTCCAGCTCATGGAATTTACCCTTCATATCCTGATAGCGCACGCTTACCTTTTCGGGCCGCGTCACGCATCCGCGGCGGCCGGGCACGGAAAGGCAACCCTCCGCCATGGCCACTTCGCCCTCGGATTTGATGATTTCGGGGTTCACAAACACGCGCAGGCCGTGGTCATCGTACACGTCGATCACGATCAGGCGGCGCATCAGGCCGATCTGCGGGGCGGCCAGGCCGATGCCGTCGGCTCCGTACATGGTTTCGCCCATATCACGCACAATCATCTGAAGGCGCGTGTCAAACTTTTTGATGGGGTGGCTCACCGCCCTCAGCAGCGGCTCCCCGATATGCAGTATCTTCTTGCGGGACATTCTTTCTCCTATCAGGCCAGCGAAGCGGGGTTGATTTCCAGCGACACCTCGCCCGGCCAATCTTCTTTGGTCATCTCCTGAAGCTTCGCGACCACCTGGTCGCTGTCGGGATGAACCAGCAGCTTCAGCAGCACCTGCGAGCGCGAGCGGCCCATAATCTTCTTGATGGGCGCCTCGTCCTCGCGGTAAAACAGCACGCGCTTTTTGAGCGCGGGGTTCTTAATAAGCAGCGCCTCCACCTGATGGAAGAGCCGCCCGCTCATCTGCCGGGCCGTCTCCTCGTCCCTTGCCTGGCACAGCAACCGCACCAGCATGGTGAAGGGCGGGTAGAGGCCGCGCCTGCGCCGCTCAAACTCAGTGTTGAAAAAGCGGCGGTAATCCTGCCCGGCGGCGGCCACGATGGCGTAATGGTCGGGCTTGTAGGTCTGGATGACCACCTGCCCCGGCTGATCCGCCCGCCCAGCCCGGCCCGCCACCTGCGTGAGCAGCTGAAAGCTGCGCTCCGGGCTTCTGAAATCGGGCAGGTTGAGCGAAGAATCCGCGAGGATCGCTCCGACCAGCGTCACCTTGGGGAAATCAAGCCCCTTGGCAATCATCTGCGTGCCGATCATCACGCGCGCCGCGCCGCTGCGGAATCGGTTAATCAGGTCGCGGTGCGAATCCTTCAGTGTGGTCGTGTCATTGTCCACCCGCACAAGAGGCACATCGGGGTAAAGCTTTTTAAACTCCTCCTCCACCCGCTGGGTACCGGCGCCGACCGGCTTGAGGTAGGAGGAGCCGCACTCGGGGCAGCGATCCGGCAGCGGCGACCTCTGCCCGCAGTAGTGGCAGTGCATCTGGCCGTCGGCCGCGTGATAGGTGAGGCTGACATCGCAGGAGGGGCAGCCGAGCGTGTGCCCACACTTGCGGCAGACGACGCTCTGGGCGTAGCCGCGCCGGTTGATGAACAAAATGGCCTGCTGCCCCGCCTTCAGGCAGGCATCGAGCCTTTCGAGCAGCACCCCTGAGAACATACCCTTGTTGCCGAGGCGCAACTCCTCGCGCATGTCGACCACGGTGACCTCGGGCATGGCCATGCCGTTGACGCGCTGCGGCATCTCAAGCAAGGTGTAGTCGCCCCGCCGGGCCTTGGCGAAGCTCAGTACCGAGGGCGTCGCGCTGGCCAGCAGAAGCACGCCCCCCTCGCGCGAGGCGCGGCTGGCCGCCGCCTCCCTCGCGTCGTAGGCGGGCACGCGGTCGGACACATAGCTCGATTCGTGCTCCTCATCCACAATGATGAGGCCCAGATCCTTCACCGGGGCGAACACAGCGCTCCTCGCGCCGATGACCACGCGCGCCGCGCCCAGGCGGATCCTGCGCCATTCATCAAAGCGCTCGCCCGCCGAAAGCCGGGAATGCAGCACCGCCGCCTCGTCCTGAAACCTGCCGCGAAACCACTGCACCATCTGGGGCGTCAGCACAATCTCGGGCACCAGCACGATGGCCCCGCGCCCGTGACGCAGCGCTTCGCGCACCGCGCGGATATACACCTCGGTCTTGCCCGAGCCCGTGACCCCGTGCAATAAAAAGGCGCCTTTGCGCGCCCGCAGAGCGGGCAGAAGCTCTTCCAGCGTTTCCCTCTGGTCGGCAGTCAGCCGCGGGTCGGGCGTCAGCTCTGCCTTGTCAGGATAAGGGGCGCGCAGCACCTCCCTGTCCCACACCCGGCATACGCCCGCTTTCTCGAGCGCCCGCAGTGGCTCGAGCGGCGAACGCACCAGCAGCTGCAGCTCGCTGAGGGGATGATCCTCCCCGTCCGCCATCAGGTCAATCAGCAGCCTGCGCTTGGGCGAGCGGGTTTCGGCATCCCGCGCGGCCCTGGCCGCTTCGCCGCTGACCAGCAGCCGGGCCACCTTTTCCGATTTGATGCCGATGCGCCCGCCGCGCATCTGGGCGGGGATCATCAGCCGCAGGGTCTCTGCCAGCGGGCAGTGCGCGCTCTGGCTCAGCTCCTTGGCCAGCTCCACCAGAGGGGGCAGGATGGCGGGGTACTCTTCCAGCGGCCGCTCCACCTGACGGATCTTTTCGGGGGGTAGGTCGCAGCTGCCTGCAAAGCCGAGGACATAGCCTTCCTTTTTCTGATGGCCGAAGGGCAACGAAACGCGCATACCAACTTGAAGCGCCATTCCCTCGGGAATGGCGTAGGTAAACACCCTGTCTACATCGGCATGGGCAATATCGACGATCACCTGCGCGTAGCGCTGATTCCCGCTCACGCCCGCTTTGCCCCTCTCAGATGCAGCACCTCATCAAGCAGCCTGTCCGCGGCCTCCCGCTTGCTCATCAGCGGCAGCTCCTCCACCCGGCCTTCCGATATCAGGGTGAGGATGTTCGTATCGATATCAAAGCCCGCACCGGGGCGGGTGACATCGTTGTAGCAGATGAGGTCGAGGTTCTTGCGCCTACGCTTTGCATCCGCCTCCTCGGCGCTGCCGCCCGTTTCAGCCGCGAAGCCTACAAATATCTGATGCGGCTTCTTCTGTTCGCCCGCGGCCCTGGCCACGTCCTCCGTCTGGCGCAGGCGGAGCGTCAGCTCTTTACCGCCCTGCTTCTTGATTTTTTTGTCCGAAGGCGTTTCGGCCGTAAAATCCGCCGGGGCGGCCGCCTGAATCAACAGATCGCAGCCCGGCGCCTCGCTGAGGACGGCCCGCAGCAGATCGCCCGTGGACTCGACGGAGACCAGCCTGACCCCTTCGGGCTTCGCGAGGCTGACCGGCCCCGAGATCAGCACGACCTCGGCCCCGCGGTCCCGCAGCGCCTCTGCGACGGCATAGCCCATCTTGCCTGAGGATTTGTTGGTCAGAAAGCGCACGGGGTCAAGCGCCTCGCGGGTCGGCCCCGCCGTCACGACGGCCCGCAGGCCCTGAAAATCCCCCTTCGGGGCAAGGATGCCTTCAATGGCGGCCAGAATTTCCGCGGGCTCGCTCATGCGCCCTGCGCCGACGTCGCCGCAGGCCAGCAGCCCGCCCTCCGGCCCGACCGCGCGCGCGCCCCTTGCAAGCAGCGTTTGCAGGTTCTGCTGCGTGGCAGGGGCCAGATACATCTGCGTGTTCATGGCGGGGGCGAGCAGCAGCGGGGCCGCGGTCGCCAGCGCCGTGGTGGTCAGCATATCGTCGGCGATGCCGCAGGCCAGCTTGGCGATGACATTCGCCGTCGCCGGGGCGACGACAAATAAATCCGCCTTTTTGGCCAGTGCGATATGCTCAACCTCCCAGTACTGGACGTTGTCAAAAGTATCGGTAGAAACGGGGTTGCCGCTCAGCGTCTGAAAGCTGAGCGGGCGCACAAACTCGCAGGCGTTCGCGGTCATGATGACATGCACCTCGGCGCCCGCTTTTTTAAGCTTGGAAACCAGATCGCAGGCCTTGTAGGCCGCGATGCCCCCGGTCACGCCGAGGATTATGGTTTTTCCCTGCAGTTTGGCCGTGTTACTGCTCATCTTCCAGCTTGCGGTGATAGGTGATCAGGCCCCTGTTGATTTCGCTGATGGCCTGGGAGAGGGGCTTTTGCTCCTCATCCTCCACAAGGCTCTGCGCCCCATCCATCAGCTGGCGCGCGCGGCGGCTGGCCTGGATGACCAGGGTGTAGCTTGAATCCACCTTCTTTTTGAGTTCTTCGATACCGGGTTTGTTGATAGGCATGGCGTTCTCCTTATTCCTCATAGATTTCGGGGAAGTAGCGGGTCGTGCGCTGCTTCTCGGCCAGAATGATCGCGCTCAGCAGCGCGAAGGCCTGATCGAGCTGATCGTTGACAATGGCGTAGGCGTAGTGCTTGAGCAGCCTGACCTCGCCGTAGGCGTTGGCAAGGCGCTTCAGGATTTCTTCCGGGTCGTCGGTGTTGCGGGTGCGTAGCCTCTGGCGCAGGGCTGAATAGCTGGGCGGCAAAATAAACACGCTGACGGTATCGGGCTTTGCCTGCATCACGCTCAGCGCCCCCTGCGGGTCAATGTCCAGCAGGATATTGCGCCCCGCTTCGATGGCCTTTTCCACCTGGTCGCGCGGGGTGCCATAGCGGTGGCCGTGCACGGTGGCGTGCTCCAGAAAGGCGTCCTGCGCAAGCATTTCGTCAAACTGCTCCTCGCTGACAAAGCGGTAGTGAACGCCGTCGATTTCACCCTCCCGCGGCCTGCGGGTGGTCGCCGACACGCTGAAAGCGATGCTGGGGTCGCTGCGCAGAAGCCTTTCACACAAAGTGCCCTTGCCGGTGCCGCTGGGCCCCGACACGACCAATAGCATCCCCTTGCGCTGCTCCCTCATCAGTATCGCTCTCCTTCGGTTTCGGCCTTATTCGGCGTTCTGTATCTGCTCGCGCATCTTCTCGATGGCGTTTTTCGCATCCAGCACCAGGCGGGTAATGGCCAACTCGCTTGTCTTGCTGCCGATGGTGTTGACCTCCCTGTTCATCTCCTGAACAAGAAAATCCATGCGGCGGCCGGACGGCTCTTTCTCACGTAGCAGCGCATCCATCTGCTCCAGATGGGCGGAAAGCCGCGCCAGCTCCTCATCGATGGCCACCCTGTCTGCAAACAGCGCCACCTCCTGCGCCAGGCGCTGCGGGTCGATGCCGTCCGCCTGCAGGCGGGCCAGCCGCTCCAACAGCTTCGCGCGGTAGTTTTCGGGCTGCTGCGGCGCGAGCGCCTTCATTTGCGCAAGCAGCCCCTTGAGGCTGTCAAGGTGAAAGGCAAGGTCGCCCCGAATGGCTTCGCCTTCGCGCTCCCGCGAAGCGATCAGGCCCTCAAGGGCCTCCTGCGCCGCGCTCCCGATGAGCGAAAGCAGGGCGTCTTCATCCTCCTGTGCTTCGCTGACGCGCGCCACATCGGGCAGCGCCAGCAGATCGGCAACGGAAAGATTGTTCGCAAGGTCAGACGCCTCGGCGATCGACCGGGCCGCCCTGTGGTAGCCCAGCGCCAGCGCGAGGTCGGCTTCGACGCTTTTCGCGTCCTGCCGGTGGTTCTGGTAGCTGAGGCTCACATCCACGTGCCCGCGGGTCAGCCCCCTGCCGAGCCGCTCGCGCAGCGCCGGCTCCGCGAAATTGAGCGCGCGCGGCAGGCGAAAGCTGAGGTCTAAAAAGCGGTGGTTGACAGACTTCAGCTCCAGCGTCACCTCGCGGCCATCCTGCCGCGCGATGCCCCGGCCGTACCCCGTCATGCTGCGCATACGCCACCTCCTCGTGTATCGTATAGTATACCACGGCAGGCAAGATGTGAAAAGAAACCCCCAAACGAAAAAAGCTCCTCCCCTTCCCCGCCGTGAGAAAGAGGAGGAACCTGCCTGGTCAGCGCGATGGCTGTTATCAAGAAGGGCTGGATGCTATTTGATGATGCCGAACTGGTCGATGATGTAGGGGGTCTGCGCGTCCTTGTTTCTGTCAATTTCGTAGACGACCGCGGTCAGCTTGCCGCCGTCAATCGTGATGCCCATAAAGTTCTGGATGACGCTGCGCACAGGCCTTGAAGCATTGCCCTCGTCAGCGCCGTACTGCGCCGCGTGGTGCTCATCCGCCTTCACGAACAGATCATAGTATTCGGCAGGCATTTTGGCGTTCTTATAATAGGTCTTGGGGCCCGCGGTGGCGGGAATGACATAGATGCTTCCCTTGGGATTGACGCTGTACTCAATGGGCAGGCCGTTCAGCTCGTCCATCGCCCTGGCAGCTTCCACAGCGGCGCCGTCCGCAATAGGCTTGGAGCGGGCATAGATGTGATCATGCCCCTGCAGCACAAGGTCGACGCCCAACTGGTTGAACAGCGGCGCCACCAGGCCGCGCACGCCGTTTTCGCCTTCGATATCCGCATCGGAAGCGTGATTGGAAGTGGTGTAGGGTCCTTTATGGATGACGGCAATCAGCCACTTCGCGCCGCTCACCTTCGCAGCCGCCGCGTCGCCCTTCAGCCATTGAATCTGCTGCGGGGTAAAATCGGCATATTCCCTGGAATCTTCATTGGTATTGAGCACGATGAAGTGCGCGTCCTGGTAATCAAAGGAATAATACACACCGCTTTCGGTGGGCGAGAAGGGGGCAGCCAGCAGGTTAAAGTGCTCATACAGGCTGTTCTTATCCTCCTCATGGTTGCCGGCGGCCGGCATCACGGCCATATTCAGAAACAGATCCCCGCCGTGGCTGCTCAGCCAGTCCCACTGCTCCTCAATCATGCCGGTATCGACCAGATCGCCGTTGACGACCATGAACTCAGCGAAAGAAACCGTCTCAGCGGCCTTTCTGAAGGTCTCCGCCGCAAGCTGAGCTTCTTCCTCCGTTTTTGCCTGCGGATCGGTGAGGTTGATAAAAGTAAACCCGCCCTCCGCGGCAGCGGTCTTGAAGGAACCGGCGTCGCTCCACAGGTTCAGAGCGGCATCGCCGACGCGGAACAGGTATTCCGTATCCGGTTTCAGCCCAACGGCCTCCGCCTTGTGCACGACCTCTTTCGGCGAGTTTGTCGATACACCGTAGCGGCCTATGAATTTCTCCGCGGAAGCGAAATCAGGCTCCGCATCCGTCTTCTCGACCACTTCAAGGTCGCTGGCGGCAGACGCCAGCGTGGTGTACCAGGTAAAGCCCCTGGCGGTCATGGCGCTGCCCGCCAGCGTGATGGTTACCTTGGACACTTCGCCCAGTGGGGCATTCGGGTCAGGGAGAACGATAGTTGGTGCGGTTTCGGCAGCCTGCGCGCCGGTGAGACCGGTGATGCCAAACTCAAACCACAGGTCGGAGCTGTCGCCTCCATCCTGATGCACTTCTGCGGCAATCAGGTTCTTTCCGCTGACAAGAAGTTCCGGCGGCAGCACAAAGGTTTCTTCCTTGGGCTTGAACTTGGCTTCGGTGCCGTAAATGACTTCCACACCCTCGTCAATCCCCTTGCGGAAGGCCTCCGTACCGTTGATATACACCACGCATCCATCATCCACATGCACATACGCTTCCAGCTGCGTGTAGGCCGAAAGGTCGCCCACTTCGATATTGGTGCGGAAATAGGTGGTCATATGCTTGTTGGCCGGGTCTTCGCCAAAGCCCACGATAGTGCCGATGGGCAGGCTGGGATCGGTTTCGGAATAGTCGTCGCCAAAGCCCAGAGGGGCCTTACCCGAATCCCAGGCAGAATCATCAAAATCAGCGTTCTTCCAAGCGGCGTCGGTCAGTTCGCCCTGGTCGTAATACTTCCACTCGCTGTCCCTGGCAAGCAGCGTGTCGCCGCCGTCTTCTGCGGATGCCGCCCCGCAAAGGGCAATCGCCAGTACCATGCTCAGCATAAACGCCAGGCACTTTATCCATCGACTCATCTCTTTTCTCCTTTGAATCAGAATATTCCGCCCCTGCGGCGGTGGGAGACGGTATCCCCGTCCCTTTGCGTCTGATTGTAGAATCAAAAAGTAAATTCCGCATGGTCAATGTGTCTTGCCTGCGTAAATTGCGGCAGGCTGCCGGCGCCCGCCAAAATGATCCGCGAACGAAAGAAGGCCCGCCGAAGCGGACCTTACTTCATCCTTACCTGATACAAGAGCTGAGAAATCAGCCCTTGATGCTGCCCTTCACATCGACCGCGATGGGGTCGGTCACAGCGCTGCAGATCTTCTGCACGCCGTGCTTGCCGCCTCTGGTCTCGATGACGATCATGCCCGCGTCATGCAGCGCCTTGACATGGCTGGTGATAGCGCCGCCGGTAATCTTGAGGGATTCGGCAATCGCTGTCATGCGCATGGGCCCTTTGTTCATCAGCAGTTCAAGGATGGCCACTCGCGTATCGGAAGCAAGCGCCTTGAATACGGGCAACCCTTCCCGCAGGTTCTGGATATTGCGTTTCATCTGGATACTACTCCTTTAACTTATTTCGTTCCTTGCCCCTTACAAGTTTCGAAACATGATGATTATACATGATATGCTTTCCCATTTCAATCACTATTGGCATAATTTATAAATTTATCGTTGAAAACGTATTCATTTAACATTTTACAGTGATTTTACCACTATTCAGCGACAAAATGCGGTTTCTTTTTGAAAATTCAAGGTTTTCATCAGTCTCCGTTGTTGTTACAAATATATGAAGTTCCTTAATATTTGAGCGCTTTGCATTAGTTAATCAAGAATATATTCCGCCCCGGGCAGGCCGAAGCGCCCCGCAGTTCGCGTGCAGTCACTGCATGCTTATTACATCATATTGTACCAAATCGACTGTTCACTTCGGCTTGACAGCAAAAACAGGCGGGCATATACTAAACGCATCTGCCGGATGAAGGAGGACAGGCTCCGCCCCACCGCCCCAAGAGAGAGCGCGCCGTGGCTGAAAGCGCGTTTGGGTATGGAAGGCCGGGTACCACCGCCGGAGGGCAGAGCGCAGGCCCAGCGATACAGGGGTATAAGTGGCTTCTGGCAAGCAGGGTGGAACCGCGGATGCAGTGCATTCGTCCCTATGTGGGATGAATGTTTTTTATTTCGAAATACCAATTAGGTTGAAGGAGAACGAGTATGAACCTGAAGATCAACGGAGAAAGCAGAGCGTTTGACCGGGGCATCAACGCCCTGGATGTTCTGTCGCAGCTGGACAGCGAGCTGAGAAAGACCGCCCTTGCGGCCAGGCTGAACGGAGAGCTGATCGAGCTGATGGCCCCCATCGAGCAGGAGGGCGAGCTTGAGTTTCTGGGCTTTGAGGATGAGGACGCCCGGCATGTGCTGCGCCACACCGCCTCGCACGTGATGGCCTCCGCCGTTAAAACGCTTTACCCAAACGCCAAGCTGGCCATCGGCCCCGCCATCGAGAACGGCTTCTACTACGATTTTGATGTGGACGAGCCCTTCACCCCCGAAGCGCTTGAAAAAATCGAAAAGCAGATGAAGCACATCATCAAAAAGAACGACCGCGAGGTACGCTTCACCCTGCCCCGCGAGGAAGCCATCGCCCTGATGCAGGAGAAGGGCGAGCCCTATAAGGTGGAATTGATCCGCGACCTGCCGGAGGACGCCGTCATCTCCTTCTACCGCCAGGGCGATTTTGTCGACCTGTGCGCTGGCCCGCATCTGCCCAATACCGGCCGCATCAAGGCCTTCAAGCTGATCAGCGTAGCGGGCGCCTACTGGCGCGGCGACGAAAAGAACAAGATGCTGCAGCGCATCTACGGCACCGCCTTCACCCAGAAGGAAGCGATGGATGAATACCTCAACATGCTGGAAGAGGCCAGGAAGCGCGACCACCGCAGGCTGGGCCGCGAGCTGGATCTGTTTGACATTCTGGACGAGGGCCCCGGCTTCCCCTTCTTCTACCCCAAGGGCATGGTGCTGAGGAACCTGCTGGAGGGCTACTGGCACGAAATCCATGAGAAGGCCGGCTATGAGGAGGTCAAGACCCCCATCATCCTGAACCGCGCCCTGTGGGAGCAGAGCGGCCACTGGGACAATTACCGCGAAAACATGTACACCACCCGCATTGATGAGCAGGATTACGCCATCAAGCCCATGAACTGCCCGGGCGGCATCCTGGCCTTCAAGCGCCGCAAGTGGAGCTACCGCGACCTGCCCCGCCGCATGGGCGAGCTGGGCCTTGTGCACCGGCACGAAAAATCCGGCACCCTGCACGGCCTGATGCGCGTGCGCTGCTTCACGCAGGATGACGCCCACATCTTCTGCACCCCCGATCAGATCAAGGAAGAAGTGATGGCCATCTACAAGCTGGACGACGACGTCTACAGGGCCTTCGGCTTCCCCTACAAGGTGGAGCTGTCCACCCGGCCGGAAAACTCCATCGGCAGCGACGAGATGTGGGAGCGCAGCACCCAGGCGCTGAAAGAGGCGCTGGAAGACCTGCATGTGCCCTACACCATCAACGAGGGCGACGGCGCCTTCTACGGCCCCAAGATCGACTTCCATCTGCGCGACAGCATCGGCCGCAGCTGGCAGTGCGGCACGATTCAGCTGGATATGAACCTGCCCGAGCGCTTTGACCTGAGCTACATCGGCGCGGACGGCGAGAAACACCGCCCCGTCATGCTGCACCGCGTGGTCTACGGCTCCATCGAGCGCTTCATCGGCATTCTGACCGAGCACTTCGGCGGCGCCTTCCCGCTGTGGCTGGCCCCCGTGCAGGCCAAAATCATGACCATCACCGACCGCGCGGACGAGGCCGCCAAGGCCTTGAAGGAAAAGATGGAGGCCGCCGGCCTGCGCGCTGAGCTGGACCTGCGCAACGAGAAGATCGGCTTCAAGGTGCGCGAGGCGCAGATGATGAAAATCCCCTACATGCTGGTGCTGGGCGACCGCGAGGCTGCCGAGGGCACGGTGTCCATCCGCACCCGCAAGGGCGAAACCATGGACGGCGTGAGCCAGGAAAAGATGATGGACTGCCTGCTTAAAGAAAACAAGGCCCGCGCGATGGAGCGCAACTGGGACATCTGATCAGCAGCCCGCAATCGCATCGATACCAATAAGCCCCTGCCCGTTCACCGCGGGCAAGGGCCTTTGTTTTGTAGGCGATCTCTTTATTCCGCAATCACCTTGATGAAATCGACCAGCCAGGTCATGGAGAGAATATCGTAGGGGCGCAGCGCCAGGTGCATGGGCACCCGTTCCTCTCCCTTTTCGTCGCGGATGGGGCCGCGGAAGGGCTTGAAGCGGCCCAGCTGAATGCTGGAGCGCATGTACTGCAGCAGGTTGTTGGCCATCGGGTGCAAAAAATCGGTAGAGCGGAACTCAAGCACGCCGCTTGCAAGGCCCCACCAGAAACCTGTAACCGAAGGCTCGTCCCTGCGGTCGATCAGGCGGAGGAACTCAAGGCTGTTGCTCAGATAGCTGCGCACAATTTCCGTATAGTAGTGCCCCCAGTTCCAGACTGGGGCGGCCAGATAGTCCGACGGCACGCCGCCGCCATGCAGGCGCAGCAGGTAGGAGAAGCTGGCCGGCGGCGTCCCTTCCATGCTGAGGCCGGGATAGTCGGGCGTCAGCGCAATATCGCAGCCCAGCTCCACCGACTGTCGGATGCCCAGCTCGCAGGTTTTGGGATCCAGCGGGGAAACGTCCTTCATCACCAGATAGACCTCGGCCGAGGGGCGCACGCTCTTGACGCCGAGGGCAAAGGCGTTGATATCGCTGGTATGGCGCACGCCGCTGACCTGCGGGGTGATGTAGCCGACCTTTTCTGTTCGGGTGGCAAGGCCCGCGGCCACGCCGCAAAGGAACACGGGCTCGTAGTAGCGCCCGTAGTAGGTATTGAGCCTGCTGTCCTGCCGCACGCGCGAATACACCAGCGTGATGCAGGAGGGGTTCTCCAGTGAGAAGCGCAGCGCGGCGTTCGCCAGCCTTGAGGAAGTGACTATCAGCAAATCCTTATCCTTCGCGTGCTCCGTCATCAGGCCGTAGGCATTGTCGGGCGTCAGGCCGTCCAAAAACTCCGAGCGCACGGCATCGCCGAGGGCTGCCTGCATCTCCTGCCGGCCCGTTTCGTGCGCGCTGATCCAATTATCCTGCTCGCGCCCCTCCTCGTAGACAAAAAGCACATTGGCCGTGCGCCTGCCGCTGAACAGGCGGCTGATGAGGCCTGGGGCGGGCGCCTCCTCCTGCACGTCCAGAAGCAGGGTCGGCTCTTTATCGAGGTTCTCAGCCAGCTCCAGCTGCGGCTTCAGGTTCTGGATGCGCTCGCTGACAAGGCTCAGCGGGTCGTTGCGGATAAAGCCGTAAACCTTCAGGTACTCAAGAAAGGCGTCGCCAAGCGACAGGCTGCTTCCCACTTCCGCGTAGGCCACCTCAAAGTGCAGGAACATGGAGCCGAAATTGATTTCCTCCGCTTCTTCCGGCGAAAGGCGCTCCAGCAGCTGCTGCTCCATTTTTGCCAGCGTCTCATACCGTCTGGCGTCGCTCAGGCGGATGTTCTTGAACAGGCCCTTGCGGTCGTAGCGCAAAAAGGCATAGTAAATGGACGTATTGGGGTCGTTGTGATCCAGTTTGGGGATCATGCGGGTGATCTCCGCCCGCACGGAGGGCGCGCCGAAATATTTGAGCACGCTGACGCGCTTGTTGCCCTCGATGACATAGTAGTGCCACATGTACTCATAGACCTGTATCGGGTCGCGCAGGCCTTCGGTCATATGAATGGCGCACAGGTCGCACCACTTGGAGGCGAACTCCGTATCCTCGTCATGCAGGGGCATGAAGCCCGCGCTGAAGCTGCGCGCGCGCGCCGAGGTGTAGGTGCCCGTAATGGCGCTCATGGGGATTTCCCGCTGCGGCTGCTTGATATAGGCCATGATGCGGTTTTCCTGCGTCAATTCGTCCAGCACCTTCAGGATGCCGCTTTCGCCCCTCGCGGTCAGCGTGCTGTATTCCTTGCGGCCCCGCCGCAGCGCGCGGTCATAATCCTGCCGCGCGTCCATTCTATACGATCCTTCCATATTCCTTTACCAGATCATAGCGGGTCTTCAGATAGGAAAGACGCTTCTTCGCCTGATCCGGCACCTCCAAATCAATCAGTTTGTAGCCAAAGCCGTTGATAATGCTTGTACCGCGGTACATCCGGCTGGCAATCGAGCCGCCGTAGGCCGCGTGCAGATGCCCGTGCAGGTGGTAACTGGGATTGAAGTAGTGAATCAGGGCAAGATAGCCCCGGAAGCCCTTGTGAAAATTATCTTCCCCATCCCCAAGTCCATGGGCCGGGGCATGGGTGACGAGCACGTCAAAGCCGCCGTTCATGCAGATTTCGGGCAGCCTGCGCACGATCTGCCGCGAGAGCGCCTTTTCCGTATAATGAAAGGGCTTGGGGCTCTGGCTGCGCGCGCCGCCAAAGCCGATGAAGCGCACGCCCTTGATGGTGACCATGCGCTCCGTCAAATCGTCGCAGCCTTCGGGCGGGTTGCTGAGGTAGGGGATGTCGTGGTTGCCCGGCACATAAATCAGCGGAGCGGCGACCATGGTGGTCAGAAAAGAAAGATAGGAGGCCTTCAGGTCGCCGCAGGAAACGATGACATCCACGCCCTTGAAGCGCGAGGCGTCAAAATGATCCCAGATGAACTTGCTTTCCTCATCCGCCACCAGCAGAATCCTGATTTTCCTGCTCACCTGCTCCCTCCTCTTTTTGCGCAGATCAGGCCTTTTCCTCAGCGGGCAGCAGGCACATGGCCTCTTCTTTTTCAAGAATCTGCATGAACTCTTCGCCCGTGATGGTTTCCTTCTCGTACAGATGCCTGGCAAGCGCGTGCAGCACGTTGATTTTCTCGCGCAGAATCTCCCGCGCGCGCTCGTGCTGCCTGTTCACAATGGCCACCGTCATTTCATCGATGCGGGAGCTGGTCTCGTTAGAGCAGTTCGAGAGGCCTGCGCCGCCCAGATATTTCGGGCCGTCCTGCTCAAAGCCGACCATGCCGAACTCGTCCGTCATGCCAAAGCGCGTAATCATGGCGCGGGCCATCCTGGTGGCCTGCTCGATATCGTTGGACGCGCCCGTAGTGATGGAGCCGAACACAATTTCCTCCGCCGAGCGGCCGCCCGTCAGGGTGGCGATCTTGTTTTCTATTTCTTCCTTCGATACGAGGAAGTGCTCATCCTGCTCCACCTGCATGGTATAGCCGAGCGCCCCGGAAGTGCGCGGTATGATGGTGATCTTGTGCACCGGCGCGGAATGGGTCTGGCTGGCCGCGACCAGCGCGTGGCCGATCTCGTGATAGGCCACGATGTTCTTTTCCCTGTCGCTGAGCACGCGGCTCTTCTGCTGCGCGCCGGCGATGACGGTCTCCACGCTTTCTTCAAGGTCTGCCTGCGTCACCCGCGTGCGGTGCTCGCGCACGGCGCGCAGGGCCGCCTCGTTGATGATGTTGGCCAAATCCGCGCCCGAAGCGCCCGCCGCGGTTTTGGCAATGCTCTCCAGGTTAATGTCACTTTCCGTTTTGACCTTTTTGATGTGCACCTTCAGGATGGCGATGCGGCCCGCCAGGTCGGGCAGTTCCACCGGGATGCGCCTGTCAAAGCGGCCGGGACGAAGCAGCGCGGGGTCGAGCACCTCGGGGCGGTTGGTCGCGGCCAGGATAACCACGCCCTTGCGGCCGTCAAAGCCATCCATCTCGCTGAGCAGCTGGTTGAGGGTCTGCTCCCGCTCATCGTTGCTACCGGGCAGGCCGCCGCCGTCGCGGCGCTTGCCGATGGTATCGATCTCGTCAATGAACACGATGCAGGGCGCTTTTTCGCCCGCCTGCTTAAACAGGTCGCGCACCTTGGCCGCGCCCATGCCGACGAACATCTCCACAAACTCGGAGCCCGAGATGGAGAAAAAAGGCACATTCGCTTCGCCGGCCACCGCCTTGGCCAGCAGCGTTTTGCCGGTACCGGGAGGGCCGACCAGCAGCGCGCCCTTGGGCATGACGGCGCCGATTTCTGTATATTTGCCGGGGTTGTGCAGAAAGTCGACGATCTCGCTGAGCGCTTCCTTGGCTTCATCCTGCCCGGCGACATCCCCGAACTTGATGCCGGTTTTCGACTCGATGTAAATCTTCGCGTTGCTCTTGCCCAGCTGCATGGCGTTCGTGCCGCCCATGCGCTGCATCAGGTTGCGCGAGAGGTATTGCCCGGCCAGCGCGAACAGCGCGATGGGCAGCACCCAGGAGAGCAGGAAGCTCAGCCAGGGCGAGGTCTCGCGGACAACGGGAGAGGTGAAATCGACCCCCGCCCTGGTAAGGCGGTCGACCAGGCCCGGGTCGTCCATCACGCCCGTCTCGTAGACCTGACCCTCGTTCCCCTTCTCCGTAAAGAGGATGCGCCGCTCCTCAATCTGCACCAGGCTGACGCTGCCCCCGTCCACCCGGTCGATAAAGTGCTTGTAGCTGACCTCGGTGATCTGCCGCCGCATCAGCATGGGAAACACAAAGGCGTTGAGCAGCATAATCACCACCAGCGCGATGCCGTAATAAAACAGCAGCGGCTTTCTGGGGGCTTTGATTTCTTTCATTCTTTCCTCCTATAAAAAGTCAACAGTTTTTAGGCTGTCTGCTGTATTGCTTCTTCGCA
>CAYZTQ010000009.1:26757-39357 GCA_964481445.1 uncultured Christensenella sp. | reverse complement strand
CCCCTCCCCCCTCCAAACCGGAAACCATTTTTTCCATCCTTTTATACTGACATCTACTGACATCACCTGACATGGACTGACAATTTTCGCCCAACTATTGCATCTTTGGAAAAGAGGGTGTACTATACGAACACACGTTCTATTTAGCGCAAAACAGAGAAGGAGGAATGAGGAAGGACACGATGGACATGTACGGGCGGATCAGGGAGTTTTACGATTTTATGGAGTCGCACCGGCTGACGCCGCAGCAGATCAGCCTGTGGTACGCGCTGCTGCACAGCAACAACAAGGAGCGGTGGAGGGAAAGCTTCGCGGTGGTTTCCTCCGTGCTGTGCCTGCGCAGCGGGCTGGACAGGCAGGCCCTGCTGCGGGTGCGGGCCTCGCTGAAAAACATGGGGCTGATCGATTTTGAGGAGCAGGGCAACCGGCCCGCCCGCTACCGCCTGCTTTGCGCAGGCGCGGAGGCCGCGCCCGAGGAAAAGGAGCAGAGCCGCCCCTCCCCTTCCCCGCGGGCGGCGACGCCTGATGCGCAGGGAGCCCCTCAGGCGCAGGAAGGGCAGACCGTGGCTGAGGCGGATGCCGATGCGCCCGAGGCTTTTTCCAACTGCGAGGATGCAGCAGGCCCCATTCCCCTGCCGGTCGACAGCGAGGCCACGGCCGGCCAATCCGGGGAAGCAGCCTTTGCCGGTGAGGAGGGGGATCAGCCCCGGGGCGGGCCCTTTTCGGGCTGTGAAGGCAGCCCTCAGGTGAGGGGCCCGGAGATTGCGCCAACGGGGGCGCGCAGCGCCGCGGCAGAGGCTGCGGCAGGCAGTCTGTCAGCCGATACGGCAAACCATACGGCAAAGCATACAGCAAACGATACAGCAACCCGTACAGCAAAGCATACAGCAAACGATACAGCAAACCGTACAGCAAACCGTACAGCAGACCGTACGGCAAACGATACGGCCATATATATCAATACCAAGACAAAGACAGAGACAAAAACCAAGACGAAAAAGAGAGAGGGGGCCGGATGCGCCCATCCGGGCCGCGCCCCTGTATTTACCCCGCCCACAGAGGAGGAGGTGGCGGCCTACTGCCGAGAGCGGGGCAACAGGGTGGACGCCCTCAAATGGCGCGATTATTACGCCAGCAAGGGCTGGGTGGTGGGCCGCAGCCCGATGCGGGATTGGCGGGCCTCGGTGCGCAGCTGGGAGCGCAACGCCTTTTCAGCGCCCCGCCCCAATCCTGCCCCGCAGCGCTACCAAAGCCCGGAAGAGTCGGGGTGGTTCGGGTAATGCGGCGGCAAAGGCTCCTTTCCGATCAGCCGCGGGCGCGGGCCGGTATCCCCCGCCCGGAGAGCACAGCGAAAAGGCGTCCGCTACTTTTTCCCGTCAAAGCACTTGGTTTTTTGACGGGCTGCGTCCGCCGCGAGCGCGGACAGATCACACAAATAACACAGGGAGGTGAACCCCAACGGATACACTGAAACCAAACGAGCTGATCCGCCTGATCAAAGGCTTTGACGGGGCCACGGACGGGCAGGACGAATACAGGGGCGAGGACGGCCTGATCTATTGCGCCAAGTGCCGCACGCCCAAGCAGACCCGCTACGAGCTGGAGGGCAGGCCCCTGCTGGTCGGCCACGTCTGCCGCTGCCGGGCCGAGCAGCTGGACCGCGAGGAGGCCGAGGAAAAGCTGCGCAAGCAGCGGCGCAGGGTGCAGCTTTGGCGGGCGGAGGGCCTGCGCGACGCCCGCTGGCACAGCCACCGCTTTGAAAACGACGACCGGCGCGACCCGAACGCCTCCTCCGCCTGCAGGCGCTACGCCGAGCGCTTTGAGAATATGCTCAAAAGCGGCTGCGGCCTTTTGATCTACGGCAAGGTGGGCTGCGGCAAGACCTATCTGGCGGCCTCCATCGCGAACGCCCTCGTGGAGCAGGGGCGCTATGTGCTGATGGACACCCTGCCCGCCCTGACCGCGCGCATGAACGCCGGTTTCGGCGCCGAGCGCGAGTACTGGCTGCGCAAGATCGACTCGGCTCACCTGATGGTGCTGGATGATTTCGGCATCGAGCGCGGCACCGACTACGCGCTGGAGCAGGCCTACGAGGTGGTCAACGCCCGCTACCGCGCCGCCCGCCCCCTGATTGTCACCACCAACCTGAGCCTCCAGCAGCTGATGAGCGAGCAGGATGTGGCCCGCCGCCGCATCTACGACCGCGTGCGCGAGCGCTGCCTGCCCCTGTGCGTCAGCGGCGAATCGCGCCGCCTTGACATCGCGAGGGCCCTGTGGCAGGAGGCGAAGGGGGTACTGAGGGGGGAGGAATAAGGCCTCTCCTCTCACGCAGCAAGGGCTGTGTCAGCGCGGGCGCGGCCCTACCGCCAGCAGCCGTCTTCAGGGTTCCAGACGGATTCAGGCCGCGGCCCTGTTTCAAGCAGCGGATGGACAAACGTTTTGATTCTCGCCATCGCGTCTTCCAGAGAGACAGGCTGAAGCGCTTTCTTCTTTTTGAGAAAGGCCCGCCACCTCGTCTGATGCAGAGCGTCTTTCAAAAAATCATCGCCGAACGCGGCCGCATCCATGGTCATCACCGTCCCGCGGTTTTTAAAAGTCTCCGCGACGGCACCGCGCAGGTCATCATACCGGAAGGCATGATTTTGAGAGAGGATGTAGATGTCGTAAAAATCCTTGTACCGGCTGTTCAGATAACCGTTGCGCACGATGGCTTCCAGCTTCTCCGCGACAGCGGATTCAAGCGAGTAGGCGTTGACGACCGGCGTCTCCATGCCGAGCATCACCGGAAACTCCATCCGGACGGGGGCAGGGTAAACCACATCGCCGAACCCGATATCGATGCTGACGGCAATCCTCGTCCGGTCAAGGCTGGCCACGGCGCAAACGCGCAGGCCGTGATATGCCTTCAGCTCGGCGATATCCTCCACCGTTACAGAATCGGGGTCATATACAAGGGCGTCGTCAAGCTGCCGCGAAAGGATATCCCGGAATATGGCCCTCATTTCCTGCCCGCTGTTGGAAACGCGCCTCGCGAGAAAATCAATATCGGTCGTTGCCCGCGCGTAGTTTCTCTGATAGAGGGCATACAGAAAGATGCCGCCTTTCAGTACGAAGTGCTCGGCGTATTTTGAAACAGAAAGCCGGTAGATCGTTCTTTCCAGACCGTAATAGGTCAGCGTCTGCTGAAACGTGATGCCGTTTTGCGTGGCGAAGTTTTTGAGCCTGGCTTTTACCGATGCGGCGTTCATGACAGAAGCACCTCCAGATAGGTTCGGACGGTTTTCTCGCAGCGCAGGCGCTTGGCGTAGCTGTACAGCCTGTCGATCTGCCGGTCGCCGCGCTTCAGGTAGTTTTTCAGCACCTCGGCCGTTTCCTCGATGCCCACCCGGTTGCGGTAGTAGATGATATCGACAACCGTTTTCTCCATATCAAAGACGCGGAAGGCGTTGCCCTGTTCCTCCACCTGCCTGACGCCTGTTTCCATACGAATCGGGTCAAAGTAAAACAACCTGATATCGGGCCAGTCAGGCAGGGTGCTCACCCTTTTCTTCCGCTCAATGGCGACATCCACCGCGTCGGGCAGATCGCTCGTCAGCTCGTAATACCGCGCCGCGCTCATCAGGCAGATAACGCCGCCGGGCACAAAGGCCGCTGCGCTGTAAAAATCATTCTCATCCCCGGCATAGCGGAGATTCTCATAGGTGCTTCGGTTGACCTTGCGAAGCAGACCGGCCCCGACGAGTCTGCCGATTTTATAGTAGGAATAGCCCATCTGCCTGAGCTCGGCAGCCCGGAAAAACTTTTTGCCTTCATCAAGCGCGCGCATGGTATCACCTCTGCGGATAGTATATTCGACAGAGAGGCAGATTTCAACTATTTTCGGCAGTTATGTTATTTGCCGAATTTAATTTAATTCATTGGTTATTCAATAAGCGCGCTGTCTGTCCCTGTGTGTCATCGGCGAATCGCGCCGCCTTGACATCGCGAGGGGCCTGTGGCAGGAGGCGAAGAGGGTGCTGAGGGGGGAGGAATAATCAAGAAAGCGAGGTAGCCTGTTCTATTCTTGAATTAGTTTATTTTCTTGTGTTCATTGGCAGTTTCATCATTGGCAGGAATACTTTGCTTGTAAGTTTCTCGTTTTATGATAATATGGTTTTTAGTATATGTCTTTCTATAACCCATGATAGTATGAAGATACATCTGCAAGGCGAAGGAGTACAAAATGATTCCTCAAGAAACCAAATTACTAAGCATGCTTTCGAATAATGATGTCACTTTTTTCATCCCGCCCTATCAAAGAAACTATGAATGGTCTGATGAGCAATGCAAAATATTTCTCGAGGATATTATCAAGACATATCATGGGAACGAGGGTGGCAAAAACGCAGAGCACTTCTTTGGCACGATTACGTTTTTCCAGACAGAAGCCGCATTTGGGCAGCCAAACAAGCTGGTGCTGATTGATGGGCAGCAACGAATAACCACGACGATGCTTTTTCTTGTAGCGTTGCGTGACATTCTTGGAGAACAGGGTATAGGCAAATACATCGATTCGAAGTATCTGAAGAACAATAATGTAACCGGAGACAGCGAGTATAAGGTGAAGCTCAAGCAAGTGGAGACGGACTGGGAAGCCTACAAGAACATCATTCTTTCCGGAGAACTTTCTGCAAAAGAAAAGAACTCTGCTGTGTGGCGAAATTACCGATATTTCTACAACAAACTATCTGATTATCAAAATGGTCAGTACGATCTTCCTGCCTTGGTCGAGAAGGGATTGAACAAATTCAGCGTTATTACGATTGAGCTTCAGCCTGAAAAGAACGCTTGGGAAAATCCTCAGGAAATATTTGAGTCGATGAACTCACTTGGTAAGCCGCTCTCATTGGCAGACCTTGTCAGGAATTACCTTCTCCTTGGTCTGGATGCAGATACGCAGAGCTTTTTATATGGAAAATACTGGCTTCACATTGAGCGGGTCATTCCCGGTCAGGTGTCAAACTTCATTCGGGATTATATGCAGGCGCACGAAAAGCGTTCCTTCTTGAAGGCTACTGAGACAAACTATAAAGACCTGTACAGTCTTTTCAAGACAATATTTGAAAATTACGAGACGCAGGATTTATTAAAAGACTTATCCGAGTGTGCCACGATATACTCTTACATTATTTTGGAAGAATCATGTGGTAATAAGCTGATTGACGGAGAGCTTGAAGTTTTTGGAAGAATGAATGTTACAACTGCCTATTCATTCCTCCTGTCATTGCTTAAAACATGGAGACAAGGAGAGTTTACTTCGCAAGACGTTGTCAGCATCCTTGAAGCTTTCAGAATCTACTGTCTGAGGAGACGCATCCTTGCTCTTGCCGCCGCTGAAAATAAAAATTTCCCGCTCCTGACGGGAAAGCTTAAGGAGCTTAGAGATGCTCCCGACAAGAAAGAAAAAATGTTTGAAATCCTATCAAGACAGGAAAGCAATTTGCGTTTGCCAAACGATATTGAAATCTCACGGTTCATGGTAACCATGAATTTTTATAATTTCCGATACTGCAAATTTTACCTGTCTTTAATTGAGGAGCAAATCACAAAAAGTCTACCTGACCAATCAGACGAAAACCTTCAAATTGAGCATATTATGCCTCAAAAGCTCAATGCGGACTGGGAAAATGAGCTTGGTGCCGACTACGAAACAATTCATCAGGAGTTGGTCAATACAATCGGAAATCTCACGTTAATTCGTCATAACAAGGAACTGGGAAACAGAAAGTTTTCTGAGAAGAAGAAAATCTATGAAGAAAAGGCCGGTCTGCAAATCGCAAAAACAGAGATTATCAATCAGGACATCTGGAATCAAGATTCAATCCACAACAGAACAGAATGGATGATTTCCTTCCTGTTACATGAAGTGCTGACTATTCCCGACAAAATGCGAAAAACAAACAACTTTGCGGTAAAAGAAGGCCGCGGATTGTCTCTTCAAGGCCTTCAGTTGGTCGGCCTTGATATTTCTTTTGTTGAGGATCCAACAATTCGTGCGCATGTGGTCAGTGACAAGGAAGTAGAATTCGAAGGCAAGAAATGGAAATTGTCGCCGCTGACCCGGGAAATACAAACCAGAAGAGGAAAAGCAAATGCTTCGGGCGCTTACCAAGGTGCTTATTGGTGGGAATACGACGGAATTCGGCTTTCCGACGTTATGTAAGTGTCTATTGCATCTGCAATAAGAGTATTATGCTAAATAGAACATGAGTACATAATTATTTCATTTATTTTCTCAATAATTCGGTCATTGCGCCCCTTCATAGACAACCCCCGCCCCTCTATGCTATGATGCCCCCGATACCAGAGGAGTTTCGGAGGCCTTATTTGGAAGAAAGACAGCTCATCGCCATCGAGCGGCTGCTGCCGACGGTGGAGAAGCCCGCGCGCTACATCGGCGGCGAAATGAACACGGCCATCAAGCCGCGCGTGAAAGAGACCGCGGCTTTTGCTTTCTGTTTCCCCGACAGCTATGAGGTGGCGATGAGCCATCTGGGGATGAAAATACTATACTATATCATCAACAAGCAGCCCGACATGCTGTGTGAGCGGGTGATGATGCCCTGGGTGGATATGATCGAGGCCATGCGCCGCGAGGATATCCCCCTGTTTTCGCTGGAGACGCGCACGGCGCTTCGGGATTTTGACGTTGTGGGCTTCACCCTGCAGTACGAGATGAGCTTTACCAACGTGCTGGAGATGCTGGATCTGGGCCGCATCCCGGTGCTTTCAAAAGAGCGGGCGGAGAGCGACCCCATCGTGATCGCGGGCGGGCCCTGCGCCTTCAACCCCGAGCCCCTGACGCCCTTTATCGACTGCTTTCTGATCGGCGACGGCGAGACCGCGGCGGTGGAGATGACGCGGCTCATCAAGTCGATGCGCCTTTCGGGCAAAAGCCGCGGGGAGATTCTGCGGGCGCTGGCCGATATCCCCGGCTGCTATGTGCCCGGCCTCTACGAGGTCAGCTACCATGAGGACGGGCGGGTGAAGGCCTTTGCGCCGCTTGACCCGGCCCTGCCCAAAGTGATCAGAAAGCGGCTGGAGCTGGATCTGGAAGCCCTCGACTTTCCCGAAGAGATCCCCGTGCCCTTTACCGA
The DNA here is from genome assembly GCA_964481445.1 of uncultured Christensenella sp. GTDB lineage: Bacteria > Bacillota > Clostridia > Christensenellales > Aristaeellaceae > UBA1038. Next base: position 32,221 of record CAYZTQ010000009.1, on the reverse strand, counting down.
GATTGTGCACGACCGCGTGGCGCTGGAAGTGATGCGCGGCTGCACCCGCGGCTGCCGCTTCTGTCAGGCGGGCATGCTGTACCGCCCGGTGCGCGAGCGCAGCCCCGAAAAGCTGTTCAGTCTGGCCGAGAAGCTGATCCGTGCCACCGGCTATGAGGAAATGTCCCTAAGCTCGCTCTCCACGGGCGATTACGGCAGCCTGGTCGAGCTGGTCAAGGGCCTGATGGAGCGCTTTTTAAGCCAGCGGGTCAGCCTGTCGCTGCCCTCCATGCGGGTGGACAGCGATGTGAAGGAGGCCCTCTCGCAGGTGAGCGAGGTGCGCAAAAGCGGCCTCACCCTCGCGCCCGAGGCGGCCACCCAGCGCCTGCGGGACGTGATCAACAAGGGCATCACGGAGGAAGACATCGCCCGCTCGGTCGCCGACGCCTTTGAAAACGGCTGGAGCAGCGTGAAGCTCTACTTTATGAACAGCCTGCCCACCGAGACGGAGGAGGATCTGCGCGCCTTCGCGGACGTGTGCCGCCTGATCATCGGGCAGTTCAGAAACACCCCGAAGGAGAAGCGGGGCAGGGGCCTCAACATCAGCCTGTCCAGCAGCACCTTCGTGCCCAAGCCCTTCACGCCCTTCCAGTGGGCGGCGCAGGACGATATGGAGACCATCCGCCATAAGCACGCGCTGCTGCGCGAGGCGCTGCGCATCAAGGGCGTGGCCTTCAGCTGGAACGACCCGGAGCTGAGCCGCATGGAAGCCTGCATTTCAAGGGGCGACCGCAGGCTCGGGCAGGTGATCTACCGCGCCTGGCAGCTGGGCTGCCGCCTGGACGGATGGCGCGAGCACTTTAAGTACGATGTCTGGATGCAGGCCTTCCGGGACTGCGGCCTCGACCCCGCTTTTTACGCCAACCGCGAGCGGGCGAAGGACGAGTTTCTGCCCTGGGATTTTATCGACTGCGGCGTCACCAGGCAGTACCTCTGGCGTGAGCGCGAGAAGGCGCTGCGCGCCGACGTGACGCCCGACTGCCGCAAGGGCTGCGAGGGCTGCGGCCTGAGGCGTTTTCCGGGGGCCTGTCCGGTATGAAGATGATCGTGGTCTTTTCCTTAAAAGACAGGCTTCGCTACATCGGCCACCTCGACCTGATGCGGGCGATGCAGCGGGCCCTGCGGCGCAGCGGCCTGCCGGTGCGCTATAGCCAGGGCTTCAACCCGCACATCCTGCTCAGCTTCGCCGCGCCCCTTTCGGTGGGCATGGAGGGGCTGCGCGAGGTGATGGAGGTGCCCTACGAGGGCGAGCTGACCCCGGGGCTGTTTTTAAGCCGCCTCAACGCGGCGCTGCCGCCCCTGATCCGCTGCCAGAGCGCCCGCGCGGTGGACGACAGCCACCCCGCCCCGATGGCGCAGCTGGGCGCGGCGCTGTTTGACCTGCGCCCGCTGGAGCACGCGGACGAGCTGCTGGCCGCCCTGCCGGGGCTGCTCAATCAAGCGGCCATCCCCGCCCTGCGCAAAAGCAAGAAGGGGCTGGTAGAGACCGACCTGCGCCCCCTCATTTACAACGCCTTCGCAAAAGACGGGGCCGTCAAGGCGCTGCTGGCGCTCTCCACCGAGGGCACCTGCAAGCCGGAGCTGTTCATGAAGGCGCTGAGCGAGAAGGCGGGCTTTTTAGACACAGTGCCCTTTGCCGCCGTGCGCGAGGCGCTGTACACGGGGGCCTTTGTCCCTCTGGAGGAAGCGTGAGCAGCCTGCTGCTGATAAAAACGGGGGGGGAGGCGCGCGCCGCCGCCCTGTTGATCGACGGCAGGCTGTATGAGTACCGCGAAAGCCGCGGGGCGGGCAGCGTCAACACCGGCGAAGTCTACCTTGGCAGGGTGACGCGCGTGATGAAGAACCTGCAGGCCTCCTTCGTGCGCCTCGGGGAAGGGGCGGAGGGCTTTCTGCCCTTTGACGAGACGCCGGGCGGCCAGCCCCAGCCGGGCGACAGCCTGCTTGTGCAGGTGAAGAAGCCGCCGCTTGAGGGCAAGGCCGCCTACCTGACGGGCAGGATCGCCCTGCAGGGCAGCTGCTTCAGCCTGCTGTGCCGGGAGGAGGGCAGCCATTTAAGCAGGAAGGTCAAAGGCGAAGAGAAGCGCAAGGCGCTCTACCGCCTGTCAGACAGCCTGTGCCCGAAGGGGCTTGGCCTCTTGATGCGGGAAGAAGCCCTGCTGATGGAGCGGCAGGCGCTGAAAGACGAAGTGGGCGCCCTCCATAAAAAATGGCAGGGCCTGCTGGAAGCCGCCGCCCGAAAGAGCGCGCCCGCCCGCATCGAAGGGGCGGAGGACGTGGTGCGGGCGATGCTGAATAGCCTTTCCGAGCCGCCCGAAAAGATCATCTGCGACCGGCCGGAAAGCCTGCCCGATTACGGGCTGCCCGTCACGCAGGCCGCCGACCCCTTTCAGCTTTACGAGGTGGAGCATAAGCTGCGCAGGGCGCTGCGGCGCAGGCAGCACCTCAAAAGCGGGGCCACGCTGGTGATCGACCCCTGCGAGGCGCTGTGGGCCATCGACGTCAACACCGCCGCCAATATCGCGGGCAAAGACAGAGAAAAGACCCTGCTTGAAACCAACCTTGAGGCCGCCCGCGAGATCGCGCGGCTGATGCGCCTCAGACGCATGGGCGGCATCATCCTCATCGACTTTATCGACATGCAGTCAAATGAGGAGCGCGAGCAGGTGCTGGCGGCGCTGCGCGAGGCGCTCGCGCGCGACCCCGTGCCCACCAGCGTGCACGGCTTTACCAGCCTCGGGCTGGTCGAGCTGACACGAAAGAAGGCGGAGGCGCCGCTTGACGGCGAAAGCCTTCTCCCCTGCCCCCTGTGCGGCGGGCGGGGCCTGATCTACCAAAAGGAGAATGAGGATGAAGCGTGAGCCCATCGTTCACATAGACCCGGAAACCATCGCCGCGCAGGATAAGTATGCCGACATCGTGCGCGAGCACCCCGACCGGCCCAGAACCTACCACATCGTCACCTTCGGCTGCCAGATGAACAGCCACGATTCCGAGACGCTGGCCGGCACCCTGAGCCACATGGGCATGAAAAAGGCCGAGGACAGGACGCAGGCCGACCTGGTGCTCTTCAACACCTGCTGCATCCGCGACAACGCGGAGCGGCGGGCGCTTGGCAACATCACCTGGCTGAAGGAAGTCAAGAAGCTGCGCCCCGGCATGCTGATCGGCATCTGCGGCTGCATGATGCAGCAAAAGGGCATGGCGGAGACGGTGCTGAAAAAGTACCCCTTTGTCGACCTGGCTTTCGGCACCGGCACGCTGTACCGCCTGCCCGAGTACCTGTACCAGATCGTGGATGAAAAGCGCCGGGTGATCGACGTCAGCCGCGAGGAGTCGACCATCGCGGAGGGCCTGCCCATCCTGCGCGAATCCGCCTTCAAGGCCTACATCAACATCATGTACGGCTGCAACAACTTCTGCAGTTACTGCATCGTGCCCTATGTGCGCGGCCGCGAGCGCAGCCGCAGGGCGGACGATATCCTGCGCGAGGCGGAGATGCTGGTTGCGGACGGTGTGAAGGAAATCACCCTGCTGGGCCAGAACGTCAACAGCTACGGCAACGACTCGGGCGAGATCAGCTTCCCCGAACTGCTAAGGCGCCTGGATAAAACGGGCATCGAGCGCCTGCGCTTCATGACCTCGCACCCCAAGGATCTGTCCGAGGGGCTGATCGAGGCCTACGCGAGCCTGAAGTCGCTCGCGCCGCATCTGCACCTGCCCGTCCAGTCGGGCAGCGACCGCATCCTTGCCGCCATGAACCGCGGCTACACGGCCGAGGAATACCTCAAAAAGGCGCGGGCGCTGCGCGAGGCGCGCCCCGACATCGGCCTGACCACCGACCTCATCGTCGCCTTCCCGGGCGAAACGGAGGAGGATTTTGAAAGCACCCTCGCCCTCACGCGCGAGATGCGCTACGACAGCGCCTTCACCTTCATCTACTCCAAGCGCGCCGGCACGAAGGCCGCGCAGATGGAGGGCATGGTGGAAAAGGAAGTGGCCACCGAGCGCATCGAGCGGCTGATCGCCCTGCAGGAGGGCATCACGGCGGAGGTGCTGTCCTCGCTAAAGGGACAGGAGCTGGGTATACTGGTAGAAGGTGTTTCCGCGCGCAGAGAGAGCCAGATGGCGGGAAAATGCGGCAGAAATATCTCTGTCAATTTCACGGGCGGCGACGAGAGCCTGACAGGCAAAATCGTGCCCGTTACCATCACAGGAGCCGGCAGCAATACCCTGCGCGGCGAATACACAAAGGAGCAGCAGCACACATGAACGACGCGATTTTACAGGCCGCCCAGAATCTCGGAAACCTGCTTCGCGAAAGCGAAGAATTTACCGCCATGCAGGAGAAGGAAGTGGACGCCCTGCTGGATAACGAGCTGCAGGGCCAGTACCGCGAGTACGCCCAGGCCCGCCAGAACCTGCAGGAGGCCCAGCTGCAAAACGAGCAGGATACGGACGCCATCGAGAAGATCCGCCAGGAGATCACCCGCCTTGAAAGCGAGCTGAGCCAGGGCGCGACCCTGAAGGCCCTGACCGCCGCGCGCGGCGAGTTTCAGCGCCTGATGCAGCAGGTGAACGGCGTGATCGAGAGCATCCTCAACCCGCAGGACGAGGAAGAGGAAGCCTTCGGCGGCTGCGGCGGCAGCTGCGCGGGATGCCACGGGTGCGGAGCCTAAGCGCTCCATCAAAGAACCAAGTTCTTTGATGGGCTTGCTCGGAAACCTGTTTCCGAGCAAGGGAACGCCTGTCAAAGGGTAAACCTTTGACAGGGGCCATCCGCCTTTTCGCTTCGCTCTCCGGGGGCCGAAGGTGAGCGCCCGCGGAGCGGGATAAAGCGAACCGAAGGCCCAATGAGCAAAGGAGAGCGCAAGCGAGCCTGCGAGCGCGGCGCTTGACTATTGCGAATTGAGGGGGCAAGGTGAGCGCCCGCGAAGCGGGATGAAGCGAACCGCAGCCCGGATGGCGAGGTAGGCCTTGCCAGGCAAGGCCTGCCGCCGCACCGCGCAGGTCGCTGCGGCGGATTATTTCAGAGGGCTCCGCCCTCCGAACCTCCGGGGGGCCCGCCCCGGCACGGCCGAAGGCGGGCGATATGGTTGAGCATGAGGCAGGATGGCAGCGAAGGTGCGTAGCTAAGGTGCGCGGCGAAGGCGTCCGGCAGAGCTTTCAGCCTGCCGGGGCGCAGGGTACGCGGAGGGGCTGGGTTCATCTTTCCCTCACAGGGTTTGCGGCAGGCCGCCTGCCTGCCCCTCGGGCGGCTGTGCAGCGGCGGCTTTTTTGCATTTTGGGGGGCTGCCCGCCGCAGAGCGGCGAGGCAGCAGGGAGCAAGCGGCAAAATCCGCCTCTTGCACCGGCAACAGACCCCGACGGGTCGAAAGAAACAGCAGCGTCGGAGGAAGGACACAGCAGCGCCGACCGCCTCCTCCCC
>CAYZTQ010000009.1:0-26657 GCA_964481445.1 uncultured Christensenella sp. | reverse complement strand
GGACACAGCAGCGCCGACCGCCTCCTCCCCCGTGGAAGCAAGCCATTCGGGCAGGAAGTCTTGACGGCACGAGGGTTTGGCTGAATCATGTCAGTACAACACCCCGTTTTGACGGCACGGCGGTTTGGACAAAGCCTCGCAGTCCCGTTGTGACGCCACGAAAGAACGTTCTGCCGTCAAGACAACCCAGCGGGAAACCAATGTCGGCTCAATAGGCCTCAGATCGAGCGATGTCGGCACAGAAGGCTCACAAACACCCAAATGCCGACTCAGCAGGCCATCGAGCCATCCTCATGCCGGCACAACGTCCACCGTCCTCCCCATGTCGGCATACCATCCCGTTTTGACGGCACGGCGGTTTGAACAAAGCCTCGCAGTCCCGTTGTAACGCCACGAAAGAGCGTTCTGCCGTCAAGCCAGCCCAGTGGGAAACCAATGCCGGCTCAACGCCCTCTCAGGCCGAGCAAAGCCGACACGAAAGCCCACAAATACCCCAATCCCGACTCAACAGGCCTTTGAGCCATTCCCGTGCGGCACAGCGTCCACCGGTCTCCCGATGCCGGCACAGCACCCCGTTTTGCCGGCGCGGCGATTTGGCAAAAGTCCGTAGTCCCGTAGTAACATCACAAAAGGACGTTCTGCCGTCAAGGCAGCCCAGTAGGAAACCAATGTCGGCTCAACACCCCTCAGACTGAGCGAAGTCGGTACGGAAGCCCACAAACACCCCAATGCCGGCTCAACAGGCCTTTGAGCCATCCCGTGCCGGCACAGTGCCCACCCCACACCGGTACAACATCCCCATCTTGCCGGCATGACAGCCTGAAACAGCCCCGGCGTCAGCCGCGTAACCCTACGAAGTATAGAAACAGGAGTATCCCATGGCCCAGCTTACACCCATGATGCAGCAGTACATGCAGGTCAAGCAGCAGTATCCCGACACGATACTGTTCTACCGTCTCGGCGATTTTTACGAGATGTTTTTTGACGACGCGCTGCTGGTGAGCCGCGAGCTGGAATTGACGCTGACGGGGCGCGACTGCGGCCTTTCAGAGCGGGCGCCCATGTGCGGCGTGCCCTACCACGCGGTGGATACCTATCTCGCGCGGCTGATCGCCAAAGGCTACAAGGTGGCCATCTGCGAGCAGACGGAGGACCCGGCCGCCGCCAAGGGCCTTGTCAGGCGCGAGGTGGTGCGCATCGTCACCCCGGGCACGGTCAGCGACTACGCGACGCTGAGCGAGCGCAGCAACAACTTTCTGTGCGCGGTGTACCTCTCGGGCAAAAAGGCGGGCGTGGCCCTGTGCGATATTACGACGGGCGAGTTTTTCGCCCGCCAGCTGCAGGACGCGGAGAGGGAGCTTGCGGGCGCGCTGTCGGCCTTCCGGCCGAGCGAACTCATCACCAACGCGCCGGACGAGCTGCGGGGGATGTACGAGGGCTACATCGGGGGCTTTTCCCCCGCCGCCTTCGCCGCGGGCTCGGCCAGGGAGCGGCTGCTCAAGCATTTTCAGGTCGCCAGCCTTGACGCCCTCGGCATCGACCGGGGCATGCAGGCCGCCGCGCAGGCCGCGGGCGCGCTGCTCAAATACCTGAGCGACACGCAGATGACCGACCTCCGGCACATCCTGACCCTGCGGGTACTGTCTGAAACCGACACCATGCCGCTGGACGCGGGCACCCGCCGCAACCTCGAATTGACGCAGAGCCTGCGGGGCGGCACGGCCTATGGCTCGCTGCTCTGGCTGCTGGACAGGACGGCCACGGCCATGGGCGGAAGGCTGCTCAGAAGCTGGGTGGAGCAGCCGCTCACCAAGAAGGACGCCATCCTGACCCGGCTTGAGGCCGTGAAGGCCCTCTACGAGGAGCCGGTGACGGCGGAAACCCTGCTTTCCTACTTAAATCAGGTCTATGACATGGAGCGGCTGCTCAGCCGCGTGGCCTACCGCACGCTTGGCCCGCGGGACTGCCTGTCGCTGCTCAGGTCCCTGCGGCAGGTTCCGCCGGTCAAAGATCTGCTTTCCTCCCTCGCGTCCGAGGGCATCCGCGCGGCGCTGGCGGGCATGGACCCGCTTGATGCGCTTGCCGATCTGCTGGAGCGCGCCATCACGCCCGACCCGCCCCTGAACCTCGCGGACGGCGGCGTGATTCGCGAGGGCTTTGACCCAGCGCTTGACGAGTACCGCGCCGCCGCCACGCAGGGCAAGCAGTGGCTGATGGATTACGAGGCCCGCGAGCGCGAAGCGACGGGCATCAAAAACCTTAAGGTGCAGTACAACCGCGTCTTCGGCTACGCCATCGAGGTGACCAAATCCAACTACGCCTCGGTGCCCGCCCGCTTTACCAGAAAGCAGACGCTGACAAATTCCGAGCGCTACGTCACCGAAGAGCTGCTGGAGCTGGAGCGCAAGATCACCGGCGCGCAGACGGAGAGCCTGCGCCTTGAAAACGAGCTTTACGGTCGGGTGAAGGACGCGCTGCTTGCCGCCCTGCCCCAATTGCAGCAGACCGCCCTCGGCTTCAAGCAGCTGGACGCGCTGCTCTCGCTGGCGCGCGTGGCGAGGGAAAACGGCTACGTCTGCCCCCGCCTCAACGAGGAGGGCAGGCTGTACATCAAAGACGGCCGCCACCCCGTGGTCGAAAAGACGCTCAGCGAGCAGAGCTTCGTGCCCAACGATACCGAGATGGATGGGGAGGAGCGGCGGGTGCTCATCCTCACCGGGCCCAACATGGCGGGCAAATCCACCTACATGCGTCAGACGGCCCTGATTACGCTGATGGCGCACATCGGCAGCTTCGTGCCGGCCGCGGAGGCGGATATCCCGCTGACGGACAACATCTTCACCCGCATCGGCGCGGCGGACGATCTGGCGGGCGGCCAGTCCACCTTTATGGTGGAGATGAGCGAGCTGGCCTACATCCTGCGCAGCGCCACCGAAAAATCGCTGGTCATCCTCGACGAGATCGGACGCGGCACCGGCACCTTTGACGGCCTCGCCATCGCGTGGTCGGCGGTGGAGTACCTGGCCGATAAAAAAAAGAGCGGCGCGAAGACCCTGTTTGCCACCCACTACCACGAGCTGTCGGAGCTGGAGGGCAGCCTGCCCGGCGTGATCAACTGCTGCGTCAGCGTGCAGGAGATGGGCGAGGAAGTCATCTTTCTGCGCAAGATCGTCAGGGGCGGGGCCGACAAGAGCTTCGGCACCTATGTGGCGCGCCTGGCGGGCGTGCCGCGGGCGGTGATCGCCCGCGCGATGGAGATCCAGGCGAGGCTTGAAGCCAACAACTTCAACCAGAACGCCATCGGCAAGGGCATCCTCGAAAAGGGCCGCGCGGGCAAAAAGCAGCAGCTGGCCCTGTTTGACACCGGCAAGACCGAGCTGGTGGAGGAGCTGGCCAAATTAGACGTGCTTTCCATGAACCCCATGGAGGCGCTGAATCAACTGTTTTTGCTGCGCGAGAAAGCGCGCACGCTGTAAGGGGGCAGCATGGACAAGATCATCAAATTAAGCCCCGAGGTCATCGGCCACATCGCCGCGGGCGAGGTGGTGGAGCGGCCCGCCGCCGCCGTCAAGGAGCTGGTGGAAAACAGCATGGACGCGGGCGCGACCGCCGTCACGGTGGAGATACGCGAGGGCGGGCTTGACTTTATCCGCGTCAGCGACAACGGCTCGGGCATCCCGGAAAGCGAGCTGCGCATGGCCTTTGAGCGTCACGCCACCAGCAAGCTGCGCACGCAGGAGGATCTGCTGCGCATCGCCACCCTCGGCTTCCGCGGGGAGGCGCTCAGCTCCATCGCCGCGGTCTCGAAGGTGACGCTGCTCTCGCGCCTGCGCGGCAGCGAAAGCGGCATGCAGGTGCAAAATGAGGGCGGGCAGATCAAAGATATCCGCCCCGCGCCCTGCGCCGAGGGCACGGCCATCACGGTGCGCGATCTGTTTTTCAACGCCCCCGTGCGCCGCAGATTTATGAAAAAGCCCGCGCAGGAAACGCAGCTGGTGGCCGATCTGATGGAGCGGCTCATCCTCTCGCACCCCGAGGTCTCCTTCCGCTTGACGGCGGACGGCAAAACCGTCTATTTCAGCCCCGGCGACGGCCGGCAGGAGACGGCGGTGATGAGCGTCTGGGGCCTGAATACCCTCAAGCAGATGATCCCGGTGGACGGGACCGAGCAGGGATTGATCCTGAAAGGTTACCTCGGCGTCGGCGAATTGTCGCGCGGCAACCGCAGCCAGCAGCAGTTCTTCATCAACGGCCGCGCGATGAAAAGCGCCCTGCTCTCGCAGGCGGTGGAGGAGGGATGCCGCCAGCGGGTGATGATCGGCCGCTTCCCCCTGTGCGTGCTGCACCTGCGCCTGCCCTTTGAAAGCGTGGATGTGAACGTGCACCCCAACAAGTGGGAGGTGCGCTTTTCAGACGAGCGCGGCGTCGCGCAGGCGGTGACGAATCTCGTCAGGAACGCGCTCTCCGCGGGCGCGGCCGAGGTGACGCCCCCCTCCTTCTTTCCCCCCGCGCCCACCCCGCCCGGCGCGCCGCTCAGCCAGGTGGTTCGCCGCGAGCCGCAGGCCGCAGAGAGCGCGCCCCATGTAGAAGCCCCTCTTGCGGAGGCCCCCGCCTTCCCCAAATCCCTGCGCTCGCCGCTGTGGGAAAGCCCCGTCCCCGCCGCGCCCGATGTACCCGAGGCAAAAGAAGCGCCCGCTCCCGAGCAGCTGAGCGCCGAAGCGCAGCTGCCGGAGCTCAGGCAGCGCCCCGTGCGGCTGATCGGCGCGGCCTTCAACACCTACATCCTCTTTGAGTCGGGCGATACGGTCTGCCTGTGCGACCAGCACGCCATGCACGAGCGGCTGATGTTCGACAGGCTGATGAAGGCCTACGACAGCGGCGTCATCGCCCAGACCCTGCTTGTGCCGCGGGTCATCGCCCTCAGCTACCGCGAGTACGGCACCTTCCTTGAGTATCAGGCGCTGCTGGCCGCCGCGGGCTTTGAGGCGGAGGATTTCGGCGACCAGTCCGTCCGGCTGCACTCGCTGCCCCTGCTGCTCGGGCAGCCGCAGGCCGAAAGCAGCTTCAAGGAGGCGCTGGAAGAGCTGATGGCGACCGGGAGCCTGAGCGACGATAAGCGGGTGGAAAAGATCATCACCGCCAGCTGCAAGCACGCGGTCAAGGGCGGCGACCGGCTGAGCAACGACGAATTGATCGGCCTGGTGCGCGGGGTGCTCGAGGGCAATGTGCGCCCCACCTGCCCGCACGGCCGCCCGCTGATGATGCAGCTGACAAGGACGGAGCTGGAAAAGCGCTTCCAGAGGATACCGAATTGAGTACAGACGGGCAAAAGCCCCTTGTCGCGGGCATCGTCGGCCCGACGGCCTCGGGCAAGACCGCGCTTTCCTTCGCGCTTTCAAAGCTGTTCCCCATCGAGATCGTGTGCATGGACTCGATGCAGATCTACCGCGGCATGGACATCGGCACCGCCAAGCCCACGCGGGCCGAGCGCTCCGCCATCCCCCACCATCTGCTCGACGTAGCAGAGCCGGAGGAGGAATACAGCGTGGGCCGCTACCTGAAGGAAGCGACCGCGGCCATTGACGGCGTGCTCGCTCGGGGCCATCTGCCGGTGCTGGTGGGCGGCACGGGGCTGTACCTGCGGGCGCTCTCCGAGGGGCTGACGCTCGGGCACACGCCGGGCGACGAGGCCGTGCGTCGGGGCTGGGAAGAATTTCTTTTGAAAGAGGGAAAGGAAGCGCTGCACGCGCGGCTGGCCGCGGTGGATGAACCAAGCGCTGCGCGCCTGCACCCAAACGATACCCGCCGGGTCATCCGCGCGCTCGAGGTCTTTGAGCTGACCGGCCGCCCCATCTCCGCCCAGCGGCCCAAAATAGAAGACAGCCCCTATGACCTGCGCCTCTACGCGCCGGACTGGCCGCGGGAAGAGCTGTACGAGCGGGCGGACAGGCGGGTCGAAGAGATGCTGAAAGCGGGGCTCGCGCAGGAGCTGCGGGGCCTGCTCGCGGGCGGCGTGCGGGAGGACGCGCAGAGCATGCAGGGCATCGGCTACAAGGAGCTGATCCCCTACCTAAAGGGCGAGGCGGAGCTTTCCAGCTGCGAGGCCCTCATCAAGCGGCGCACGCGCAACTACGCCAAGCGCCAGCTCACCTGGTTCCGCCCCGACGGGCGCATCCGCTGGATTTTCAGGGCGGACAGGGAAGAATTTTTGAAACGATTCCGGGAGGATTTTGACCTTTGACCGATTTGGATCAGCTGCTGGAGCGGGCGGAGCTTGCCTGCGCCCCCATTTTTAGACAGATCGACCGGCGGGAGGAAAGGCACACCGCGCGCGTGCTGTCTCTGTTTCAAAAGCATCAGATCGCCCTGCGGCACTTCGCGGGCAGCGAGGGCTACGGCTATGACGACGTGGGCCGCGACACGCTGGAAAGGCTGATCGCGGATCTGTTCCATACCGAGGCCGCCATCTTCCGCCCCCAGATCGCCAGCGGCACCCACGCCCTCAGCCTCGCGCTGTTCGGCCTGCTGCGCCCCGGCGACCACCTGCTGGCCGCCTGCGGCGACCCCTACGACACCCTGCGCGGCGTGATCGGGCTGGACGGCGAGACCCCGGGGAGCCTGAAAGAAATGGGCGTCAGCTATTCCATGGTGCCGCCGAGCCCGGAAGGCGAGATCGACATCGAGGCGGTGCTGCGCGCCCTGCGGCCCGAGACCCGCGTGGTGCACCTGCAGCGCAGCCGCGGCTACAGCGACAGAAAGAGCTTTCTGCCAGGCGACATGGGGCCGCTTTTCAGGGCCCTCAAGGCCGCGCGGCCGGATGTCTTTGTGTTTGTCGATAACTGCTACGGCGTGTTCACCGCGGATGACGAGCCGACCGACTACGGCGCCGACTGCGTGGTGGGCAGCCTGATCAAGAACATGGGCGGCGGTCTCGCCCCGACGGGCGGCTACATCGCGGGCAATAAGGCGGCCATCGAGCACATCGCCGCCCGCCTGACGGCCCCCGGCATCGGCCTTGAGGTGGGCAGCTACGCCCCCGGCTACCGGCTTTTCTATCAGGGCATCTTCATGGCCCCGCACACGGTGGCGCAGGCGCTCAAAACCGCCGTGCTGGCCGCCCGCGCCTTTGAGGAGCTGGGCATGAAGAGCCGCCCCCGGTTTGACGAGCCGCGCACCGACATCATTCAGGCCGTGTATATGGAAGACCCGGACAGGCTGATCGCCTTCTGCCGGGGCATTCAGGCGCACTCGCCCATCGACAGCTTCGCCGCGCCCGAGCCCTGGGACATGCCGGGCTATCAGGATCAGGTGATCATGGCCGCGGGCACCTTCGTGCCGGGCGCCTCCATCGAGCTCAGCTGCGACGCGCCCATCCGCCCGCCCTACACCGCCTACCTGCAGGGCGCGCTCACCTACGCGCACGGCAAGCTGGCCCTCCGTGGAGCGCTTTCCGCGATGCTGTCTGTTTGACAGTAAAATAGGCAGATACTATAATGACCATACTTTCCGGAGGTGCGCGATGAACAAGTGGGATAAGAGATTTATGGAGATGGCGCGGCTGGTCTCCACCTGGAGCAGCTGCTTTCAGCCCTGCCGCGAGGTCGGGGCCGTCATCGTCAAGGATAAGCGCGTGGTCACCACCGGCTACAACGGCGCGCCCCAGGGCATCCGCACCTGCAAGGAGCGGGGGGAGTGCCTCAGGCGCAGGCTGAACATCCCCTCCGGCACCCGCACGGAAATCTGCTACGCCATTCACGCCGAGCAGAACGCGGTCATACAGGCCGCCAAGCTGGGCGTCTCCATCGACGGGGGCACCTGCTACTGCACGCACCAGCCCTGCTCAGTGTGCGCGCGCATCCTCGTCAACGCGGGCATCCGGCGCATCGTGTACGATCAGGGCTATCCCGACGCTTTCTCGCTGGAAATATTAAACGAGGCGGATATCGAGCTGGTGCGCTACGCCGACCTGGAAGCGGAGGGGACGCCATGAAAAAGCTGCTCTGCCTCCTGCTCGCCTGCCTGCTGCTGCTTGCATCCGCCGCGCCCGGCCTTGCCGAAAGCGGCCACGACCAGCGGCTGTATCTGCTGGAAAAGATTAGGCCGCTGGAAGAAGGGCAGATCCCGCCCACGCCGATGGGCATGCGCCACTTTCTGCTGATCAGCATGGACAAGTGGCAGAACAACGTCGACAATCCGGGTTACAACGACGGGCTGGTGCTGCTGACGCTGGACGAGCTGACCGGCCGCGTCATGGTCACCTCCTTCATCCGCGATATGCTGATTATCCGCCCCGACGGCAACCCGGGCAGGGTCAACCGCGTTGTGCGCGAGTACGGCGTGCAGGCGCTGCTGGATACCCTCAACCGCCATTTCGGGCTGCACATCGAAAAGTATGTGCTGATGGACTGGCGGCATATCATGGAGATCATTGACGCCGTGGGCGGCGTGGACGTGCCGCTGACCAGCGCCGAGGTGAGCCGCCTTAAAAACTGGTCGGTGCCGCCGGACAGCACGGAGCCCAGGCTCTACCGGCCCGGCACCTATCACCTCAACGGCTTCGCCGCGGTCGTCTACATGCGCATCCGCAAGACGCGCGCCTCCAACGATGTGGAGACCGACAGCCAGGATTTTGGGCGCACCTACCGCGCCCGGCTGGTGCTTTCCAATATCGCGGCGAAGATCAGCGATTACAGCTTCAGCGAGGCGGGCGACCTGTTGAGCCGCATCCTCAAAATCTGGGACGAGCTCTACGACAAGCACTACACCTACCCCGGCATCCGCAACAACAACATCTTTGTCGCGGCCACGATGCCCTCGGGCGCGCCCAAGAAGCGCTCGGACACCAACATCACCATGGCCGACCTGCTGGACGCCCTCTCCGCCGCCTACTCGCTGCGGCACGCGAAGATAGAGCAGTGCCGCCTGCCCTTTGACGGCACGGTGCGCCCCTATACCTACGCGGGCGGCGCGGGGCAGCTGCTGGATTTTGAGGAAAACAGAAGGCTGCTTCATGAGTTTATGTTCTCCCGTGATTTTATTGTGACCGAATAAGGCAGAATGGACAGGGAAAAAGCTATGCAGACAGACAGAAAAAACACCTCGCTCAAGCGCCTCATCACCATGGCGCTGCTGGCCGCGCTGGCCGTTGTGGTCAAGCGTTTTCTGGGCTTTAACAACCAGTATCTCTCCATCAGCTTCGGCTTTGTGCCGATCGCGCTTTCGGGCATGCTGCTGGGCCCCCTGGGCGGCGCACTGACCGCCGTCATCGCCGACCTGATTGGCGCGCTGGGCTTCCCCTCCGGCCCCTTCAACCCCCTGTTCACGCTGTCCGCCGCCCTGCAGGGCCTTGTCTACGGCCTGACGCTGCACGCGCCCGCGGTCTCCAAGCAGCGGGTCGCCCTCGGCCAGCTGGTGATCACCATCTGCGTCAACCTGATTTTCAATACCCTTTTGATCGTGCCCATCGTGGGCAAGGGCTTCTTCGCCCTGCTGCCCGCCCGCGCGCTCAAGAACGCGCTGTTTTTCCCCATCGAGGTCATCGTCGTGTCCAAGCTGGCGGAATACCGCAGAAACTTTGAAAGACTGATCCAATGAGCGGCTTTTCCCCCGATATCGGCAAAATTCTCGAAACGCTTGAGGCGCTGTACCCCAACGCCGTGCCCGAGCTACACTTTACCAACCCCTATGAGACGCTGGTGGCCACCATGCTCTCGGCGCAGAGCACCGACAGGCAGGTCAACAAGGTGACCCCGGATGTGTTCCGCGATTTTCCTAGTGTGAAGGCGATGGCCGAGACCACGCCCGAAACGCTCTTTCCCTATGTGAAAAGCTGCGGCTTTAAAAGCAAGGCCACCAACATCGTGATGGCGGCGCGCAAAATCATGGCGGAATACGGCGGCAAGGTGCCGGATACCCTCGAAGCGCTGACCTCGCTGCCCGGCGTGGGCCGCAAGACGGCCAACGTCGTTTTGGCCAACGCCTTCCGCATCCCCGCGATGGCGGTCGACACCCACGTGTTCCGCGTCAGCAACCGGCTGGGCCTCGCTGCCGCCTCTACGGTGGAAAAGACCGAGCGGCAGCTGATGGAGAACATCCCAAAAGAAAACTGGAACCGCGCCCACCACTGGCTCATCTACCACGGCAGGCGCGTCTGCAAGGCCCAGAGGCCGCTGTGCGAAAGCTGCGCCCTGAAGGGCCTGTGTCGTTATTATACGGAGGAACATCGTGCAGGCTGAGCGCCCCGACACCCATCACTGCGGCCTGTGCCGCATCGAGCTTGACCATGTGAGCGTGAAGCTGGACAGCGAGACCCTGCTGCGCGACGTCAATCTGCACGTGCACTGCGGGCAGCTGACCGTGCTGATCGGCCCCAACGGCGGCGGCAAGACCACGCTGCTGCGCGCCATGCTGGGGCAGGTGCCGCACGAGGGCAGCATCTCGCATCTGGATACGAAGGGCAGGCCCTTCCCCTCGCTGCGCGTGGGCTATGTGCCCCAGCAGCTTCTGTTTGACCGGCAGATGCCGCTGACGGTGCGCGACCTGTTGGCTTCCTCGCTTTCAAAGCGCCCTGTGTGGACGGGCGTCGGCCGCCGCGCGAGGCTCGAGGCGCAGGAGGCGCTGGCCCTCGCGCAGGCGCAGAGCCTGATCAATAAGCGCCTCGGCGCCCTGTCGGGCGGCGAGCTGCAGCGGGTGCTGCTGGCCCTCGCCCTCACCCCGGCCCCCGATCTGCTGCTGCTGGACGAGCCGGTGTCCGGCGTCGACCACAACGGGCAGGCGCTGTTTCTGGATACCGTGAACGCCCTGCGCGCGCAGAAGCACATCGCCATCCTGATGGTCTCGCACGACTGGACGCTGGTGCGCGAATACGCGGACGTGGTGGCGCTGATCAACAAGAGCAGCCTGGCCGTCGGCACGCCGGAAGAGGTCTTTTCTTCGCCGGAGTTCGCATCCTCCTTCCCCCACACGCACGGCGAAGGGAGGGCCGAGTGATGCAGACGGTCTATCATATCATCGATACCATCCTGCCCTTTGAGATGTTCTCGCTGCAGTTTATGAAAAACGCGCTGCTGGCGCTTTTGATGCTGACGCCGCTGCTTGCGCTGCTTGGCACCATGGCGGTCAACCGCCGCATGGCCTTCTTCTCGGACGCCCTGGGCCACAGCGCGCTGGCGGGCGCGGGCATCGGCATGCTGATGGGCATGCAGAACCTCACCTTCATCCTGATCGCCTTCGGCCTTCTGTGGGCCCTTCTGATCAGCCGCATCAACCGCTCGGGCGGCGCCTCGGCCGATACCAACATCAGCGTCTTCTCCTCCACCGGCATCGCCCTCGGGCTGGTGCTGCTGAGCCAAAACAGCAATTTCGCCAAATACTCCTCACTGCTGGTGGGCGACGTGCTGGCCATCGCGCAGGGCGACCTTGTGTGGCTGCTTATCGCGCTGCTCTTCGGCCTGACCTGCTGGGCCTTTCTGTATAACCCGCTGCTTCTGACCGCGGTCAACCCGCAGCTGGCGCAGAGCCGCGGCATCCGGACGCGTCTGGCGGAGGATCTGTTTGTCTGCCTGGTCGCGGTGGCGGTGATGCTGTCCATCCGCTGGGTGGGTGTGCTGCTGATCAACGCGCTGCTGATTCTGCCCGCGGCGGCGGGGCGCAACCTGGCGCGCAGCGTGCCGCAGCACGCGCTGTTTTCGGTGCTGATCAGCATGCTGTCGGGCGTGCTCGGGCTGATCGCCGCCTATACCCTCGGCTCTTCCGTCGGCGCGTCGGTGGTGCTGTGCGCGGCGCTGTTTTACGCGCTGAGCCTGCTTGTGCGCCGCGCGCTGCATATCCTCAATTGATTCTTTTGAAAGTTTTGGACTGACATGGAGCTATACCACAACTCACAGGATACCGACTACCGCTCTCCCCGCGGCGCCGCCCCCTGCGGCAGCCGCGTCCGCCTCGCGCTCACCGTTTCGGGCAGGCCGCAGAACGTGACGCTGCGCACCTGGAACGGCGACGAGCACATCTACCCCATGCGCCCCTGCGGCTATGGCCGCTACGAGGCTTTTATCACGCTGGCCAAAGAGCCGCATCTGCTCTGGTACGATTTTTACGCGGACGATGAGCGCGGCAGGCGGCTGTATTACGGCAACGCCGCCGACCATCTGGGCGGCGAGGGCGCGGTGTACCTGAACCAGCCGCCCAGCTACCAGATCACGGTCTATGACCCCCTCTATGATACGCCCGGGTATCTGCGCCGGGGCGTCATGTACCAGCTTTTTCCCGACCGCTTCTACCGCTCCAAGATGCCGGCGACCGACCGGGCGGACGCGGTGATCCATGAGGATTGGTACGAAAAGCCCCTGCCCTACGGCGACGGCAAGAACGGCAGCAACCCCGCCCGCGACTTTTTCGGCGGCGATCTGGAGGGCATCCGACAGAAGCTGCCCTACCTCAAAGACCTCGGCATCACGGTGCTGTACCTGAACCCCATCTTCAAGGCCCGCTGCAACCACCGCTACGACACGGGCGATTATCAGTCCGTCGACCCGCTGCTGGGCACGAGGGAGGATTTTGAGCGCCTGTGCCGCGAGGCGGAGAATATGGGCATCCGCCTGCTGCTGGACGGCGTGTTCAGCCACACGGGCGACGACAGCCTTTACTTTAACCGCTGGGGGCATTACCCCGGCAGGGGCGCGGCGCAGAGCAGGCGCAGCCCCTATTTTTCGTGGTACCGCTTTACCGACTACCCCGCCAGATACGCCTGCTGGTGGAACATCGAAACCCTGCCCGAGCTCAACAAGGATATCCCCAGCTACCGCGAGTTTATCCTCGGCAAAAAGGGCGTCGCCCGGCTGTGGGTTTCAAGGGGCGCGAGCGGCTGGCGGCTTGACGTGGCGGACGAACTGCCGATGAGCTTCCTCAGGGAACTGCGAAAGGCCGTGCGCGCGCAAAGGCCCGACGCCGCGCTGCTGGGCGAGGTGTGGGAAGACGCCAGCAACAAGATGGCCTACGGCAAAATGCGCTGCTACTGCGCGGGCGACACGCTCGACTCGGTGATGAACTACCCGCTGCGCGAGGCCCTGATCCGCTTTTTCAGAAACGAGTGGGACGCGGAGAAGCTGGTGCGGGTCATCCGTAGCCTGGAGGAAAACTACCCCCGACCCTTTTTCTACAGCCTGATGAACCTGATGGGCAGCCATGACCGCGCCCGCATCCTGAACCTGCTGGTGATGCAGGATTACGCGACCCTGCCGCCCGAGGAGCGGGGCGGCCTCTCGCTCAGCCCCGAGCTGAAAATTCTGGCCAAAGAGCGCTTCAAAAAGCTGCTGCGCCTTGTCTGCGCCCTGCCCGGCATGCCCTCGCTGTACTACGGCGACGAGGCGGGCATGGAGGGCGCGGCCGATCCCTGGAACCGCTGCCCCTATCCCTGGGGACGGGAGGACGGCGAGCTGCTGCAGTCCGTCAAAGAGCTGCTGAACGAGCGGGTGAATACGCCCGTTTTGCAGACGGGTTATTTTGATATCTCCTACGAGGGCAAGAACACCGTGGTGATCAGCCGCTATCTTGATTCCGAGGGCAAAGACGCCTTCGGCGACGCGGCCGAGGGGCCGAACCTGCGCATCCGCGTCTCGCGCGACACGGTGACGCTGTAATTATTACAAAAATTCTTTCAAAATTGTTACAAAATCCCTTGATTTTCTTGACACTTTGTATGAATGCGCATAAAATGAAGAACAACAATAAGATGGCGGAGGTTTTTGCATGGGAAAGTTAGATAGAAGGCGCCTGACCGCGTGGCTCGCCTGCGCGGCGCTGCTGCTGGGCAGCTTCGCCTCATTGGCTGCCGAGGCCTTCCCCTTTGTCGGCTATACCACGGAAAGCCAGTATCTGCGCACAAGCCCGTCCGCCTCATCAGACAGCCTGATGACCATCCCCGCGGGCGAGGCCGTGGCCGTCACGGGCACGGACGGGGACTATTATATCGCGGAGTATCAGAGCAGGGCGGGCTACCTTGAAAAGCGCGCCGTCAGCACCGTGGTGCCCGCGCAGACCGCCCCCCTGCCCGAGACCGGCACGCAGCAGCAGAACCAGAAATACCCGCCGCTGACGCTGGGCAGCGAGGGCGCCGCCGTGCGCGCGCTGCAGGGCGCGCTGATCGAGCTGGGCTTTTTGAAGGGCGCGGTGGACGGCAAGTACGGCAAGGCCACCGAGCAGGCCGTGCGCGACTATCAGGAAAAGAATAAGCTTACAGTCTCCGGCACGGCGGACGCCGTCAGCCAGCAGAAGCTGTTTGAGGCAAAGCCCCTCAACAGGGCCGGCAGAGCCACCGAGGTCAAGACCCTTTCGGCCGTGCCCGGGCAGATTCTTCGCCCCGGCGACCGCGGCGACTGGATCAGCGACCTGCAGAAGAACCTGCAGACCCTCGGCTTTTACAAGGGCAAGATCGACGGCATCTTCGGCCGCGGCACCGAGCTGGCCGTACGCGCCTTCCAGAAAAAGGCCGGCCTCAGGCAGGACGGCAAGGTAGGCAGCCGCACCATGCAGGCCCTGCTCGCGGGCGGCCAGACCGGCCCCGTGGTTTCCCAGGCCCCGCAGCCGGACGCAAACGCCCTGCCCGAGCCCACCCAGAGCCCCGCCTTTACGCAGGAGCTGGGCGAGGCCACCTACCCCTACCAGACCATCGCCACCGCCGCGGTCAACCTGCGCAAAAGCAACTCCACCCGCTCCATGCGCATCCTGACCATCCCGCAGGGCGCGCCTATCACGGTGCTGGAAAGCAAGAATGATTTTCTGAAGGTCACCTACAAGACCTATACCGGCTGGGCCATGGCCGATTATATTTCCGTGCCCGAGCAGTACCTGTCGGGCAAAACCCTTAAAATCGACTCGCTGGCCCGCTCGCACTACGAGACGCTGGGCGTCAGCAGCACGGGCGACAAGGTGCGCTCGCTGCAGCAGGCCCTCCATGAGCTGGGCTTTTTCAAGGGCAGCGCGGACGGCGTGTTCGGCGCGGCCACCCTGTCGGCCATGAAGGCCTTTCAGGATAAGAACGGCCTGCGCCAGACCGGCGCCGCCACCCCCGAGATCCAGAAGCTGATCTACGAGCTGCGCCCCCGCAACGCCGCGGGCAGGCGCGTCTACCTGAAGCTGCTGCCCCCCATCCCCGGCTGGCCCATGCAGCAGGGCGATATGGGCGAGGCGGTGACGCAGCTCAACCGCGGCCTGGTCGAGCTGGGGCACCTGAGCGGCAATATCTCGGACGAATACACCGCCAAGACGACCAACGCCGTCAAGGCCTTCCAGAAGGCGCACAGCATCAGGCAGACCGGCAAGGTGGACGAGTTCACCCTGCTTGCCATCAACACGGCCCTGGGCATCACGGTACAGCCCACGCCCCAGCCGGGCGAAGGCCAGCAGGAAGCGCAGACGCCCAACTATGTCACGCTGAAAAACGGCACGCGCGGCGTCGCCGTCACCCAGCTGCAGACAAGGCTGGTCTCGCTGGGCTACGACCAGTCGACGCCCGACGGCGTGTTCGGCGGCAAGACCGAGAAGGCCGTCAAGGCCTTCCAGATGCGCAACCAGCTGCTGGTCAACGGCATCGCCGACTACGCGACCCAGCAGGCGCTGTACGCCGCCACCGCCATCCCCTCTGACACCATGGCGCCCCTGCCTGACACCGGCAGCCTGCAGGAAACCCTGCGCATCGGCTCGGTGGGCGCGGCCGTGGTGCAGCTGCAAAGCCGCCTGATCACGCTCAACTACTTAAAGGGCAAGGCGGATGGCATCTTCGGCACGCAGACCGCGCAGGCGGTCACCGCCTTCCAGAGAAAGAGCGGGCTTTCGGCTGACGGCGTCGCGGGCGCGGCCACGCTGGGCGCGCTGTACGCAAACAACGCCAGGGGCAACGCGGGCACGGCCGTCAACCCCTCCGGCGAAGAGGATACCGCCGCCATCGCCACCTCCATGCGCGTGGGCGATACCGGCCCCGGCGTCAAGGCGCTGCAAAACCGCCTCATCGAGCTCAAATACCTGACGGGCGGCGCGGACGGCGTCTTCGGCCCCCGCACCTACCTGGCCCTGCAGGCCTTCCAATCAAACAACCGCCTGACGCCCGACGGCATCGCCGGCAAGCAGACCATGGCCAAGCTGGCCGACCCGCGCGCCATCGCCGCGACCGGCCTTGTGGAGCCCAAGCCCACGCCGGCGCCCGTGCCCTCCACCCCCATCTTCACCGCGCCGCGCGCCGCCGAGGTGCGCAACGGCAACTGGGAGGGCGAGGTCAGGTCGCGCCTGCGCAGCATGCCCAACGTGATCGTGTACGACTTCATGTCCGGAGCGCACTACAATGTGCACATCTTCAGCCTGGGCAAGCACGCCGACGGCGAGCCGCCGACGAAGGAAGACACGGCCATCATGGAAAAGGCGCTGGGCGTCAACAACTGGACGCCGCGCCCGGTGTGGATCATCTTCTCCGACGGCCGCGTCTACATGGCCTCCACCCACAGCCACGGCCACGAGGTGGATCATAACGCCAACAACAACCTGACCGGCCACATCTGCATCCACTTCCCGAGGGAAATGGCGCTGGCCGAGGCGGTCGGCCCCTACGCCGTATCGCATCAGCAGGCTATATTGAAGGGCTGGGACCTGACCCAGTCCATGGCAAGGTAAACCGCGTGCCGGGGAGAGACGGGGCATTTCGCCCGCGCGCTCTCCCCGGCATCCCTTTTGAAAACGCGGCGGCGCGGGCCCTGCCCGCGGCCGTTTTTTAAGGAGTCAAATGGAAAAGCAACCCGTGCTTGTGGCGCTGGACGGCCCTGTCAGCGCCGGCAAATCCAGCCTGGCGGACGAAGCGGCCAGGCGCCTTGGCATCCTGCACCTGGATACCGGGGCCATGTACCGCGCCGTGGGCCTCGCCGCGCTGCAAAGCGGCATCGATCCCATGGATGAGAAAGCCGTCATCGAGATGGTGCAGCAGGGCCGCGCCCGGGTGGATATCCGCTTTGAGGGCGGCCGGCAGCAGACCCTCTTAAACGGCGAGAATGTGGACGAGGCCATCCGCACGCAGGAGGCGGGTAGCGCCGCCTCCGCCGTGTCGCGCTGCCCCGAGGTGCGCCGGTATCTGGCCGCGAGGCAGCAGAAGCTGGCCGAGAACATCAGCATGATTGTGGACGGCCGCGAC
This sequence comes from uncultured Christensenella sp., assembly GCA_964481445.1. GTDB lineage: Bacteria > Bacillota > Clostridia > Christensenellales > Aristaeellaceae > UBA1038. The sequence goes on along the minus strand of CAYZTQ010000009.1, from coordinate 9,487 downwards.
ATCGGCACCGTGGTGCTGCCCGGGGCAAAGGCCAAAATCTTTCTCTCCGCCGCGCCCGAGGTGCGGGCCAGGCGCCGCTATGAGCAGCTGCTCCAAAAGGGCATGCCGGCCGACTATGAGGACGTGCTGAAAGAGCTGATCGCCCGCGACAGGCAGGATACCGAAAGAAAAACCGACCCCCTGCGCCGGGCGGAGGACGCCGTGGCGCTGGATACGAGTACCCTTACTTTTAACGAATCGGTCGAGGCCATTCTGGCCATCGTCAAAGAGGCTTATGACAACTGAAACAAAACCTGAAAATCGAAGATCGCTTTTATACAGCGTCGTGCTGGCGCTGCTGAGGGTGCTGAGCCCGCTGCTCTTCCCCCTGCGCTTTCACAACCTGGAGAACCTGCGAAGGGAAGAGGCTCCTTTCATGCTGGTCTCCAACCACACCAGCGTGCTGGATCCGCTGGCCCTCGCGCTGGCGCTGCCAAAGTACCAGATCCACTTTCTGGGCAAGACCGAGCTGAACGCGGGCGGCCTGTTCAGCGCCTTCTTAAAAGGGCTGCACATGATCTCGGTCTCGCGCCACGCTACCGACATGGCGGCCATCCGCGCCTGCAACACGGTGCTCAAAGGCGGAGACGTGCTGGGCCTTTTCCCCGAGGGGACGCGCAACAGCGAGGAAAACTTCATGAAGGGCGTGGAAAACGGCCTCTCCATGATCGCCCTGCGCAACAGGGTGCCGGTGATTCCGGCCTATATTCATGTAAAAATCCGGTTTTTCCGCCCCACGCATATTTACTTTCTGCCCGCTATCGCTTATGATGATTTACTGGATAGAGTTATGGGCAAAGACAGCGTGGATGAACTGACGCAGCGCTTCGTGAAAGCGATGCAGGATGCCCGCTCGAAGGCCCGGCAGGAGCTCGGGACCTGATTCACGCAAAATCTTTTTTCCCGGCAGGAAAAAGGACAGAGCCGTCGAATTAGGTTATTATCCATAGGATTGGAGGTTTGGCTTGCCCATCATTGTCGCAAAGCACGCGGGGTTCTGCATGGGGGTTCAGCAGGCTGTTGAGCGCACCCTGCAGGCTGTTGAGCGCACCCTGCAGGCTGCCGGCGAAGCCGAAAACGCGGCGCTTTCGTGCTATACCCTGGGCGAGCTGATCCACAACCCCGCGGTCGTATCCCGTCTTGAACAGCAGGGTATCAAAGCTGTGGGCTCCCCTTCCGAGGCCCGCGGCGCTTTGTTGATTCTCAGAAGCCACGGCGTATCGCCCCAGGTGGAAGAGCAGGCAAGAGAGAGCGCGCAAAGGCTGGTCGACTGCACCTGCCCCTTCGTGCGGCATCTGCACAGGGCGGTCAGCGAGTACAGCGCCTCGGGCGCCCCGGTCATCCTGATTGGCGACCCGAAGCACCCCGAAGTCATCGGCACCTCCGGCTGGTGCCACGGCAGGGTCTATGTCATCTCCGGCGAAGAAGAGATCGACAGCCTGCCCCCGGACGCCGGAAACGCGCTGGTGGTGGCGCAGACCACCTTTCCCCCGAAGGCGTTTGAGCGGCTCAGCGAAAAGCTGCAGGAGCGCTTTCCCGGGATCAGGGTCAAAAGCACCATCTGCAGCGCGACCCAGCAGCGCCAGCAGGAAGCCGCGGAGCTGGCCGCCTCGTGCGACATCATGATCGTCGTGGGCGGCAGAAACAGCGCCAACACGCTGAAGCTCTACGAGACCTGCCGCGAGCGCTGCGCCGACACATATTTGGTGGAAAGTGCGGAGGAGCTTCCCCCGCACATCAAGGTAAATTCCCAGCAACGCATAGGAGTGACTGCCGGAGCGTCCACGCCGGATTGGTCACTTAAGGAGGTTATCGACAGTATGACAGACATGGAACGCATGGATCAGACCATGGAGCCCCAGACCGAGCAGGTGCAGGAAACACCCGCTGCCCCCGAGGCACAGGCGCAGGAAACCCCTGCCGCTCCCGTAGAGCAGGTGCCCGAGAACACGAAGGCCCCCGAGGCCGCGGCGCAGGCGGAGGCAACCGCGCAACCCGCTCCTTCCTTTATGGATGAGGTAGCCGCAAATATGACCCGCATCCGCAACGGCCAGACCGTGACCGGCAAGGTCGTGCAGATTACCGACGACGAAGTTTGCGTGAACATTGGCTACAAATCCGACGGGCTGATCAAGCGCTCCGATCTGGTCGATGAGAACGTGCAGGTTGGCGACGATATCGAGGTCGAAATCGTCAAGGTGAACGACGGCGAAGGCAATGTGATTCTCTCGCAGCGCAACATCGTCAACCGCAAGGTATGGGCCGAGATCACCCGCAAGTACGAAGCGGGCGAGTTCGTCGAGGCCGTTGGCAAGGAAGCCGTCAAGGGCGGCCTGCTGGCCAGCATCGAGGGCGTGCGCGCCTTCATCCCCGCCAGCCACCTCTCCCAGCGCTATGTGGAGAAGATCGGCCAGTTTGTCGGCCAGAACATGAGGCTCAAGATCATCGAGCTGGACGACGCCAAGAAGCGCGTGGTCGCCAGCCGCAAGGAAGTCGTGATGGCCGAAGCCGCCCAGAAGAAGGCTGAAGCCTGGGCCAGGCTTCAGCAGGGCGATGTGGTCAAGGGCATTGTCCGCCGCTTTGCCGCTTTTGGCGCCTTCGTCGATCTGGGCGGTGTGGACGGCCTGATCCACATCACCGACCTGAGCTGGAACCGCAACGCCCAGCCGCAGGACGTGCTGAAAATCGGCAGCGAAATCGACGTGAAGATTCTCTCGCTGGACCCCGAGCGCGAGCGCATCCAGCTTGGCTACAAGCAGCTGCAGCCCCGCCCCTGGGACAACGTGGAGGAAAAATACCCCGTCGGCACGGTGCTCACCCGCAAGGTCGTGCGCATCCGTCCCTTCGGCGCCTTTGTTGAGATGGAGCCCGGCGTAGACGGCCTGATTCACATCAGCCAGGTCGCGCTGACCCGCGTCAACAAAGTGGAAGACGTGCTGACCCCCGGGCAGGAAGTCAACGTGAAGATCCTCTCCGTCGACCCCGAGGCCAAGCGCATCAGCCTGTCCATCCGTGAGGCGATGGAAGAGACCCTGATGGATGCCCCGGCCGCCATCCCCGGCGAGGGCGACGAGTTCGCCGTCAACTTTGAGGAGGAGCCCAACAGCTACACCGACGGCACCGTGACCGAAGAGACCGGTTTTGCCGCCGCCTTCAAGAAGGCCGCCGAAGCCGCCGACCGCAACGACGAGGTGAGCGAGGCCATCCAGAACGCGACCGAAGAACCGAAGGAAGAGTAAGCGCCTTCCGGCTGAACCCACACACCGGAGGCCGCCGTGCACGTCACGGCGGCCTCTTGTCTTTGTACTGTCGAACTTACGTTTCTGTATCGTTAATTTTCCAGTATCCGTTCTTTTTGGAGCCGATTCTCGCAATCAATCCGTTTTTTCGTAGAAAGGCGATATGGTTCTCTACAGCGGTTTCGCTGATAGACAGAATGCGGCTCAATTGTGCGATGGTGATGTTCGGGTTATCCCGCATTTCACTCAAAACGCTCTGTCTGCGAGGGCTCAAATTTTTGAGCGGACAGTTATCACCAACTTCATTCTCAAGTTTATTCCCAAGCTTATTCCCAACCTGACGGATGCGATGAAAAGGAAGCGTGACAACGATCGAATTCTCGTTGAAGGAAAAAGCCTCTCTGCCATACGTTTCAATGATTTTCGGAACGCCTCTTCCGGACTTCTCGCTGATATGCAGCTGCAGGAAGATTTCAGACAGCTTTCCATTCACAGGAACGGATTCCCCTTGATAAAACCCTTCCATCGTCTGAGCCGGGGCAAGTGTTCCCCGAGACAGTATCTCTATTCGGTCGGAGAATACCGATATCATCGGTTCATGACCGCCTGCCCAAAAGTTATGCAGCACAGCATTGATAATGGCCTCACGAAAAGCCTTATTATCAAACAGTGAAACCTCTTTTCGTTCAACAATCCGATTCGTTTCATCTGTTTGAACCAAATTCAGCACGTCACCATAGCGTAGCAGATCATCCAGCGTATAGAGCAGGCAATTATTGCCAAACTCTCTAACGGAAAATAAATTGGAGCCTTTTGTCCTGCCCTCAAAAAGAGAAACGCGGAGCGGAAAATGTGAATTATCGGAAAGCAGCTGCGCCAGCAGATTGTATTCTCCCGAAGCAGTTCTTAAACCAAGATTCTTCACAAAGGTTTTTGTGTTCAAAACGATACCTTTGGAACCGTAGTAACCAAACAACTTTGAAAATGTCAGTTCCTGATATCCGGAAGGAATTGTTTCGATGGTTTCCATCCGGCCATCCAGTATTTTGAAAAGCTGAATTTCCCGTTTAGGATAATCTTTCAGGTTTGCTTTGGATGAACCGATACGGATGTAGCGTTTCTCCTTATAGGCAGTAGGAAGGTCTTCCGCAGCCGGAATAATAAGCATCACAACCCTTTTCCCGTCGATTACGTCCTCCTCAAAAGAAAAGTTCAGGCTCGGAGAAAGGCTGCGTGCAAGCTGATTCTGATACGGTTCACCGTTGGTATGTTGGTACTGATTGAATGTCGTTCCAACGATTTCATGCGTTTTGTCGTTTACACCCCAAACGAAGTATGCGTACTGCCTTTGATGAAACGCGGCAGCATTCGAAAGCGCGGAGACATACTCTCCCAGCGAGGTAGGTTCAAACCAATTCTCTTTAAACTCGAACCATTCCTGTTCATCCGCGTAAGCACATAACTCATGAATCTTCTCTTTGATATTCAACATGACACACTCCGCTTTTATTCCCAACAATCGCAGTATATCATATTGGGAATAAAGTTGGGAATAATTTCCGCTCAATCTGTAGAATCTTCCTGTTATACTAAAATCCATGTGCAAGGAGAACGCAAATGACGGCACATCAAGGATAGAAACGTATCATGCCCATGCTTTTCTTTCTGGAAGTCTCCCCTCCTCACGGTCGATTTGTTCTTTTTGTGACATCCCGCGCCGGGACGTGCTATACTGAAGCCCGTCAAGGAGGTTGGGTATGAGGTTACTGATCATCGAGGATGAAAAGCAGCTGTGCGAGGCGCTCAGCAAAAACCTGCGGAGTCTCGGGTATGAAGCGGATGCCTGCGCAGACGGCGCGGAGGGGCTCGCGCAGGCGCAGGTGGAGCGCTACGATTTGATTCTGCTCGACCTGAACCTCCCCGGCATGGACGGCATGGAGGTGCTCAGCAGGCTGCGGGAAGAGGACGAGGAGACCCCGGTGCTCATCCTCTCGGCCAGAGACCGCATCATCGACAAGGTGGAGGGGCTGGACGCCGGGGCCAACGATTATCTGGCCAAGCCCTTTCATTTTGAAGAACTGGAGGCCCGCGTGCGCAGCCTGACCCGCCGCCGCTTCGTGCAAAGCAGCGTCTGCCTCAGCTGCGGCGCGCTCAGCTTTGACACGGTCGCGAGAAAGTGCACGGCTTCGGGGCAGGAGGTCGCCCTGACGCGCAAGGAAATCGGCATCTTAGAGTATCTGCTGCTCAATCAGGGACGCCCCGTCAGCCAGGAGGAGCTGATCGAGCATGTGTGGGATTCGAGCGTCGACAGCTTTTCAAACTCCGTACGCACGCATATCTCCTCGCTGCGCAGGAAGCTGAAGGCGGCTCTGGGGCAGGATCCGATCAGAAACCGCATCGGCGAAGGCTATCTGATAGGAGGGGAGGAAGCGTGAAAACCCTGTCGCTCAAATGGCGCCTGACACTGATGACCGGCGTGCTGATCGCGCTGATTTCGGTGGCGCTCAACCTGCTGGTCAGCAGCTCCGGCCTGTTTTATTTTGACTCGCTCGAATCCTATGTGCTGGAGTTCAAGGATATTCAGGGGCTGGGGCAGGCCGTGATGCCGGAGAAGGATTTTGAGGTGGTGCTCACCGACGAGGCTCTGGCGAAGCTGAGCAGCGAACTGCCCCAAAAGGTAGACAGCAGCAAGCACGGCTTCCGTCTCTACAGCTGGCTGATCACCGCCGCGGTCACGCTGGCGGGCGGCGTCATCACCTGGTTTGTCAGCGGCCGCTCGCTGAAGCCTCTGGAGAGCTTTTCCAAGCGCGTAGAGAGCATTCAGGCGCAGAACCTTTCTGATGTGCGCCTGAGCGAGGAAGTGCCGCCGGAATTTCTCCGCCTCAGCCGCTCGTTTAACGCCATGATGGAACGCCTTTCCCATTCTTTTGTAAGGCAGCGGCAGTTTACCGCCAGCGCCGCGCATGAGCTGCGCACGCCCCTTGCCCTGATGCAGTCGCAGCTCGACCTGTACGCAGCGGGGGAGGGCGCGCAGGCGGAGCCCGCGGTCAGGGAGACCCTTGCCACCATGCGCGAGCAGGTGGAGCGGCTTTCGCAGCTGGTGCGCACGCTGCTGGATATGAGCGAGCTGCAGACCGTGCCCCGCAGCGACCTCATCTCCCTCGCCCCGCTGGCGGAGGAGATTCTGGCCGACCTTTCCCCCCTCGCCGAGCAAAAGGACATCCGCCTTGTGCAGCAGGGCGGCGAGGCGCGCTTTTGGGGCAGCGACCTTTTGATCTGCCGCATGCTCTTCAATCTGGTGGAAAACGCCATCAAGTACGGCAGGAAGGGCGGCAGCGTGACCGTCTCGGTGGAGCAGGGCGCGAAGGAGATTCTGCTGCGCGTCAGCGATACCGGCCCCGGCATCCCGCAGGAGATGCGGGAAAGCGTGTTCGAGCCCTTCTTCCGCGTGGACAAGGCCCGCAGCCGGGCGCTGGGCGGCGTGGGCCTCGGCCTGACGCTGGCCGCCGAAATCGCGCGGCTGCACGGCGGGCGCCTCTCCATCGAAAAGAGCGACGGAAGCGGCACCACCTTCCTGTGCCGGCTGCCCAGGCAGGAACCATAAACTGTGACCGGCTTCCGCTCCTTTTCCTCCGATCCATCGGGGGATTTTTTCTTGACAGGGATTTTATGCCTGCCCCGCTACAATGCAGCCATCCCACAAGGAAAGGAAGTCATGAAGGATGCAGGGACATGCCATCGGTAATATCTTCAGGCGGGCCCTCAGCCTGCAGTCCGCGCTGGCGCTGGTCATTTTTCTGGGCGGGCAGGCGCGGGCCAAAGGCCTGAGCGCGGAACATAAGAAGGGTTTTCATCAGGCGGTCAGCAGGGAGTGGCCGCAAAACACGCAAGCCCCCGAGGATGCCCCCATGCGCCGCGCCCCCGAAACGAGCGCATCGGTCTGGTAAACAGGGTTCAGGAAAGGGGTTCAGGCACCCCTGCCTCCCCTTTCCCCCGTACCCGGTTGATCCGCCCGCAGGAAGGTTGTTACAATTCCCACTTGTTTTTCGCGGTTTTCGGATGTTATGGTATCTATGCGTTCAAGCAACGCGCGAAAGGAGACTTCATATGAAAAAATGGATTGCCTCATTGCTCATCGCTGTACTGCTCCCCTTCACGGCCGCATTTGCCGGCTCTGAGGATCTGACCGGCACCTGGTACGCCAAAGTCAGTGGCATGGTGCTCATCCTGCAGCTGAACGCAGACGGTCAGGCTGTCATGAAGCTTGGCGAAGAGACCATCGAAGAGGGCAAATGGACGGCCGAGGAAGGCAAGGTCTATATCAACAAGGGACAGGAGGACGAGGGAGCGCTGGACATCAAAGACGGCCACCTTGTCAACGAGGAAAATGCCCTTGATTTTGGCCGCGAGGTCATCGAACCCTTTGCCCCGCCGGCCAAGATGGCGGCCGAGAAGCCCGAAGCCTTTGACGGTACATGGAACCTGACCTACGTCTCGGCCATGGGGTACACCATGGATGCCGCGACCGCGATCAGCGAGCTGGGAGACATCACGGGGATCGTCAGTGAACAGCTCGTCATCAAGGATGGCGCCGCCACCATTTGGGGTGCGGAAAAGCCCCGGCAGTTCGAGTTTGTGGACGGCCATCTCTACGCCGCCCCCTTCATCGAGGGGGACAAGGAAGCCTCCACCATCGACCTGGGCGAAGACGGCACGCTGATGCTGCACATGAACGAAATGGATTTCTATTTCACCCGCGCTGAGCAGCAATAATCAACGGCCAAAGCCCCCGCGCGCCAGACCGCGCGGGGGCTTGCTGTTTTGAACAGACGCCGCCATAAGATACCGGCTGACAGGCGGTTTCCGCTCCCGCCGCGGCAGTTTTTACAATTTAAAATTGACTGACGGGCTTTTGATGATGGTATGATACTTCTGTACCTGTTACACACGAAAGGAGAACTCCACATGAAAAAGACCCTGGCGATGCTGCTCATCGCTGTGCTGCTCCCCTTCGCGGCCGTAAACGCAGGCGCGGAAGATTTAACCGGAAACTGGTATGCCGATCTTTTCGGCCTGATTTTTACAATGGAACTCCGGGCGGACGGCACCCTGACGCTCACATCCAGCGACCAGAACTCGGCCGAAGGCACGTGGGCCGTCGATGGCGACCAGCTCTACCTCAACAAGGGGCAGGCGGATGAAACCACCCTGACCATTTCGGAAGGCCGCCTGTCCAACCCGCTGCAGGGCCTGAACTTCGGCCGCGAGCCGATTGAAGCCTTTATCCCGCCCACGGCTGTCAAGGCCGAAAAAGCCGAGGATTTTGGCGGCGTCTGGAAGCTGAACCTCGTTTCCACGGGCGGCATGACTTTGAGTGGGGAAACCGCCCTCAGCGCTGCCCAGAGCGGCGGAGCAGCTGTCAAGGATGATACGCTGGTCATCGAAAACGGTGCCGTCCGGCTCTTCGGCGCCCCCATGCCCGAGCCCTTCGAGTTTGTGGAGGGCCACCTCTTCGCCGCCTCCCCGCATGAAGACTTTGAAGACCTGACACAGACCATTGAGCTCAATGACGACGGCTCGCTCGTCCTGCGCATGGCCGGTTTCGATTACTACTTCAACCGCGCCGAATAATCTCTTTTCCTGCTGACGCAGCCTATCCCTCCCCATCTCAGCCGAAGCAGGGCGCTCCCCGGGCGCAAAAGCGCCAGGCAAAGCGAACGAAAGGTACGGCTTCGGCATCCCTGAGCGGGGGACAGCCTGCGTCAGCCCTCTGCCCCTGCGCGCCCCGCGCGCGGGGGCTCAGTTATCTTTAATAGGAGGCTTCATCATGGGTCGCTACGATCAGATCACCGAAATGGAAGGCATCCTCGATGCCCACCGGGCCATGCTGGACAGGCTGGACGCCCTGCTGAGCGAGTACGAAGCCGGCCAGAAGGACTTTAAAAGGCTGGTCGCCTACTACGACAGCCCCCAGTGGCTGAAGGACTACGAATTTTCCAACACGGATGAATTCTCCCCCGACGTCAAATGCGGCGTGCTCTCCGAAGACAGCGTCTTCGACCTGCTGGGCGACAACCGCCGCGCCGCCGAAAGGATGCGCGATCTGGCGGGGAAGGTGCTCCGGGAGAAATAGTCTGCCGAGGCGGTTGTTTAAAGGCTGTCACGAATGTGACAGCCTTTAAACTCAGTTTATATTCAAGATGATACCA
>CAYZTQ010000008.1:0-41434 GCA_964481445.1 uncultured Christensenella sp. | reverse complement strand
ACGCAGGGGGTATCGCCGCCCGAAAGCACCCGTCTACCCAGCCAGGCCGCCGCGGTGTGCGGGTCGAGCAGATAGCGGTGGCGCTCCCAGACATCGCGGATAGCGCCCAGGGCCTCCCCGTCGCTTGCGGAAAAGCCCGTAAACTGCCGCCGGATGGCCGCCATGGCGTCCTCTTCCACACGGTAGAAGCCTTTTTCTTTCAGCTCGTTCATCCAAAGGCGGACGCGCGCGCCGTCCCGCCCCGAGGCTTCAAACAGCAGCCTTTCCAGATTGCTGGAAACAAGGATATCCATGGAAGGGGAAAGCGTTTTTTGCAGACTGCGCCTGCGGTCGTACACCCCGGTCTGCAGAAAGTCGGTCAGCACGCGGTTGGCGTTGGAGGCGCAGACCAGCCGCCCCACCGGCAGGCCCATCTTGCCCGCCAGCCAGCCGGCCAGAATATCGCCGAAATTACCGCTGGGCACCACAAAATCAACCGTCTGCCCGGGCTTCAGCGCACCGCTTTTTTGAAGCGCCCGGATGGCGGCGATATAGTAGACAAGCTGCGGCACCAGCCGCCCGATGTTGATGGAATTGGCGCTGGAAAGCCGCATCCCCCTTGGCAGAAGAGAATCGGCAGCGAGGAAGGCTTCCTTGACGCCGGACTGCGCCTCATCAAAGTTGCCCCTGATGCCCACGGCCTTCACGTTGCCGCCCGGCATGCGCGTCATCTGCGCCAGCTGCACGGCGCTGACGCCCCCTTCGGGGTAGAACACCAGCACGCGGAAGCCCGGCACATCCATGAAGCCGCGCATGGCGGCGGAGCCGGTATCGCCGCTGGTGGCGGTCAGCACAAGGCAGCGCTCCCCCGCGCCCGTTTTCTCCCTCGCCAGCGCCATCAGGCGCGGCAGGGCCTGCAGGGCCAGATCCTTAAAAGCCGCGGTAGGCCCGTGGCTGAGTTCCAGAATATAATCGCCGCCCACGCGCACAAGCGGGGCGACGGCAGGGTCGTCAAAGCCCGGGCCATAGGCGGAGCGGGCGACGGCGTTCAGCTTAACCTCATCAAAGCCGGGCAGCAGGGCGGCGAACACCCGCCCCGCCAGCGCGGCATAGTCAAGGCCCGCGTATTCCTCTTTGAGCAAATAAGAAAGATCGGGAAAGCGCTGCGGCATGTACAGGCCGCCGTCCGGCGCGGCACCCCAAAGCAGAGCCCGCGCGGCGGGCACGGCCTGCGCCTGCCCGCGCGTGCTTTCATACAGCATCACGGATTGGCCCCGAACAGCCGCGCCATTTCATCGGCCATCTGCTGCGCGTATTGCGCGTAGGTGAGGTTTCCCCCGGGCAGCAGCATGTTCTCGCTGAAACTCTTGTTCTCGTTGCCCTGATAGTAGTTGGCGATCAGGCTGATGCTGACCAGCGCTTTATCCCCGGAGACGGGCACGGGCGCGCCCAGCGGCACGCTCTCTCCGCCGGTTCCCTGCGCGACCTCCTCGGGGCTTGCGTACACGCGCAGCACGGCATCGCGCAGCCTCGTGGGCTCGGAGGCCTGTTCCAGCCTGACGCTCAGGCTGCCCGGCATCCAGCTGAGGCGGGCGGCGCCGATCAGGTAGCCATCCTCCGTGAGCAGGGGCGCCAGGCGCTCGCCCGCGGCGCTGAGGTCGACCGGGATCAGCCAGCCGGACAGCGCCTCGAGGCCGCTCTGCGTCCGCAGGGCGGAAGCACCGAAAGCCTGCGTCCTGACATCATAGCGGTAGCCGCGCGGGGCGAAGGTACGGGTCTTGGCCTGCCCGCCGCAGCGCAGGCAGGTGGTCGCCTGCAGGCCGCGCCGGCTGAGGCTGGGGTTGCGCACCGTGACCCAGACGCCGTCCGATGCATGGCCGAGGGCGCGCAGACGCCTCGTCTCCTGCCGCCCGCAGATGCCGCAGGTGCGCATCTCGGTGCCCCTCGTGGTGCAGGCAGGGGCGACGGCCACGCCCCAGGGGCCCCAGTTGTGCTTGGTTCTGGGCAGCGTCTCTGTTCTGGTCGCCCCGCAGCGGGCGCAGGTTCTTGTCGCTGTGCCCGTATGGTTGCAATCGGCGGCCGTGGTGACCACGGGCGCGCCCCAATCGTGCCCGAGGGCCGCCAGGCCGCGCTGCTGCGTCTGCCCGCAGCGCAGGCAGGTGCGTGTCTCCAGGCCCGGGGTGGTGCAGCCCGGCGCGAGGGTTTCGACAAAAGCGCCCCAGTTATGGCCGAGGGCGGCGACGGCGCGCGTCCACTTGACGCCGCAGCGGGAGCAGGTGCTCTCTTCGCTGCCCTGCGTGGTGCAGCCGGGGGCGAGGGTCTCATGAAACAGGCCCCAGTTATGGCCCAGCGCCGCCGTGACCACGGTGTTCTTTGTGCTGTGGCAGCGCTTGCAGACATCCTCTTCCACGCCCACATCGCTGCAGGAGGGCGCTTTCTTTTTATGCTCCCAGTCATGGCCGAGGGCCGTGGTGTTCTGATACTCCGTTTCGCCGCAGCGCGTGCAGGTGCGGCTGTTGACGCCGCCGGTGGTGCAGGTAGCCGGGGTATAGCTCTGCCACCCTCCGAAGACGTGCCCGCCGAGGCTCGGCGTATTCATGGTCTCAGCGGCGCCGCAGCGCTTGCAGACCCTGCGGTTCTGCCCGCCGGCCATGCAGGTGGCCGCCTGATACACCTGCCAGTCTCCCCAGTCGTGCCCCAGCGCCGCAGTGGGACGGTATTCGATGGGTTCGGGGCAACCCTCCGCGCTGCAGGTGCGCATCTCGCGCCCGCCCGCAGTGCAGCCCGCCGGCGCCGAAGGATCTGCAAACCAGGCGCTCCAGGCGTGATCGTGTCTGGCCTGGGCGTCTGTCGGCAGAATTCCTGTATATAAAATGAGAAGGGCGGTCAGAATCAGGGCCAGGCGTTTCACATGTTGCCGCACGGTATCATCCCCCTCTTATTCTTTTAAAACACTGTATCACGCGCGCGAAACAATGTCAAAAATATATCCCGGACGCAGACCCGTTTCCCCCTGATGGCCGCCCTGCTTTTGCCGTCTTTTCACCCCCGGCCCAAGCCCCCGCCCGCCCGGGGCGGCAAAGCGGCTCGCCGCCCCGGATTTCATGTTGTAAAAATGATATTTTTCCACGAATAATGAACATAATTTGTTGACCATGTAATGAATCTGTAATATACTGCTGGTGGAATATTCTGCGGTTTGCGCGCAGCGAAGGGTAGAGGTGCTCCATGAACCATACATACAACAGGAAAAACCGCTCGGTCAGGCTTCTTTGTCTGCTGCTTGCGATGGCGATGCTGCTGCCTGCTCTGGACGGCCTTGCAGAGAGCCTTTCCAGCAAGTACATGTATACGACGATGAACAATGTGATGCTGCGCCCCAAGCCGGGCACCAGCGATTACATTGACAGGCTGTCGCTGGGCTGGCCGCTTGAGAAGCTGCAGGAGCTGACCGTGGGCGCCGAAACCTGGTATCAGGTGAAGGCCAAGAGCACGCCCACCTTCCCCAATAGAGAGTCGACCGGCTATGTGCGCTCCAACGTCGTGCGCATGATGAGCGCGGCGGAAGAAACGGCCTATCTGGCCGGCAGCCCCTACCCCTCCAGCGAGGGCGGCACGGGCAGCGGCACAGGCGGCACGCTGAGCAACATTGCCGTGGTGAACGTGACCACCGAATGGCTTTTGCAGACGCCAAACGGCGTCCGTCTGGTGGCTCTGCTCAGCGGCGCGCGCATGACCATTTTAGAAACGCCCGCCGATACCGTGAACGGCTGGTATAAGGTGACCGCCTCCGGCTATACCGGCTACATCAAGGCCGCCAGCATCCGCGTGCTGACCACGGCGGAGGCTGCGGGCGGAACGCCTGCCGACCCCGCCACCCAGTCGGGCTACGTGAAGCTGACCAAGGCCAACGTCAACCTGCGCCGCACGCCCGGCGGGGAGAGCCAGACGCAGATCCCCATCGGCACCATCCTCCCCTTCTACGGCGCGCCCACCACCCGCGCGGGCTACCAGTGGGTGTACGTGCTGTATAACGGCATCCGCGGCTATGTGCGCAGCGACTGCTATACCTTTACGGATGCCGCGGGCAATGCCGTAACCGGCCCCACCCCCGCGCCCGTCACCCCGCCCATCGGCGGCACCGAGGCCCCCGTGGTAAGCGGCTCCGGCTCCATCCGCCTGACCAAGGGCGGCGTCAACCTGCGCAAGACGCCGGGCGGCGTCAGCCTGATGCAGATGACCCGCGGCCTGGTGCTGCCCTACAAGGGCAAGCCCACCACCTACGGCGGCTATCAGTGGGTCAACGCCCAGCACCCGAGCACCGGCACCTGGGGCTATGTGCGCAGCGACTGCTACGAGTTTGTGACCGGCGGCGGCACCGCTCCCGTGACGCCCCCTTCGGGCACCACGGGCTATATCGTCACCACCATCGGCAGCCTGAACGTACGCACCTCCCCCAGCCTGACCGCGACCACCTTTACGCAGCTGCCCAAATCCGGCGTCACCTTCCCCTATTACGGGCTGGTCACCGGCGGCGGCCGCCAGTGGTACCGCATCTCCTATAACGGGCGCAGCGCCTACATCCTTGCCATCTACGCCAAGGTGACGACCGCGCCCTCCACCGGCGCCCCCGCGGTGCCCACCCCCACCGTCAACCCCGCCGATCTTTCCAACACCGCCGTCACCACCATCGACCGCGTGCTGATCAGGAAGGCCGCCAGCAAGGCCGCCGGCTACTTCACAAGGCTGGAGCGCGCCGGCACCGTGGTGAAGCTGACCGGCAAGACCGCAAACGCCGAAGGTTTCTTCTGGCGCGAGGGCACGGCCAGCGGCGCCACCGGCTGGATCATCGCGGATTATCTGCGCATTCTGACCAAGACTGAGGAAGCGCAGCTGGGCAACACCGGAGACCCGAGCCTGCCCAAGGAAGCCACCTACCGCATCCTGCGCCGCGGCGATACCGGCGAGGACGTGACCCGTCTGCAGACTGAGCTGTCCAGGCTCGGCTTCCTCGCGGCCGGCGAAATCACGGGCGTTTACACCACCGCGACCATCGAGGCCGTCAAGGCCTACCAGCGTATCTCCGCCCTGACGGTAGACGGCGTGGCCGGCCCCCTGACCCAGCACAAGCTGTACGGCACCGTGCCCGTCGGCACCAACAACCCTGGCGGCACCGTATCGCCCAACATGTACCCGGTTGAAAAGGAACTGTGGACCGTGGTCAACACGGTCTGGCAGCGCGGCGTCACCGCCGTGTTGACCGACGTGCAGACCCGCCTGAGCTACCGCGCCAAGCGCTGGGCCGGCGGCTCGCACGCTGACGTGGAGCCCCTGACCGCGGCGGATACCGTGATCATGTGCCGCATCTACGGCGTGAAGAACTCACAGGAGATCGCGGAGAAGGATCTGTGGCAGCGCAAGCCCTTCTGGGTGACCGTCAATGGCCACACCTACGCCGCCTCCATCTACGGCGTTCCGCACAACTACCCGGCCGGCGACACCATCCCCAACAACGATTTCAACGGCCAGTTCTGCGTGCACTTTGTCGGTTCCACCACGCATACCAACCCCAACGTGGTCGACCCGAACCACGCCAAGGCGATTCAGGAGGCCTATGATAAGGCAACCGTCAAAAAGTAATACCAAAGCGGCAGACTGTCTCATCATCGGCGGCGGGGCCTCAGGCCTCGCCGCCGCCTGCGTTGCAGAAGGGCGCGGCAAAAGCGTGCTGCTGCTGGAAGCGCGCGACCGCGTGGGCAAAAAGCTGCTGGCCACCGGCAACGGCCGCTGCAACCTGATGAACGCCGGCAGCCCCCGTTATTTCGGCGAAAGCGCCTTTGCCATGGAAGTCTTGCGGCACTGCCCGCAGGAGAAGGTGCTGGCCTTCTTTCACGGCCTCGGGCTCAACACGGTCAGCGAGGGCGAGCTTGTCTACCCCGCCACCCTGCAGGCCGCCTCGGTGCTGGAGACGCTGCGGCAGCCGCTGGAGGATAGCCCTCTTGTCACCATTCTGACCGGGGCCGAGGCGGTGGAAATCTCGCCCCGAAAGGATGGCTTTCTGGTCAGCGCCAAAAGCGGCGCAAGCTATGCCGCAAAAAAGGTGATCGCCGCGGCGGGCGGCCCGGCGCAGCCCAGACTCTCGGGCTCGGACAGCCTCTTCCCCGCCCTCCTTGCCCTCGGTCACCGCGCGGCGCCGATGCGCCCCTCGCTGACGGCGCTTGTAACCGGCAAAAGCGCCGTGCGCGGGCTGAAGGGCCTGCGCCTGCCGGCCCTCTGCACCCTGTGCGGGCAGAACGACCAGCCGGTAGCGGCCACGGAGGGCGAGGTGCTGTTTGCCGAGGACGGCGTGAGCGGCGTGTGCGTGATGCAGCTGAGCCACGAAACGGGCAGGCTGCTGGAAGAGGACAAAAAGCCCGTGCTCTATCTTGATTTTTCGCCCCTGCTGGGCCTGATGCCCCGTCGCATGCGCATCGCGGAGCCGAAAAGCCCCGGCCTGCGCCGCGAAGCGATGCTGCGCCTGCTGAAGGAGCGCGAGTCGCTGCTTGGCAGAGAGAATTTTCTGATTGGCGCGCTGCCGCGCCTGCTGCGCGAAAAGCTGGCGGGCCTTTCCCTCGGGGAAACGGCGGAGGCCCTCTGCGCCTTCCGCCTGCCTGTCGAGGGGCTGCGGGGCTGGGATCACGCGCAGGTGGCGGCGGGCGGCGTGCTGACACAGGATGTCGACCCCGCGACCATGCAGAGCCGTCTCATACCCGGGCTGTACCTGACGGGCGAGCTGCTGAACGTGGACGGCGACTGCGGGGGCCACAACCTGCTGTTCGCCTGGGCGGGCGGCATCCTTGCGGGCGAACACATTTGATCAAACCGGGAGGGATGGCATGAACGCTGTCATCAGGGTAGCAGAAAAGAAAGACACCGCGGCGCTGCGCGCGCTGTATGGGCAATATATCGATACGGATATCACCTTTGAGCTGACCATGCCGGATATGGAAACCTATGAAAAGCGCATCGAAGAGACGCTGAAAGAATTTCCCTACCTGGTATACGAAGCGGAAGGCCGCCTCCTCGGCTACGCCTGCGCCCACCGCGTGCGCGAGCGCGACGCCTACCAGTGGAGCGCGGAGCTGTCAGTCTATGTGGACAAAAATACGCGGGAGCGGGGCGTGGGCGCCCGGCTGTACGAAAAGCTGACGGAGCTGCTGAAGCTGCAGAACGTGCGCAACGTCTACGGCGCGATCACAGGCAGCAATGTAAAAAGCCTGCGCTTTCATGAAAAGCAGGGCTTCCGCCTGATCGCCACCTTTGAAAAAATCGGCTTCAAGAACGGGCGCTGGATGGACGTGCTGTGGTATGAGAAAAATATCGCGGCGCGCGACGTCCCGCAGCCCGTCATCCCCTTTGGCAAGCTCGACGCCGCCCTGATCGAGGGCGTGCTGAGCGCCTCCAAACAACGTCTATAAAGGAAAGATAAGCATGGAAAGAAAAGCGACAAGCCCGGTCAAAGGCTACAGAACGCAGGACGGCGCGGGCGTCAGTCTGGTGCGCGTGCTGGGAAACCAAACCACGGATGTTTACGACCCGATCCTGATGCTCGACTCCTTTGACAGCACGAGGCCGGAGGATTACACCGCCGGCTTCCCCCTGCACCCGCACCGCGGCATCGAGACCATCAGCTATGTGTACCGGGGCCAGATGACCCACCGGGACAGCCTGGGCAACGAGGATACCATCCGGGACGGCGAGGTGCAGTGGATGACCGCGGGCTCGGGCATTCTGCACGAGGAGATGCTGCCGCCCAGCGAGCGCATGCTGGGCGTGCAGCTCTGGCTCAACCTGCCGAAAAAGGACAAGATGGCGCCGCCCGCCTACCACAGCATCAAAAACAGCGAAATTCAGGAAATCCCCTTTGAGGGCGGCAAGCTGCGCCTGCTGTGCGGGCAGTACGCCGGGCACAGAGGCTATGAGAGCAGCTACCTGCCGCTTGATTATTATGATATTCACCTCGGGGCGGGCGCCTCGCTGCGCCTTGAAACGGAGGAGGACCGCTCCATCCTGCTGTTCACGCTGCTAGGCAGCGTCAGGGTGGCGGGCGAGACCATCCCCGAAAAGACGGCGGTCAGGCTGACGCAGGGCGACAGCGTCTCGCTCACCGCGGGCAAGGAACCTGCGCAGGTGCTCTTTGTCAGTTCGAGGCGCCTCGATGAACCGATCGCCTGGGGCGGCCCCATCGTGATGAACACGGAAAATGAGCTGCGCCTCGCCTTTGACGAGCTTCGCCGCGGCGCTTTCCTCAAGCAGGGCATCGAGTACTGATGTCCCCCCTCTTTGAAAAGGGGTATACTGATTACTGACATGTGATAACCGCCCGCTTCTTCGGGCGATGAAAAGGAGCAAGCAATGACCAAATTCAGCCAGATGGAATACAGGCGTCCGGATTTTCAATCCGTGTTCGATGAGGGCAAGGCCCGCATCAGCGAAATGCGAAACGCGAAAACGGCGCAGGAGATGTTCGGCGCCATGCAGAAGCTGGACAAGCTGATGCGCACCCTCGCCACGCAGCGGACGCTGGCGCACGTGCGCTATACCATCAACACCAGGGACGCCTTCTATGACGCCGAGAACACCGTGTTTGATGAGGAGATGCCCCGCTTTGAGGAGATCAGCACCGAGGCCTCGCGCGCGATGCTGGAAAGCCCCTTCAGAAAGGATATTGCCGAAAAATACGGCGAGCACCTGCTCGAAAAGGCCGAGGTAGGGCTCAAGTGCTTTAGGCCCGAGATCGTAGAAGACCTGGTGGAAGAAAACAAGCTGTCCAGCGACTACCAGAAGCTGATGGCCTCCGCCGAGATCGACTTTGACGGCAAAAAGCTCAACCTGTCCGGCCTTGTGCCCTACATGGAATCGACCGACCGCGGCGTGCGCCGCGCGGCCAACGCCGCCAGCTGGGGCTGGGTGGCCGCCCATCAGGACGAGCTGGACGAGCTGTACGACAAGCTGGTCAAGGTGCGCCACCGCATCGGCCTCAAGCTGGGCTACAAGAACTTCATCCCCGTCGCCTATGCGCGCATGGGCCGCACAGACTGGGATCAGCAGGACGCCAGGGCCTACCGCGACCAGATTGTCGAAAGCGTCGTGCCCCTCACCCAGAAGCTGTACCGCGAGCAGGCGCAGCGCATCGGCATCAGCGACATGAAGAACTACGACTATTCGCTGATGTTCCTCTCGGGCAACCCCACCCCCAAGGGAGAGGAAGCCTACATGGTCGACCAGGCGAAGGTGATGTACCACGAGCTGTCGCCCGAAACCGACGAGTTCTTCCAGATCATGACGGGG
The DNA here is from genome assembly GCA_964481445.1 of uncultured Christensenella sp. GTDB lineage: Bacteria > Bacillota > Clostridia > Christensenellales > Aristaeellaceae > UBA1038. The sequence goes on along the minus strand of CAYZTQ010000008.1, from coordinate 32,125 downwards.
CAGGAGCTGATGGACCTGACCACCAAGCCCGGCAAGGCCAACGGCGGCTACATGACCTTCCTGCCCGACTACAAGGTGCCCTTCATCTTCTCCAACTTCAACGGCACCTCGGGCGACGTGGACGTGCTGACCCACGAAGCCGGCCATGCCTTCCAGGGCTGGCTGCAGCGGGACGTGGAGCTGGAGGCTATTGCCGATATCACCAGCGAGGTGGCCGAAATCCACTCCATGAGCATGGAGTTTTTCACCCACCCGTGGATGGAGCGCTTCTTTAAGGAAGACACCGAGAAATACTATTACGCCCATGTGGCGGACGCCCTCAAGTTCCTGCCCTACGGCGCTTCGATCGACGAGCTGCAGGAGTGGGTGTACGAGCACCCCGAGGCCACGCCCAAAGAGCGCCGCGCCCAGTACCGCGAGATCGAAAAGAAATACCTGCCGCATCTTGACTATGACGGGCTCGAGTTCCTTGAAAACGGCGGCCGCTGGCAAAAGCAGCTGCACGTCTACCTCTACCCCTTCTATTACCTCGATTACACGCTCAGCCAGGTCTGCGCGCTGCAGTACCTCGTGTGGAACATGAAGGATCACAAGGCCGCCTGGCAAAGCTACCTGACGCTCTGCCATGAGTCCGGCCGCCTGCCCTTCAAAAAGCTGGCCCCGAAGAGCGGCCTCAGAAGCCCCTTTGAAGCAGGCGCCATCGCCTCGGTCACCCCGGCGCTGGAAAAGTACCTCGATGGGCTGGATAAGTCGAAGATCAAGTAAGGCTGCCTGACAATATCGAACAAATGGGCCCCCGGAGATTTTTCGGGGGCCTTTGTTTATAAGTACCGCACACCGCTGCAGCTCAGCCTGCCTCTACTCGGCTTGCTCAAGGCTGCGAAGCAGTTCGGGAATGTCTTTTTGTACGGTATCGTGGACAATAGAAAGGTCAACCTTGCCATACTCATGGACAATTCTGTTTCGCAGCCCCTCCGTGTGCGCCAGGATGAATTTCAAATCCGTCACGATTTTCCTGAGGTAGTAGTCGTCCGCTTTTTGATTATCCATAGACCTTGACACCGTCTTTCAGTATTTCGTTTACAAGTTCCATGTTATCCTTCAGCTGCTCCAGCTTCAGCAAGTCAACCTTTTTCTTCAGCCTTTCTCTGAGGGCTTCCACCATCTCATAAAAGCGCATGCCCGAAACGGAAGTGGAGACCAGCAGATCTACATCGCTTGATTCTGTTGCCTTTCCCTTTGCATAAGAGCCAAAGAGATAGCAATAGGCGACATCGTAGGCCGAAAAAACACTGCCGCACACCTCTCTGATCTTTTGTATACTGAGCACGCCGTGTTCCTCGTCAACAAAGCCATACTGCTCCAACTTTTGCAGCATGTATTCATACTTCATCGAGGCCTGTTTGTTTGCATCGGTCTCGTAACTCTGATAGGTACGCAGCGGAATGCCCAAATAGGCAGCACATTCAGCCTGCGTGAGTTTGTTCTGCTTTCGCAATTCTCTGAGTGTCATCCTCATCACCTGACGGTACCTTATCACAAGCGCCATGAATACGTAAGTATTATACGCAATTTTAGCGTATTTATGTATTCTAAATTACGCAATTATTGCGTTTATTTATTTTTATGAAACGCATTTTCTGCGTATATCATGTCGCCTATAAACGCAAGTCTTGCGTCTTGTCATGCGGGTACAGCAAATCTCCACATCTGCCAGCAGACAGAGGGCCGCGCCAAACGCAGGCGCGGCCCTCTGGAAGGATTCCGATCGGTTGCTTGATTATTTCACCGATCCAAGAATGCCCTGTACGAAGCTCTTTTGCAGGGTGAAGAAGATGACCAGCATGGGGATGGTGGAGATGGTGACCACCAGCATGATGGCGCCATAATCCAGCACATAGCCGCCGCGGAAGCTGCCCGCGTAGATGGGCAGGGTGATCTGCGCGGGATCCTGCAAAATCACCAGGGGCCACAGGTAACTGTTCCAGGCGTTCATGAAAGTGACGATGGCCGCGGCCGCGTAGGTGGGGCGCATGACCGGCACGAACATCTTGAGGAAGATGCGGAACTCGCCAAGGCCGTCGATGCGGGCGGCCTGCACGATCTCCTGCGGGAAGGTCTGCGAGGCCTGCCGGAACATGAAGATCAGAAACACGGTCGACACGCCGGGCAGCATGAAGCCCAGCACCGTGTTCATCAGGCCCAGCTGAGAGAACATGCGAAACAGCGGAATCAGCGTGGCGGCGGCCGGCACCATCATGGAGAGCATCAGCACAGCCATCACGCGGTTCTTCCACTTGTCTCGGAAGATGACAAAGCCATAGCCCGCCATGGAGCTGACGAACAGCGAGCTGAGCGTCAGCAGCACCGCGTTGCGCACGGAATTATAAAAGGCAGGGACAATGCGGCCCGACGCGGTCAGCGTCTGCCAGTTCTGCAACAGGTAGCTGCCCGGGGCGATTTGCCCAAGGATGATATCCGCCGTGTTGTTGGTGGCCGCGCTCACCATCCAGTAAAAGGGAAAGGCGGACAGGAAGCTGACCACGATCAAAAACAGGTGCTTGAGTACCCGCATCGGACGGAAAACAAAACGACGCTTCTTTCTCATTGCTTACGCTCCCCCACCCGCATCTGGATGAAGGCCAGCACGGCCACCATCACAAAAATCGTGAAGCTCATGGCTGCCGCGTAACCAAAGCGCGGGACGCTTTCAAAGGTGATGCGGTAGATATAAAACGACAGCGTGGCGGTGCCGATGCCGGGGCCGCCCCCGGTCATGATGCGCACCTCGTCAAACAGCTGCAGCGTGCCGTTGGTGGAAAGCACGGTGGTAAACAGGATGATGGGGCGCAGAAGCGGCACGGTGATCTTGGAGAACTGCTGCACAGCCGAGGCGCCGTCGATGCGGGCAGCCTCGTAAATCTGGCTGTCTATGTTTTGAAGCCCGGCCAGGTAGAACACCATGTTGTAGCCCGTCCAGCGCCACAGCATGGTGAGGACGATGACAAGCCGGGCATAAGCCGCGTTGGTCAGAAAGGGAATGGGCTCCGTAATCCATCCCCAGCGCGTGAACAGGCTGTTGAGCAGCCCGTTGTTGGAGAAAATCTGCAAAAAAATCATGGAGCAGCTGACAAGGCTGGTGGCGACCGGAAGAAAAATCATCGTGCGGTACAGGCCCTTGAACAGCAGTTTTTTATCGTTGAGCATGCTGGCCAGCAGCAGCGCCAGCAGCAGCATAATGGGCACCTGAACAATCAGATAAAAAAAGGTGTTGCCCAGCGCTGTCATATAGGTGTTGTCCTTGGGCAGACGCTGATAGTTGGTCAGCCCCTTATAGGTCAGGTCGTTGCCCTTCCCCGTCTGAAAGGACAGCAGCAGGGATTCTACCATCGGGTAAAAGGACATCATCACAATCAAAATAACAGCCGGCAGGATAAACAGCCAGCCTTTGCGGGCAGTTCTGCGCTCCAGCCCCAGGGGCTTTCGCGCGGCGTGCAGCGTCATGGGCTTCACTCCTTCTCACATATATGGCAAAGGCCCTGCGGCGCGGCGCGCCGCAGGGCCGGAAACGGGGTTATTCCATGATAAACTCAACGGCAGCCTGGGCGTCGTTCAGAGCGGCCTCGACCGTCGCGCCGTTGAACACGGCCTCGATGGCGTTGACGATCTCATCGCGCGCTTCGTAGTTGTACACGCCGTACTTGACCAGCGGTACCTTGCCGGAGTAGGCCATCAGGTCTTCAAAGACCTTCTGGCCGCCGAAGAAGGGATGCGGCTCGGCATAGGCCGGGCCCTTGGAAGCGGGCAGATAGGTGGCGATGGCGCCGGACTTCTGCAGGATGGTCTGGTAGAAGTCAACGCTGCCGCCGAAGGTCTTGGTCAGGAAGTCCACCGCGATCTCGGGGTTCTTGCTGCTGGCGGGAACCACCCAGGAGGAACCGCCCTGGCTGGAGTAGTTGACGCCGCCTTCAATATCAAGGCGCGGGATGTTGGTCACGCCCCACTTGCCGGCCTGATCCTCAGCGCCGACGATGGAACCGATGATCCAGCAGCCCTGGATGGTGCTGCCGGCGGAGCCGTTGTTGAAGGAGGCGATGTATTCCGTCCAGTCAACGGCTTCCTTGACGATGCCGCTGTTGTGCAGCTTGACAATGGTCTCGACCATCGCCTTGACGGCGGGGTTGGTGTTGATGTTGGGCTTGCCCTCGTCATCAAAGAACCAGAAATCGGCGGACTGGGTCATCATGGAGACGAAATCCGCGTAGCCCGCCTGGGTGACCAGCATGAACTGGCCGGTGGCTTCCTTCACCTTGAGGCCGATTTCGATAAAGCGGTCCCAGGTGATGTCGGTCAGGTCGGCCAGGGTGAAGCCGGCCTTCTCCAGATAGTCGGTGCGCACGAAGGTCGCGGCCACGCCGTTGTCAAAGGGCACGGCATAGCGCTTGCCGTCGCTTGTAAACTTATCGATCTTGTAGGAGGCGAAGCTGTCATAATCCACCAGGCCGTCCATCGGGAAATAAGCGCCGGGATAGGTATCCAGGAACCGGCGGCCGGAGTTATCCTGCATCAGAACGATGTCGGGCAGGCCTTCGGTCTGGCCGGAGCCGAGCGCAGCGGTCTGCCTGGTTTCGCAGTCGGCAGACAGCACTTCTTCAACCTTGATGGTCACATCGGGGTTGATTTCCTTGTACACCTTGGCGGCTTCGTTCATCGCGTAGATGTTGAAGGCCGGGTCCCAGCACCAGACGGTGATGGTGGTTTCCGCCAGAGCGCCGACCGCGCCGAGCATCAGCGCAAGGGCCAGCAAGAGGGCAAACAGTTTCTTCATAGGGTACCTCCTTATGATGTTCTGTACGGGGCTTTCGCTCCGCAAGATGCAGTTTTGATGCCTTATTATATCGACTGCTTCGGACATTTGTCAACCTGATACCACAAAAAAGCTGCTTCCTGCTGTAAATCAATCGAACAAATCTTGATAATTATATAACATTTTGTCAAGCAATACGTTTTTCCAACCGTGAAAATGGTCAAAATCAATAGAAAAGAAAAACAGGGCCGCGCGGACGGCCCAGTCAAGGCTGTTATGTTTCTGTCAATCAGTCGAAGCTCAGATATCGGCCGGCATGGGGGCTTCCTCCGCCGGCAGCGCCTCCTCTTCCTGCGCGCCCTCCGGCTCGCTGGGGATGAACTCGCTGGCGTACACCTCCTGCGGCAGCCCGGCCAGCATGGCGGGCAGGTTGACCACAATGCCGTCCATGCTGTAGGGCAGCTTCAGCCTGATGGGGTGGCTGACAGGCTCCGCGCCCTTTTCCTGCACCACGTCCACCTGCATCTCAAAATCCTGCCCGATCCAGGTGGCCATGCCGCGCTCGCGCTTGCCCAGCTTGGCGATCTGCTCATCCCGATGCTTCACCGTCATGCGGTAGGCGTAGGGGTAGCTCTGCCCCTCATACTCAAAGCTCTTGTTGTCAAAATAAACGGTATGGCCGCGGCCCACCCGCAGCATCACGGCGGCAATGACGCACAGCAGCAGCACCGCCCCCAGCCTGTATAAAATGACGCGCGTTCTCTTGCTCATTTTTCGTCCTCACTCTGCTCCAGCTGCAGCTGTTTGCCTGCCAGCAGCTTGGCCTTGCGCTTTCTGGTCTCATACATGATCAGCGCGATGGTGATGACCCCGTAGGAGGCGAACACGCGGAAATACTCGCCGATCATGCTGTCGCCCGTGATCTTGGCCCCGGCCTGCGGCGCCACGATGAACATCAGGTGGAAGAGCGTGACGCCGAGGAACACGTTGCCAATGGTGGCCTTTTCCACCGAGGCGCCGCCCACCAGCAGGGCCGCAATACAGAACATGCCGATCTGCGTGTGGCTGCTGTAGGTGGACAGGTTGCCCATGTTCTGCAGGTAGATGATCATGCCAAAGCCCGCCAGCACCGTTGAGATGACGATGGAGACGATCCTGGTGCGCTCCACGTCGATGCCCGCGTCGCGCGCCACCTGCAGATCCTGCCCGACCGCGCGCATATCGTGCCCCAGCTTGGTCCTGCCGAACCAGACGATGGCAAGACACATCAGGGCGATGATGAGGAAGGTGAGCGTGGGGATCTTGACGCCCATCACCCGGATGGCCAAGAGGTTATCCAGGCTCTGGCGCATGTTGAGCAGGCTGACGGTATTGCGGATGCCGTAGCCGCGGGGCAGCTTGATGCTGGAATGAATAATGGGGATGAGGGGACCCATCATGTACAGCACCACCAGCTGGTACACGCCGTTGATGAAGAAGCTGGTGATATAGCTGGTCACCATCTCGCGGCCCTTGGCCATGTTGAGGATCTTGCCGCAGAACAGGCCCAGCCCAACGCTGATGGGGATGGAGATAATCATCGAAAGCACGATGCCGGGGATGCCCCAGATCTGCCAGTCGGCCACGAGGATCAGCGCGATTTGCCCCGCCATGGCGCCCAGCGTCATGCCGAAGTTGAGGCCCATGCCCGCCGTGATGGGGATAAGCAGGCTGAGGATCAAAAAGATGTTGCGCCCCATGCGGGTGACGATCTCATTGAGCAGGTAGCCCCCCGAAAAGCCCGAAATGGGAATGAGCACCGCGCAGATGAGGATGAACATGACCGGCACGGAGTTCTGGCGCAGAAAACGGGCCAGAGCCCCCGCGCCGGACGCCTGAGATTGATTTTTCATTTGCTTCCCCCCGTTTTTCTGGTCAGCGCGTAGAGGATCATGCCCTGGGAGGCGATGACGCGGATGACCTCGCTCATATCCATCCGGATGATGTTGTTCATCACCGTGGGCGTCATGGTGACGATGCCCTGAAACAGGAAGGTGCCGATGATGACATTGGTGATGGAGGCCTTGTTGACGCTCGCGCCGCCGATCAGGATGGCCGAGATGGCGGGCAGCGCCATGAAGAAGGGCGCCATGTACAGCTGGATAAAGCCGAAGCCCTGCTGATACACCAGGATGCCCACCGCGCCCAGCCAGGTGGACATGATGACCGACTGCAGGCGCACCTTATCCACATTGATGCCGGAGGCGCGCGCGAAGGTGGGGTTGGAGCCTACGGCCGTCATGGCCGTGCCCGCCTTGGTATGCAGAAAGGCCCACATCAGGAAGGCCAGCAGCGCGAAGAACAGCAGCGTGCCCACCGGCACGCTGAAGGTGCCGAGCTCGATCTTCAGAAAGTTGGCCAGTATCTTGTCGTAGTAGCCCTCCACCGAGATGGTGGTGCGCAGGCCCTTGCCAGCAAGGCCCCAGACCATGTTGGGGCTGCGGTAGGGCAGCAGCAGCCAGGCGATGCACATGAAGGACACGGCCGAAAAGCCCACATAGGTGGCGATCATCATCTCGCCGCCCTTGATCCTGTTGAGCAGCTGGCCGTAACCGAAGCCAAAAAGCAGCGCGAAGGGCGTGGCGATGGCGATGGCCATCACAAAGCTCATGCCGCCGGTGAAGCCCAGCTCGATGGAGAGGGTGGCCCCCAGCAGGCCGGACACGATGCCCAGCGGCAGGCCGAAATTGAGCCCGCAGCCCGAATGCACCATGGGCACCATGGAGAGCACCAGGATCGCGTTCCAGCTGAAGCGGTTGATGGTATTGGTCAGCTGGGTAAAGAAGTCGGAGCCCACGAAGGGCGCTGCCGCGAACAGCAGCATCAGGAAGCCCGCGATGATGAGGCGGGGCAGCCCGAAGCTCTTCACAAAGGCGGAAAAGCCCGAGACCGGCTGCAGGGTTCTGTCTGTCTGGCTCATGCGCTCACCTCACCTGTTCGACCATCAGGAGGCCGAATTCTTCTGAAGACGCGGCGGCGGGCAGGATGCCGGCGACCCTGCCGCCCGAAATGATGGCGATGCGGTCGCAGGTCTGGCGCAGCTCCTCAAGCTCTGAGGAAATCATCACCACGGTGACGCCGCTATCGCGGTTAAACTTTTTCAGCGCGTCCAGCACCAGCGCCTTGGCGCCGATGTCGATGCCGCGCGTCGGCTCCGACACGAAGAGAAACCTGGGCTCCAGCGCGAAGGCCTTGCTGAGGCAGACCTTCTGCTGGTTGCCGCCCGAAAGCTCCCTCGCCTTCTGGCGGGGGCCGGTGCACTTAATCTGCAGCTGGTCGATGTACTTGAGCGTCACCTCTTTGATGGCCCTGTCATCGCGCCACTTCACAAGGCCGCCCAGCAGGGGCTTGAGAAATTTATCATGGATCTGCATGGCGGGGAAGGCGATGTTCCACTCCAGCGATTCGTCAAGCAAAAGGCCCACGCCGCGCCTGTCCTCCGACACAAAGGCCAGCTGCGCATCCAGGCATCTGCGGGGCTGGTTGAGCGGTATCTCCCTGCCGTCAAAGGTCACCGTGCCGCCGGCGGGGTAGAGGCCCATGATGCCGTTGGGGATACCCAGCTTGCCCTGGCCGGCCAGCCCTCCGATGCCGAGGATCTCGCCGTCCAGCACATCCAGGTTGACATTGCGCACCGTTTCACCGGGCATATCCACCCAGAGGCTGCGGATGCTCATGGCCGTGCGGGCCTCGCCCCGGCCTTCCTCTCTTGCCAGCTGCGCGCTCTCGACCGAGCGCCCCACCATCCAGCGGGCGATATCCGGGATGGTGGCCTCGCCGGCAGCGACTTCCCTGACCACCCTGCCGTCGCGCATGACCACGATCTTGTCGCAGATATCCAGGATCTCCTGCAGGCGGTGGGTAATAAAAATCACGGCGATGCCGCTGGCGGCCATCCTGCGCACCGAGTTCAGCAGGGCCTCGGCCTCCTGCTCGGTGAGCACGGCCGTGGGCTCGTCCAGAATCAGCAGCTTCAGCTGGTCTTTGGAAAGCTCTCTCGCGATCTCGGTAAACTGCTTGATGCCGATGGGCATCTCGCTGCTGGGCATGGCGGGCGAAATATCCACCCCCACCATGTCGATGGCGCGGGCGGCGGTTTCTTCCATTTTCTTTTTGTCCAGCGTGCTCAGCCTGTCGGAGAACACCTGAGACAGCACGCTCTGCCCGTTTGCCGGCTCGCGGTTGAGCAGGATGTTCTCAGTGGCCGTAAAGCCGGGAATCAGCGAAAACTCCTGGTGCACCATGCCGATGCCGGCCTTGAGCGCGTCAAAGGGGCTGTTAAAAACGGCCTTCCCGCCGTTTAGCAGGATGTCGCCGCCATAGCCGCCCGTCTGGGCGATGACGTCCATCCCGAACAATATCTTCATCAGCGTGCTCTTGCCGGCGCCGTTCTCGCCGACAAGGCCAAGCACCTCTCCCGCCTTCAGGGTCAGGCTGATATCGCTGAGCACCTGATTGCCGAAGAAATCCTTGCTGATATTCTTCATTTCAAGCAGTGGAACTTGTTGACTCATTGCAGCACTTCTCTCACTTGGCAGGAGCCGCCCGTGCGGCTCCGCGTATTCGTCTCCCCGCAGGCGACGCGAAGGAGACCTCCATCTCCTGAACCGCAGGCAGCGGTTCAAAGCGTCGGAACAGCCTGACAACAGGGAGGGGTCGCCTCCCTGTTGTCAGCCAATACAAAGGAATAAGGATTACTTGGTGGTGAAATACTTCTCGGGGATCTCCACCTGGGTGGCGCCGACGAAGTGGCCGGGATTGCCCATGATGTAGGTATCCTGATACACCAGGAAGGTATTCTCGCTCTTGACGCCGGTGGTGGCATCGGTGTAGTTGGAGCCGTTCCACTCCGCCTTGGGGGAGAAGACCTGATAGGCCGCGGACAGCGCGTCGATATCGGTCAGCTCGCTCTCGCCCTTGAGCACGTTCATGGCGTGCTGGGCAAGGCCCGCGGACACGGTGTAGCCGTAGGAGTAGGCCCAGGTGCCGAAGCGGCCTGCGCCGCCCTTTTCGACGACCGCGGCTTCCACGGCGGCCAGAATCTTCTCAAAGTCGCCGCCCGTCTCGGTCAGGTCGATGCCCAGAGCGCCGGGATAGCCCATCAGCGGCGAAGGCAGGTCGGCCTCGATGAAATAGCCGCCGTAGGCCAGCAGCTGCTTGAGCAGGGGCTCGGTATGGGCGTCGTTGGTGCAGAAATAGGCGGAATCCTTGCCATACTTCTCAATCCATTCGGGGGCCTTCTCCAGCACGTAGGCCTGGGCGCCGGGGATGCCGACATCGGTGGTCGGGTCGGGCGCGGTCTCCAGCACGAAATCCATGCCGAACTCTTCGCAGGCGGCCTTCATCACGGCCACGCGGCGGCTCATGGTCTCATAGCCCATGTGGCGCGGGAAGGAGATGTGCACGAAGGTCTTGCAGCCCAGATCGTGCGCGGTTTTGATGATCAGGTAGCCGCGGGCCACAAAGTCGTTGTTGGCGACCAGATCGGCGGCGGCGCTGATGACGGGCAGATCCTCATGGGATTCGCCGGCCAGGCACAGGATGTCAGGGCGGCGTTCCTTCACGCGGCGGAAGGCCTCGGCGGTGCCGGGGATCGCCTGGTTGACGACAATCGCCTTCATCAGCGGGTCGTCGGACAGGTTGACGATGGTCTGGATGGTGGTCTCCAGCTCTTCGGTAAAGTTGTCGGGATAGATGGCCAGCTTGACCATGTCTTCGCCGTACAGCTTCTGGAAGGCCTCCGCGCCGCGGCGGTCATCCTCGGACTGGGAAACGGAGCCGGTCACAATGCCGATATGGAATTCGGCGGCTTCAGCCGATCCAAGCACCGGCAGCGCCAGCGTGAGCAGCATGGCGATGCACAGAATCAGTCCCGTCAGTTTCTTCATAGGGTCTTCTCCTCCTTTTTCTTCAGGCGTCCCTTCAGGCATGTTGATCATCAGGGTGAAGCTTCCGTATTGTTGCCGTTCTCCCCGCCTTGCAAGAAGTTCTGCGATGCGTTCATTATAGGGTGCATAAAGATTCAAGTCAAGCGGAAGAAATCGGCCTTATCACTATGCATCGCTTGTTCTTTTATTGTTTTATATTATGCGCTTTTCTCCTGTTTCCACCCATAAAATGAAGGTATTGGTTCTTAATCTGTCAGTTTCTCCCTTTACGCGCCGCACAAGGCGCGGCCGGGCGGAAGGAGGACGCGCGCAGACAGACCCGAAGCCCCGCGGAAGTACCAATAAAAAACAGGCCGTTTTGCAGCCTGTTTCTGTTTGCGGAAGCGCCGGGGCGCTCCCTCTACACCCCGAAGGAGATGTTGATATCCCTGGCGGACTGGGCCATCGGGCCGTCCCAGAGCACGGGCTTGGAAACGCCCGCGATATCCTTGAGCGGGTTGAAAACGATGTCGCGGCCCCTGACCGCCATGGTGACGCCGTAGTGATCCTCCATGATCATATGCGCGGCGTGGGTGCCGAACTCGGTGGACAGCACGCGGTCGTAGGCGCAGGGGGTGCCGCCCCGCTGAATGTGGCCGGGGATGACCGTGCGGGCCTCGACGCCGCAGATCTCCTGCAGCTGCGTGGCGATGCGGTGGGAGATGCTGTTGTAGGGGCTGTCGGTCCTGAGCGCCTCGCGCTTTTTCTTGGGCATGGCGCTCTCCTGCTGATCCATGGCGCCCTCGGCCACGGCGATGATGGTGAAGAACTTCTTTTGCACCACGCGCTCGTTGACCACCTCGGCCACCTTGTTGATATCGTAGGGGAACTCGGGCAGCAGGATGACATCGGCGCCGCCCGCGACGCCCGCGTAGAGCGTGAGCCAGCCGGACTTGTTGCCCATCAGCTCGATCACCATCACGCGGCCGTGGCTGGCCGCCGTGGTGTGGATGCGGTCGATGACGTCGGTGGCGATGTCGACCGCCGTGTGGAAGCCGAAGGTGAAGTCGGTGCCCGCGATGTCGTTGTCGATCGTCTTGGGCAGGCCGATGACGTTGAGGCCCTCCTCGCTCAGCAGAGCGGCCGTCTTGTGGGTGCCGTTGCCGCCGAGGGTGACCAGGCAGTCCAGCTTCATCTGCTTATAGTTGCGCTTCATCTCGTCGATTTTGTCAAAGCCCTGGCTGTTGGGGCCGCGCATCTGGCTGAAGGGGGTGCGGCTGGTGCCGAGGATGGTGCCGCCGCGCGTGAGGATATTGGAAAACTGGCTTTCCTCCATGCGCGCGAAATCGCCCTCGATCAGGCCGCGGTAGCCGTCACGGATGCCGATGATCTCCGCGTCAAACATGTGGTAGCTTGCTCTGACCACGCCGCGGATGGCGGCGTTGAGGCCCGGGCAGTCGCCGCCCGCGGTCAGGATGCCGATTCTTTTTTTCATAAGCGTCCTCCTCCATGATATGCACTTGCTGTAAAACCCGGCCCTCCGCCGGATGATGGGGAGGGCCGGGTGAGAGAGTTATGTTATTTGATGCCGAACACGCCCAGGATATTGCGTGTGATGGAACGGCCTACGGCATAGCCGGCGCCCGAAGCGGTGGAGCGGGTGAAGCTCTGCAGCATGCGCTCGACCGTGGAGGGCTGGCGCTTGGGCTCGCGGGTCACGCGGCCCGCGGACTTGCGCTCGGCAGGGGCCTGCGGCTCGTACTGGCCGGTTCTGGGGTTGTAGACCAGCACCGGCGGCACCTCCTGATAATCGGGCGCCTGCTGCTGCACGGCGGGCTGCCGGGGCGCGCTCTGGGCGGGCGCCTGCGGCTGGGGCGCGTACACCGTCTGGCTCTTGGGGGCAGGCGCGTAAGCGGGCTGCTGCATCTCGCGCTCCACATAGTCGCCGGTGGCGGGGTCGTACACCTTGAAGGTCACGGGCCTGGCAGGCTGCGCGGGGGCCGCCGGCTCCTCCTCCAGCACCTGCTGCTGCGGAATCTCCTGCAGCACGTTGGTCTGGCGCACGCCGGCGGCGGCATAGCGGCCGGACAGCAGTTCGTAGGCGCTCTCGCGGTCGAAGGTATCGTCATACTTGCCCTTCAGGTCGCTTGCCTCGATCAGCTCGCTGCGCAGCGTATCGCTGATGGCCCCGATAAAGGACTGGGGCGGCAGGATGATCGCGCGCTGGGTAATGGAGGGGCTGCCGTCCTCCTGCAGGAAGCTGAGCAGCGCTTCGCCGGTCGCCAGCTGGGTGATGGCCTCCTCCGTATTGAAGGAGGGGTTGACACGGAAGGTCTGCGCCACGGCGCTGATCACCTTCTGCTCGGCGGGGGTGAAGGCGCGCAGCGCGTGCTGCACGCGGGCGGAAAGCTGGCTCAACACGCTGCTGGGCACGTCCGTCGGGTTCTGGGTGATAAAGAACACGCCCACGCCCTTGGAGCGGATCAGGCGGATGGTCAGCTGAATCTTGTCCAGCAGCTCCTTCGGGCAGTCCTCAAACAGAAGGTGGGCCTCGTCAAAGAAGAAGACCATCTGCGGCAGCTCCTTGTCGCCGCGCTCGGGCAGCATTTCGTAGAGCTCGCCCAGCATCCACAGCATGAAGGCGGAGTAGAGCGCCGGCCGCAGGAAAAGCTTGTCTGCGGACAGGATGTTGATCATGCCGTTGCCCTGGCCGTCGCGCACAAACCAGTCGGCGATGTTGAGCGCGGGCTCGCCGAAGAAATCGTTGCCGCCCTGGTCCTCCAGCACCGCGATGGCGCGCTGGATGGCGCCGATGGTGGTCTTGGAGATATTGCCGTAGCGCAGCGTATAATCCTGCGCGCGGTCGCCCACATAGGCCAGCATCGCCCGCAGGTCCTTGAGGTCGATCAGCAGGAAGCCCTCTTCATCGGCAATGCGGAACACAAGGTGCAGCACGCCCGCCTGGGTCTCGTTGATCTGCAGCATGCGGGCCAGCAGCAGCGGCCCCATCTCGGACACCGTGGCGCGCACGGGGTGGCCGGTCTTGCCGAACACATCCCAGAAGGTCACGGGGCAGGCGCGGTTGGTGTAGCCGGTGGCGCCCACCTTCTCAAGGCGCTCGTTGATGCGCTCGGAACGCTCGCCGGGCTTGGCAAGGCCCGCCAGGTCGCCCTTCACGTCGGCCATGAACACGGGCACGCCCAGCTGAGAAAAGCCCTCCGCCAGCACCTGCAGCGTCACGGTCTTGCCGGTGCCGGTCGCCCCCGAAATCATGCCGTGGCGGTTCGCCATCCTGGGCAGCATGCACACAGCGCCTTCCGGGCTGGTTCCTATCCAAATCTTGTCGTTCAGCAGCATCCCTATTGTCCCCCTTCACAAATCGTTTGATATACCCAGTGTAACCAGAACGTTGGTTATTCAGTCACTTGAAGCGATTATTCATCCCTTTTGATCACGCTGGCGACGGCCTGCGCCGAGATGCCCTCGCCCCGGCCCTCAAAGCCCAGCCCCTCCGTGGTGGTCGCCTTGACGGACACGCGCTCCAGCGGCAGGTTCAGCGCCGCCGCGATTTTTTCGCGCATCAGCGGGATGTAGGGCATCAGCTTCGGCCTCTGCGCGGCGATGGTCAGGTCGCAGTTCCAGGCTTCAAAGCCGTGCCTTTTGAGGCGGCTCGCCGCGATTTTCAGCAGCTCGATCGAATCCGCCCCGCGGTAGCGCTCATCGGTATCGGGAAAGTGCCTGCCGATATCGCCCATGGCGCAGGCGCCCAGCAGGGCGTCCGTCAGCGCGTGGGCGGCGACGTCCGCGTCGCTGTGGCCCAGCAGCCCCTTTTCGTAGGGGATCTCGACCCCGCAGAGGATCAGCCTGCGGCCCTCCTCCAGCCGGTGCACGTCGTAGCCGAAGCCCACCCTCGGAAACTGTTCCTGCAAAAGCATCTTTTCAGCCCTTTCAAGATCGCCCGGCAGGGTAAGCTTGATGTTGTCTCTCTGCCCCTCCACCAGGCGCACGGGGACGCCCAGCGCCTCCACCAAGGAGGCGTCGTCGGTGGCCTCCCCCTTCTGCTCGCGGTAGGCGCGCTCAAGCAGTTCTCTCGTAAAGCCCTGCGGCGTCTGCACGGCGCGAAGCTTCGCCCGATTCAGCGTCTCCACCGCGCGGCCCTCCCCGTCCACCCGCTTCACCGTATCGGTGAGGGGCAGGGCAGGCACGCCTGAGCCATAGGCACGAACGCTGTCGATAACCGCGCGGATCAGATCCCGGCGCACAAGCGGCCTTGCCCCGTCGTGCACCAGCACGCAGTCGCAGTCCTCCGGCAGGGCGCGCAGCGCGTTCCTTACGCTGCCGCTGCGGTCGCTGCCGCCCTCGGTAAAGGCGTAGACGCTGATACCCTCGTTGGAAAGCGCCTCCTGAAAGGCGGGGATATCCTCCTTGCGGGCGGCGATGATGATGCCGTCGCACAGCCCCGCAAAGGCCGCGGCGCTGCGGCAGATGACGGGCCTTCCAGAAAGCTTCTGCAGCGTCTTGACCACGGCGCCGCCCATGCGGCTGCCGCTGCCGCCCGCCGCGATGATGGCGTAGCAGCTCACGGCTTCTTTTCCCCCGACAGACGCTCGATGATAAAATCGTAGATGGCCTGCGCCTCGCCCTCCCAGCGGTCGCGGAAGCGTGCGGCCAGCTCGGCGGTCGGCAGGCTGAGGTCAATGCTGATCAGCGGCATTTTCTGCTCGTTAATCTGCATGGAAACGTGGTACTCGTTGCCCCCGTCGTGCACGATGCGGGCGGAGCGCTCGCGCTGGCGGTTGAAGCGCTCTTTGTACAAAGGGGCCTGCGCCGCCACCGCGTCCATCAGGCTCTGCGGGGCGCGCGCGCCGAACAGGGCCAGCGCCTCCTCGCCCGCGGGGGTGATTTCATAGATATCGTCCGCCTGCTGCGGGGTTCTTGATACCTGGCCCGCGTCGCGCAGGTCAAACAACGCGGTCTGCAAATCAAAATAGTTCATGATGTCGTTCTCGGTCATGAACGCGATCAGCTGCAGGTTGCCGCAGCCGCCCAGCCATTTCAGGCTGTGCAGCGCAAGCACCTTGCGCTCTATATCACCCAGACGGTGCTGTGGCAGGTCTGCCATGGATTCACCCCCACGCTGTCATTAAAATCATTATACCATAGCCGCATAAAATCTGTCCGCAAAATCCGCGCAAAAAGGGATTCAGGGGCAGTTTTCCCAGAAATCGCGGATCAGCGGCGCAATCTCGCCGGGCCGCGCCCGCCGGATGCGATAATGCGGCGGCAGCAGGCGGCGGTAATCGCTCTGCGCGTAGCGGTCGTCGCACAGCAGCAGCACGCCCCGGTCGCTCTCCGAGCGGATGAGCCGCCCGGCGGCCTGCAGCACCTTGTGCATGCCGGGGTAACGGTAGGCGATGTCAAAGCCGCCGAGGCCCTCTTCCTCCATGCGGCTGCGGACGGCCTCCCGCTCGGGCGAAAGCTGCGGCAGGCCCACGCCCACCACGCACACGCCGATCAGCGCGCTGCCCGGCAGGTCGATGCCCTCCGAAAAAATGCCGCCCAGCACGCACAGCGCGAGCAGGGGCCGGTCGTCCTCGGTAAACGCGGCCAAAAAAGCCTGCCGCGCGGCCTCATCCATGCCGGTCTGCTGCACCATGAGGGGCAGGCCGGTCAGCTCTTCCGCCACCCGGTTCATGTAGGCGTAGGAGGGAAAGAACACCGCGTACTTGCCGGGCCTTGCTTCAAACATGGCGCGCGCCGCTGATGCCACCTGCGGGGCCGTGCTCTCGCGCCTTGCGTAGCGGGTATTGAGCGGCACTTCCAAACACAAAAGATGCTCCGGCGGGAAGGGCGAGGGCAGCTCGAAGCAGGCGTCCTCCTCCCCGCCGCCCAGCAGGTTTTTGAAGGCCTCCAGCGGCGAAAGCGTGGCCGAGTAGCAGATAAAGCCGCAGAGCTTTTCCGTAACCTTCTTGAGATGCGGCGTAAAATCAAGGCAAAGCAGGCGGATGGCCTGCTCGCGCCCTTCTTTGCTGAGCAGCGGCCTGTACTGCTTCGGCTCCGCCAGCGCGCGGGAAAGCGCGTCAAACAGCCCCAGCAGCTCGCGCGAAAGCTGCCCGTCGCCCGCCGCCTCGGGGAAAAGGCGCAGCGCCTCCAGCAGCCCGTCGCAGGCAAGGCACAGCCCCTTGAGCCCGGGCTCCTCCTCGCTCAGGTTCCGCAGCGCCGTCAGCAGCGCGGTCGCCCGCCTGTAGACAAGGTGGCTTCTGCCGAAGCGTTTTCCCGCCTCGCGGCGGAAAAGCGCCAGCTTCGCGCCGGACAGGCCGCCCGACAGCGTATCGCGCAGGCGGTCGGGCAGGTTGTGCGCTTCGTCCGTCAAAAGGGTCAGGCGACCCGGGTTTTCAAAGACCCGCTTGACGCGCACCCTCGGGTCAAAGGCATAGTTGTAATCGCAGATGACGGCGTCCGCCCATTCGCAGAGCTTCAGGCTGAACTCAAAGGGGCAGAGGGCATATTTGTCGGCGATGCCCGTGACCGTTTCGCTGTCCCAGCAGGGCTGCCGCAGGGCGCGCAGCAGCCCCGCTTCCTGCCTTAAAAAGTGCCCTTTGGCCCGGGAGCAGAAATCCGGGTCGCAGCGCGTCTCGCTCATCGGGCAGATCTTCTCGCGCGCGTTCAGCGTGAGCGATTTGAGCCTCAGCCCCTGCGCGCGCATGCGCTCAAACTCCTGCTCCATGGCGCGGCGGCCCGTGGTGCGGGCGGTCAGACACCATATCTGCTCGGTATGCCCGAGGCCCAGGGCCTTGAGCGCGGGGTAGAGCACCGCGGCGCTCTTGCCCGTGCCGGTCGGCATTACGGCGAAGAGGCGCTTTTTGCGCAGGATGGCGGTATACACCTGCCCCGCCATCTCGCGCTGGCCGCTGCGGTAGGCGGGGTAGGGAAAGGGCAGGGCCTCTATGCTCTTGTCGCGCCGCGCCCGGTGGCGCTCAAGGCGCCCCTGCCAGACAAGATAATGGTCAAGCAGCTTAAAAAAGACCGCCTCCAGCTCCGCCAGCTCGTACACGCGCTCAAACTGCGCGGTGAGCTCGCCCCGCAGATCGGCGTAGCTGACGCGGATGCTGACCTGCCCGATCCCCTCCTGCAGGCAGAGCATGTAGCCGTAGCAGAGCGCCTGATCGAGGTGCTCTTCTTTCGCCTTCTCGGGCGGCTCGCTGCCCGAGAGCTTGATTTCCTCAATCAGCGGCGGCTCCGCCGCAGCGTCAAAAAGGTCCATGCGGCCCGTGACCTCGATATCGAAGCCCTGCCGCCTGCCCCGATAGCGCAGCGCCTGCTCGCTGCGCGCGCCGCTTTTCTGCTGGCGGCTTAAGTGGGCGATGCGCCCCTCCTCCATCAGCGAGGCGGAAAAGGGCAAAATATCCGGCGGAAATACGGAAAAGGCGACCAGCGCGCGCACCGACAGCCTGACCGCCGCCTTTTCGCGCTTCTGCCGCCCTTCCCGCTTTGCCTGTTTGGGTTGCCCGGATGCTTCGCTCACAGCTCGCCCCCGTAATCCACCCGCTCCAGGCACAGGCCCTGCGGGGGCGCCGTCGGCCCGAGGCACAGCCGGTCGCCCGTTTCGATGGCGCGGGCAAAGGCGTCCTCGGGCAGCCGCCCCTCGCCCACATAGACAAGCGTGCCCGCGATGATGCGCACCATGTTGTACAAAAAGGCCGTGCCGTAGATCTCAAGGCGGATCTTGTCCCCGCTTCTTTCGATCTGCGCCCGCTCGATATGCCGCAGCGTGGTCTTGGCCGTGCCGCCCGATGCCTGAAAGGCCGCGAAATCGTGCGTGCCTACTAGGTGCAGGCAGGCCCGCTGCATGGCCCTTTCATCCAGCGGCAGCGGCGCGTGGCAGCTGCGGTCGCGCAGCAGGGCGCTCGGGTGCCGCCTGTTGTAGATAAGATAGCTGTATTCCTTGCCCCTTGCGTCAAAGCGCGCGTGAAAGCTGCCCGGCACCTCGGCCCCCGCCGTCACGCGGATATCGCGGGGCAGCAGAGTGTTGAGAGCAAAGGGCAGCTTGTCGGGCGGGATCTTCGCCCCGATATCAAAATGGGCGCGCTGGCCGCGGGCATGCACGCCCGCGTCCGTTCGGCTGGCGCCCGTAATGACGATCTTTTCGCCCGTCAGATTGTGCAGCGCCTCTTCGATCTTCTGCTGCACGCTGGGGCCGTTCAGCTGGCGCTGCCAGCCGCAGTAGGCGCTGCCATCGTATTCGATGGTGATGAGGACGCGCTTAGGCATAGCGCGCCATCAGAAGCACCACGGCAAACAGGCAGGCCATCGACAGCGCGGCGACCGCGTCCCGCCGCCCGGCCTTCAGCACGTGCAGCTTGGTGCGCCCCTCGCCGCCGCGGTAGCAGCGGCTCTCCATTGCCATCGCCAGATCGCCCGCCCGCCTGAAGGCGCTGACGAACAGCGGCACCAATAGGGGGATCAGCGCCTTGGCGCGCTGGCGCAGGGTTCCGGAGGTAAAATCGGCCCCTCTCGCGCTCTGCGCCTTCATGATCTTGTCGGCCTCCTCAGCCAGCGTGGGGATGAAGCGCAGGGCGATGGTCATCATCATGGCCATCTCGTGCGCGGGAAATTTGATGACCTTGAGCGGCGATACCAGGCTCTCCAGACCGTCCGTCAGCGTGACGGGCGGGGTGGTCAGCGTCATGATGCTGCTGCCCATCACCAGAAAGACGAGGCGCAGGGAGAAGTGGATGGCGTTGTTCAGCCCCTCCGCCGTTACGCGGATAAAGCCGAGGCGCAGGAGCTCCGTCTGGCCCGTGCCGAAAAACAGATTGAGAATAAAGGTAAAGATAAGCAGGATGCGCAGCGGCCGCAGCGAGCGGAGCATCATCTTAAAGGGCAGGTTCGACATGCGGCAGGCCAGAAGCACATACAGCGCGACCGGCAGGTAGCCCAGCGGCGAGCCCACCAGAAACACGCAGACGATGAAGGCGATGGTCAGCACGATCTTGACCCGCGGATCCATCCTGTGCACGGGGCTCTGCACCGGGTAGTACTGCCCCAGCGTGATGTCACCGAGCATGCGCTTCACCTCCTTTAAGGCAGGCGGCCAGGCTGTCGGCCAGCTCCTCCAGCCGGTAGCACTCGGGCAGCGCCATGCCGGCATCTAAAAGCAATTGGCGCAGCTTGCTGGCCTGCGGCACGTCAAGCCCCATGGCCGAAAGCTCGCCGACGCGCGAGAAAATCTCCCCCGGGCTGCCCTGCATGACCAGCCTGCCCTTTTCAAGCACCGCCACGCGGGTGGCAAGGCGCGCCACATCGTCCATGCTGTGGGAAATCATCACCACGCTGGTGCCCTCCTCATGCAGGCGGCGCACGTCGCTCAGGAGAAAATCCCTCGCCCGGGGGTCAAGGCCCGCGGTCGGCTCATCCAGCACCAGAATGCGCGGGCGCATCGCCAGCACGCCCGCCAGCGCCACGCGGCGCATCTGCCCGCCCGACAGCTCGAAGGGCGATTTCTCGGCGATCTCGTCATAGGGCAGGCCGATCTTCTCCATCGCCTCGCGCACGCGGGCGTCGATCTCTTCTTCGCTCAGGCCCATGTTGCGCGGGCCGAAGCCGATATCCTTCTTGACCGTTTCCTCAAACAGCTGATGCTCCGGGTACTGGAACACCAGCCCCACGGCGAAGCGCAGGGCGCGCTTGTCGCTGGATTTGTCGTTGATATCCTGCCCGTCCAGCAGCACGCGCCCGGCGGTGGGCTTAAGCAGGCCGTTTAAGTGCTGCGCCAGCGTGGATTTGCCGCTGCCGGTGTGGCCGATGAGGGCCAAAAGGTCGTGGTCTTCGATCGTCAGGTCGACCTCGTGCAGCGCGGTCGACTGGAAGGGGCTGCCCTCCTGATAGGTATGGCTGAGGCGCTCAAGCTGTATGGGCAATGGCTCGCACCTCCTTGAGCATTTCGTCGGTCGTCAGGATGTCTTCGCGGATCTCGACGCCCCGCTCGCGCAGCATGTGCGCAAGCTGGGTCATGGGCGGCACGTCCAGCCGGAACTGGCGGATTTTTTCCACCTGCTGAAAGACCTCGCGCGGGGTGCCGTCCATCACCAGATGCCCCTTGTACATCACGGCCACGCGGGAGGCCCGGGCGGCCTCCTCCATAAAGTGAGTGATCCACACCACGGTGACACCGCGCTCGCGGTTGAGGCGCAGCGCCGTCTCCAGCACCTCCTGCCTGCCGGAAGGGTCGAGCATGGCGGTGGCTTCGTCCAGCACGATGGCCTCGGGCTGCATGGCGAGGATGCCCGCGATGGCGATGCGCTGCTTCTGCCCGCCGCTGAGCAGATGCGGGGCGCGGTCGGCAAACTCGGACATGTTGACGGCCTTCAGCGCCTCGTCGATCAGGCGGGGCATCCGCTCGGAGGGGATGCCGAGGTTTTCAAGGCCGAAGGCCACATCCTCGCGCACCACGGTGGCGACGATCTGATTATCAGGGTTCTGGAACACCATGCCGCAGCGCTTGCGGATCTCCCAGGTATAGCGCTCGTCCGCCGTATCCATGCCGCTCAAGAGCACCTTGCCCTCCGTAGGCGTGTACAGGCCGTTGAGCAGCTTGGCGATGGTCGACTTGCCCGAGCCGTTGTGCCCCAGCAGCGCCACAAACTCGCCCTTGCGGATATCCAGATTCACCTGATTGACCGCGGGGGCCGCGCCCTCCTCGTAGGCGTAGCTCAGATTCTGCAGGCTGATATGCGCTTGATCCATCAGGCTTCCCCCCTGTTAAAGGCTGTCGTCATGTCAAAATCGCGGTAGAAGGCCTCGCGGTATTCGGGCAGGCGGTCTTCCAAAATAGCCTCGCGCACCTCCTGCATCAGGCGGATCAGATAGCGCAGGTTGTGGATGCTGGCAAGGCGCGGCCCCGTGATTTCGCCCGCCTTGAACAGGTGGCGGATATAGGCCCGGGAATGGTGCGTGCAGGCAAAGCAGTCGCATTCCGGGTCGATGGGGCCGAAATCCTCCTCATACTGTTTGTTCTTGATGACCATGCGGCCGTGGCGCGTCAGGAGGGTGCCGTTTCTGGCGATACGGGTGGCCAGCACGCAGTCGAACATGTCGATGCCGCGCGCCACGCCCTCGATCAGGCAGTCCGGCGTGCCCACGCCCATCAGGTAGCGGGGCTTATGCTCCTCATAATGGGGCTGCATGGCATCCAGCATCTCGTACATCAGCTCCTTGGGCTCGCCCACGGAAAGGCCGCCGATGCCGTAGCCGATAAAATCCATCTCTTTGAGTGTTTTTACGCTCTGGATGCGCAGGTCTCTGTCAAAAGCGCCCTGCACGATGCCGAACAGCGCCTGATCCTCCCGCGTGTGCGCCGCCTTGCAGCGCTCGGCCCAGCGGTGCGTGCGCTCCATGTTCGCCTTCGCGGTCTCGTGGTCGCAGGGGTAGGGCGAGCAGACGTCAAAGGCCATCGCGATGTCGCTGCCCAGCGCCTGCTGGATGGCCATGGATTCCTCCGGCCCCATGAACAGCGCCCGGCCGTCCAGATGGCTGCGGAAATAGACGCCCTCCTCTTTGATTTTACGCAGGCCCTCCAGCGAGAAGACCTGATAGCCGCCCGAGTCGGTCAGGATCGGCCTGTCCCAATCCATGAAGCGGTGCAGGCCGCCCGCCTTTTCCACCAGCTTTTCACCGGGTCGCAGGTGCAGGTGGTAGGTGTTGGAGAGGATGATCTTCGCCTCCAGCCCCTTCATCTCTTCGGCCGTCATGGCCTTGACCACCGCCTGCGTGCCCACGGGCATATAGATGGGCGTGGGGATATCGCCGTGCGGCGTATGCAAAATACCCGCGCGGGCACCGGTGCGCGCGCAGGTCTTGATGATTTCAAAGGCAAAAGGTTTCGTCATCTTATCCAAGCGTCACAATCTGGGGCCAGATGGCGGCAAGCCCCTCCAGCTCCTTCCTCCACGCGCCCCAGGCGCCCGAATCGGGCGGAGGCGCCACAAACACCATCTGCTTGCCCGTGATGGGGTGCAGCAGCGACAGGCGCATGCCCCACAGCGCGATTTGCTGGCCGGGCCTGCCCTTGCCGTAGCGGTTGTCGCCCCACAGCGGCAGGCCGGCGTTGGCCATCTGCACGCGGATCTGGTGGGCGCGACCGGTCTCCAGCTTGACGGCGACAAGGCTTGATTCTTCCTTCAGGCCCGCGCAGCGGTAGCTGAGCACCGCGGGCTTGCCCTGCCTTAAATAGCTGGGCACCACGCGCACCATGTTGGTCTTCTCATCCTTGACGAGGGTATCGCGCAGGGTGTCCGCGTCCTTCGCCCGGCCCTCCACCACCGCCACGTACTCGCGCTTAAGCTCGCCCTCCGCGATCTGGCGGCTGAGGCGCGCGGCGGCCTTGCTGGTTCTGGCAAAGCACAGAAGACCGCCCACGGGCCTGTCCATGCGGTGCACAAGGCCGAGGTAGACTTCGCCCGGCTTTTCGTACTTCTCCTTAATATAGGCTTTGAGCTGGCTCAGCATATCCTGATCGCCCGTGCTGTCGCCCTGCACCAGAAGGTTGGGCTGCTTGAGCGCCACGATCAGGTGGTTGTCTTCAAATAGAATGCGCGGTGTTTCCTGCATGCCTTTCTCCATCCTCTCACAGTGTCCAGCGGCCGGAGCAGCCGCAGGGCAGCATCCCGCCCGTGGTGACGGGCAGCACCAGCTCCATGGCCTCCGCCCTGCCGCCGCGGCGGGGGAAGACGGTTTTTTCGATCAGGTTGCGGATGACTGTCGGCTGAAAGCCCGTGGTATAGCTGTTGACCAGAAAAAAGGCGGGCTCGTCGGACAGCAGCTGCGCCGCCGTATCCAGCAGCGTATACAGCTCGTCCTCCAGCTTCCACACCTCGCCCGAGGGACCGCGGCCGTAGCTGGGCGGGTCCATCAGGATGCCGTCGTACTGCCTGCCCCGCCTGATCTCACGCCGCAGGAAGGCCATGGCGTCCTCCACGATAAAGCGGCAGCCGTCCTGCGGAAGGCCGGACAGGTCGCGGTTCTCCCTCGCCCACTGGGTCATGCCCTTGGCGGCGTCCACATGGGTGACGTGCGCGCCCGCCTGCATGCAGGCCAGCGTGGCCCCGCCGGTGTAGGCGAACAGGTTGAGCACCTTCATGTTCTTTCTGCCCGAGAGGGTCTCCCGCATCCAGTCCCAGTTGGCGGCCTGCTCGGGGAAGAGGCCGGTGTGCTTAAAGCCCGTGGGGCGCACATAGAAGCGCAGGCCCTTGTAGCCGATCTCCCAGCGCTCGGGCAGGGCGCGCCTGTACTCCCAACTGCCGCCGCCCTCGCGGCTGCGGCTGTAGACGGCGTCCGCCTGCTTCCACAGCCCGGCGTCGCCCTTGGGCCAGATGACCTGCGGGTCGGGCCGCGCAAGCAACACCTCGCCCCAGCGCTCCAGCTTGTAGCCGTCGCCGGTATCAAGCACCTCAAAATCCTGCCAACCGTCCGCTGAATACATGAAACCCCTTTCCGCCTAAAGCAGGGATAGATTATAACACGCCGGGCCCGGAGCGACAACAGCGCGGGGCCCGGCGCAACACTCAGGTAGGTCAGTTAGGTAGGTATTACTTTTCTTTCGCCCAGTAGAGCGCGGCCTTGACGGCCCGCTGCCAGCCCTTCAGCGCCTTCTCCCTGTCCTCTTTCGCCATCTGCGGCTCAAACTCGCTGTCCACATGCCAGCCCCTTGAGGTGGATTCCACATCCGGGTACACGCCCGCGGCCAGGCCCGCCAGCAGCGCCGCGCCCAGCGCCGTCGTCTCCAGCACCGCGGGGCGGTTGATGGGCAGGTTCATGATGTCGGACTGGAACTGCATCAGAAAGCCGTTCGCGCTGGCCCCGCCGTCCACGCGCAGGGCCTGCGGCCTGCAGCCCGCGTCCCGCGTCATGGCCTCCAGCAGATCTGCCGACTGGTAGGCGATGGATTCCAGCGCCGCGCGCACGATATGCGCCGCGCCCGTGCCGCGCGTTATGCCCACCAGCGTGCCCCTCGCGTACATATCCCAGTATGGGGCGCCGAGGCCCGTGAAGGCCGGCACCAGATAGCAGTCGCCCGAGGTGGGCACCGAGCGGGCCAGCGCCTCGCTGTCGGCCGCGGTCGCGATCAGCTTCATCTCGTCCCGCAGCCACTGGATGGCCGCGCCGCCCACGAACACGCTGCCCTCAAAGGCATAGGTGGGCTTACCGTCCAGCCGCCAGGCCATGGTGGTCAGCAGCCCGGCTTTGGACAGGCGGAACTCGCTGCCGATGTTCATCAGCATGAAGCAGCCCGTGCCGTAGGTGTTCTTGGCCATGCCGGTGCCGATGCAGGCCTGCCCGAACAGGGCCGCGTGCTGGTCGCCCACCAGCGAGGCCACGGGGATGGGCGCACCGAGGATATCCTCATCCAGCATGCCGATGATGCGCGCGGTATCGACCACCGTGGGCAGCACCTCGCGCGGGATATCCATGATAGAAAGCAGCTCGTCATCCCACTGCTGGGTGGCGAGGTTGAACAGCATCGTGCGGCCGGCGTTGGTGGCGTCCGTCACATGGGGATGCCCCTTGACCAGGTGCCAGGCCAGGTAGCTGTCCACCGTGCCGAAGCACAGCTCGCCCTTCTTCGCCCGCTCGCGCAGGTTCAGGCGATCCAGCAGCCACTGCAGCTTGGTGCCAGAGAAATAGGCGTCCGGCACAAGGCCGGTCTTTTCGCGGATCATGTCCGTATAGCCTGCTGCCTTCAATTTATCCACATACTCGGCCGTTCTTCTGCACTGCCACACGATGGCGCGGTGCACCGGGCGGCCGCTGGATTTTTCCCACAGAATCGTGGTCTCGCGCTGGTTGGTGATGCCGATGGCCGCGATTTCGGAAGCCGAAATATCCGCCTTGCGCACCGCCGCGCGCAGCGATTCCACCTGCGTGGAAAGGATGTCGTCCGGGTCGTGCTCCACCCAGCCGGGCTGCGGGTAGTGCTGCTTGAACTCCAGCGCCGCGCTCGACACAATGCTGCCCTCCGGCGTGAAAACCACCGCCCGCGACGAGGTCGTGCCCTGATCCAGCGCTACAATATATCGTCTGTTCATATGATCTGCCTCCGTCATGAAACGCTCTTGTTTTTTGCTGCTATCAACATATCATAAATCGCGGGCTTTGTGAATTGTTTGCGCGATATGGGAAGAAAGAGAAAGGGAGGATGGAGAAGAAAACGAAAAGGAACGGCCCTTTCTTGAAAGAAAGGGCCAAAGAACTTTAATTGGGAGACGGGGCGCGCTACCGGGACGCGGCGGCGCGAAACCTTTCTATCACAGACTACTCGAGCCTGATCCCGTACAGGAAGCTGTTGTCCTTGTCCTTGCTGCCGATGACCAGCACATCGTTGTACACGGCGGGGGAGCCGTCCACGGAGGCCCCCAGATCCAGCGTGTAAATCTGCTCGCCGGTCTGCGCGTTGAGCAGGTACAGCATGCCCTTTTCATCCGCCTGGATCAGGTAGCCCCTGCCCTCGGCGTTGTATACCGCAACAGGCGAGGAGACGGTATTCGTGTTCAACGGGAAGCTCCACACCTCTTCGCCCGTCTGCTTGTTGAGCGCATAGACCGTAGCGGCAGAGCCGTCGCCCGCGCGGTTGACGGTGAAGAACACCAAATCCTTCAGGCTCTTTTCGCCGACCACGGGACTGGCCTTCAGGCCGGAACGCTCGTCGTCGCTGTACTTGGCAATGATTTCCTTCTTCCAGACCTCTTTGCCCGTCATGGCGTCGATGCGGCGCAGAACAGCCGCGCCGGCCTTCCTGCTGCGGGCAAACACCGTGGTGCCGGTGTAGAGGCCGAGGCTGCCATCCTCGTCAAAGCCGAGGGCCGGGGTGGCGTCGGTGTTGTCGCCCGCGTCAAAGGCCCACTGGGTCTTCATGCTGTCGGTATCCACCGCGCGGATGATGCCCTGCCTGTCCGCCGTGTAGGCGTACCTGCCGTACATGGCCACGCTGGCCTCATTGCTGACGGACATATCCTTCTGCGCGCCGGTCTTGGATTTGAGGAAGGTGATTTCGGGATTCAGCTTCAGGCTGAAATTCTCGGTATAGTCAAAGGCCGTGTTCAGCGCCACCGTGTACAGCAGGCCGTTTTCACCCGCCACCACCATGGTATCGGTATTGCGGTCAAACAGGGCGGTGCCGTCGAAGGCGCCGTTGGTGGAGTACTGGGTCTGCTGCTTGGTCTTGCGGCCGTTTAAGAACATCGCTTCCTTCTGGCCGATCAGCTCGTACAGATGCAGGCCGATGGGGCCCGTCTTGTTCGCGAGCTTGGAGATGCCCTGGCCGACCGCCAGCATCGGGCGGCCCTGCGTATCGACGGCGACCGAGCCCTTGATCGGGTAGCCCATGTCGATGGGGCTGCGCGTGGCCACGCCGTCGTTGAGGTCGAAGAAGTAGACCTTGCCGTCCTGGGCGCCGACGATGACTTCCTTGAGAGCCTTGACATCCTTCTTGGCCTCGACGATGTTCATCATCTGGCGCACTTCCACCGACCACTTGACGATGGCGGGCTGGCTGGTCCAGCCCAGGCCCCACAGCGTGCCTTCGCCCGTGCGCAGGCTGCCCAGAGGCGCCTTCCACAGGATGGACATCTGCTCAAGCGGCATTTCCGCCGTGCCGAAGGCCGCGTTGCCGCGGAAAGCGTCGCCTCGGAAGGTGAACACGCCGCCCTCATAGCTGGCGTACTCGCCGGGGCCGGGCATGTTGAGAGAGGCCGCGCGCGAGAGTTCCTTAACACGCTTGCCCTTTTGGTACACGTCTTCCTTCATTTTGAGCGCGGAGGGCAGGGCGCCCTCGTCAGGCTCCATGGCCAGCAGGGCCATGCCCGCGCCGCCGGGCGCCTTCGTGGTATCGGCAGCCTGGGCTCCGTCCGCCGTCTGCGCGCCGTCCGTCGGCTCATCCCATTCGCTCTGGCTGCCCGAAGCGGCCTGCTGGGTAAACTGATCCCATTCGCTCTGCGCGGTCGTATCCTGCGTCTGCGCCGCTGTATCGTTCGCGGCAGCCATCGTATCATCGGCCACCATGGCGTCGTCGGCAGCCGCGGTATTGTCAGCGGCAGCGGTGTCTTCGGGCGCGGTTTCGTCCGCCGTCACGGCGGCGGTATCCATGGCCTCATCCGCGGGCTGATCCTCAGCCGTCAGGCCGGTATCGGCCGGGGTTTCCGCAGCCGCAGTCGCCTCGGGCGTCTGGCGGCGCACCACGAAGGGTTCGGGGGTGGCGGCCGCTTCCATCGCAGGCTCGGCGCTTGTCTCGGCTGTCAGGTCATCGCCGGTATCGGTAAAGGTATCCTGCGCCTCGCCGACCACAAAGCCGCCCTTGCTGCCCAAAGGCTCATCCGTCGGCATCACTTCGGGGGTAGAGGTGGGCTCCATCGTGGCGGCGACTGTCGGCTCGGGGCTCGGGGTCGGCTCATAGGCGGTGAAGGCGATCGTCTTATCGCCCTGATACCAGACTTCCTTGAGCAGCACGTCGCCGCGGTAGATGCCGCTGCGGGGCTGGTCGAACACGACGCTCAGCGTCCAGACCGTGCCTTCGGGGTCGATCTTGGCCAGCTGGCCGATGACCTCGCTGCCCACCTCGTCCACCATGCGCACGCTGTCGACCGGCATATCGGCGGTAAAGGTAAACACAGTGCGCACGCCGGTCTGACCGGTCGCTTCCGGTGTTTCAAACTTGATGAGCTGGGGCTTCTTTTCTTCGGCGATGCCCACCAGCTTCTTGACGCCGTTCACGGCGCCGCCGAGGCCCCCGCGCAGGCCGCCCAGGATGCCGCTGCTGCCTTCGGGCACAAGGAAATACAGCCCGGCGGCAATCACCAGCAAAAGCCCGAGGGCCAGCGCCAGGAATTTGGGCCACAGGGGCGGATAATCGTCCTCATACTCATCGCCGTCGTCCTCGTCCCTGCGGGAGGAAACGGGGGCGGAAAAGCGGTCATCATCATAGCTGACCGGGCCCAGCGGGCGCGGCGGCAGCGGCTGCTGCCCCGGGCGGGGCACCGGCTGCGGACGGGGCGCTTGCGGAATGCCCGCGGTCTCGCTGCCAAGCGGCAGAGGGGCGGCATCATCCCGGTGATAGGCCGGCTGCAGCTCTTCCTGCCTGTCCGGCACGGCGCGGCTGTGCCGCTCGGAGCGCCGGTGGCGCACCTGCCCCTCGTTGCGGTATGGATCGTTCGTCATGTTATTCAGTCCCCTTTAAGGCGCCGAGGCGCGGTCAGAACCGAAGCTTTTCCTCGATGTAGCTTTTGAGGGCGTCAATGGCGACGCGCTCCTGCTGCATGCTGTCGCGGTCGCGCACGGTGACGCTGCCCGTCTCTTCGGTTTCAAAGTCCACCGTTATGCACAGCGGGGTGCCGATCTCATCCTGCCTGCGGTAGCGCTTGCCGATGGAACCGGTCTCGTCATAATCCACCATGTAATAACGGCTGAGTTCTTCGTATACGCTGAGGGCCTTTTCGCCCAGCTTGTTCTTTTGCAGCGGCAGCACGGCGGCCTTGTAGGGCGCCAGCGCCGGGTGCAGGTGCAGCACGACGCGGCTGTCGTTTTCAAGCTCCTGCTCCTCATAGGCGTTGCACAGGAAGCTGAGCGCCAGACGCTCCACGCCCACGGAGGGCTCCACCACATAGGGGATGAAGCGCTCGTTGGTCACGGGGTCGATATATTCCATGCTTTCGCCGCTGGTGCTCTCGTGGGCCTTGAGGTCAAAATCCGTCCTGTCGGCAATGCCCCACAGCTCGCCCCAGCCGAAGGGGAAGAGGAACTCAAAGTCCGTCGTCGCCTTGGAATAGTGGCTCAGCTCTTCCTTCTTATGGTCGCGCAGGCGCAGGTTTTCCTCTTTCATACCGAGGCTGAGCAGCCAGTCGCGGCAGAAGCCGCGCCAGTAGCTGAACCACTCAAGGTCTTCGCCGGGCTTGCAGAAAAACTCCATCTCCATCTGCTCGAATTCGCGCGTGCGGAAGATGAAGTTGCCGGGCGTGATCTCGTTTCTGAAGCTCTTGCCCACCTGGCACACGCCCATGGGCAGCTTGCGGCGCGTGGCGCGCACGATGTTTTTAAAGTTGACGAAGATGCCCTGCGCAGTCTCGGGGCGCAGGTAGATCTCGGCCGCGCTGTCCTCCGTCACGCCCTGATGGGTCTTGAACATCATGTTGAACTTGCGGATGCCCGTAAAATCGTGCTTGCCGCAGACGGGGCAGGGGATGGCCTTCTCCTCGATATACCTTTCCAGCTCCTCGTTGCTCCAGCCGTCGGCGCGCACAGGTTCGCCCTGTTTGGCGGCAAAATCCTCAATCAGCTGGTCGGCGCGGAAGCGCGCCTTGCAGGCCTTGCAGTCCATCAAAGGGTCGTTGAAGTTGCCGACGTGGCCCGAGGCCACCCAGACCTGACGGTTCATTAATATAGAAGAATCCAGCCCCACGTTGGTGCGGCTTTCCTGCACAAACTTCTTCCACCAGGCCTTTTTGATGTTGTTTTTAAACTCCACGCCCAGGGGGCCGTAATCCCAGGTATTGGCCAGCCCTCCGTAAATCTCCGAGCCCGCGAAAATAAAGCCGCGCACCTTGCAAAGGGCGGTCAGTTTATCCATGGTCAGCTTTTCCGGCATCGTTAACAAGCCTCCGTTTCTCAATGCACATCATACCGACGGGCCCTTTCTTTGTCAAGAAAACCACCCGTCCGCGCGGCCTTCCGCGCCGCCGCGCCGGGCCCTTTTGCGCCGCGTGAGTGTTACGATTTCTTTACAATTCTGCTTATTCGCTGTATTCTATGCAGGCACAAGAACAGGGGGCAACCCCGCGCCTTGGAGGGTTCATGCAAAACGGCATCCCCCGGCCGGACGAGGGCTGGGGACAGCAGGATTATTTTCAGGCAGAGCCGGGCTACCGCCCGCCGCAGCCCCCGCAGCAGGGGGCGCCGCAGGCAGGGGGGCAGGATTTTTTTACCCCGGCAAGGCCGATGGGCGCGCCGCAGCAGCGGCAGACGCCGCCCGGCATGCCCCCCGCCTACGAGGGGCCGATCGTGGCGCCCCCGCAGCAGCAGAACCCCTTTGACCAGTTTCCGCAGTATCCGCTGACGCCCGGCCCGCAGGGGCCCTCCGCGCCCATGGGCAGCGCGCCGCCGCCCGGCCAGGGCGCGCCCGACCGCGTGCCCTATCAGGCGCCGCCGCGCCAGCGCAGCATCATGGTCTACCTGTATATCGGTCTGGGCATTCTGGTGACCATCCTCGGCGTGATGGGCATCACCCAGCTGGTCAACAACCAGGAGGCGCGCACCGCCATCGTGACGGTGAAGGAGCAGGGCAGCACCTACTCCGGCAGCGCCGTCATTGTGCGCGACGAAGTGGTCTACACGCAGGAGGGCGTGTCCGACATCGTGTACATCGCGCAGGAGAACGCCTCCGTCAGCCGCGGCGACCCGGTGTGCACCGTCTACGCCACCGGCTTTTCCAACCGCGAGTTTACGCAGCTGGGCAACTACAGAAAGCAGATCAAGGATTATCTCAACCTGCTGCGCTCGCAGAGCGATACGCCCGATACGCGCCTGCAGCTGCTGGAAACCACCATTTTCAACCGCGCGGTCGAGACCCGCTCGCTGGTGCAGGGCTTTCAGGGCAGCCTGCTCAACCAGGAGGCGCTGCTCTCAGAGGCCGTGGTGGCCCGCTACGACTACCTCCGGCAGAAGTACCCGGACGATACCAAGCTGACCCGCCTGTACGACAACGAGCGCAACCAGATGCAGCGCATCGACACCTGGACCAAGCAGTACACCGCGGGCGACAACGGCATCGTCAGCTTCTATACCGACGGCTTTGAGGACGCGCTGAACCTCGGCACGCTGGAAAGCTACAGCCCCTCCCAGGTGCGCGCCATGTATAACGGCGTAGTGCCCGATACCTTTCAGCGCGGGCGCGACATCACCGACGTCTACCGGCTGGTGCGCCCCTACGAGTGGAGCGTTCTGATGCTGGCCGACGACCAGACCTGGAACCCCGCCATCGGCGACGTGTACCAGGTCATGATCGAGAGCTTTGACAACACCACCGTGCCCGGCGAAGTGACGGGCGTGACCCGCTCGGGCGGCGACCTGCTGGTGCGGCTCAAGGTGACCTCGTCGGTGGAGCCTGTGCTCAATATCCGCGGCTGCCATGTGCAGCTTTCCACCTCCATCATCACCTACGCGGTGCCCAACTCGGCCATCGTCTCCAAGGACGGCGTGGTAGGCGTGGTGGTGCAGTTCCGCGAGGGCATGTTCATCGTGCCAGTCAACATCGTCTCGCAGGACGCGACGCAGACCTATGTCATCCCGCTCAACCCCGGCTACCTGTCGGAAGGCATGAGCGTGCAGCTCAACCCGCAGGAGCAGGCCAGGCGCCAGCAGCAACAGCAGC
>CAYZTQ010000007.1:38136-42143 GCA_964481445.1 uncultured Christensenella sp. | reverse complement strand
TATCGCACGAGTCTGGCAGCCCCTTGTCCCACGGCGGCCAGGCAGGGGGTCTGGCTGAAAATTTCTTCAGCCAAATCAATCACCATTTTCTCTCTTACCTTCTCAATGCCGCTCAGGGTCTGCGCCGCGCTCGTCAGCGGCAGATTCATCAAATGCTGCGAACCCAGATAGCTCATTCTGGCGTAGGCGCTCTCCTGCGAAAGCACAAAGGAGGTGCGCAGCTGCGCTTTTGCCTGCTTGAGCTCGCTGTCCGTTATTCCCTCGCGGATCAGGTTTTCAAACTCCTTTTGGATAAGCGGCAGCACACGGGAGCTGTTTCTGGGCGTGGCAGCGGAATAGATGGTAAAATCCCCGCTTCCCGGAAAGGCCGTCGGAGAGGAATAAATGCTGTAAACCAGCCCGCGTTCCTCCCTGACTTTTTGAAAAAGACGTGAGGAAACGCCGCCCCCGAAAATCGCGTTGAATACCATCATGCTGTAGCGGCGGGCGTCTCCCTGCGCAAGGCCAGCATAGCCAAGGCAAACATGCGTCTGTTCAGACTTCTTGTCCTTATACAGCCTGCGCGGAGATTCGTTAGCACGCGAAGATGGGTACTGCGCTTCTTTTCCCTGCTCCCAACCGCCAAACTTTTCTTCCAGCATTCCAAGAAACTCATCCCGTCTGAAACCGCCTGCGATGGAGATAACGGTATTGGCCGCATTGTAATGCAACGACCTGAAATCAACGACCTGCTGCCTTGTATAGCCCTGTACCCCTTCCCGCGTGCCGATGATTGGCATAGCCAGCGACTGCCCGCTGTACAGCGCCTCATGCAGCAGGTCGAAGACGCTGTCCTCCGGATAATCATCCACCATGGCGATTTCTTCGGTGATGACGCGCTTCTCGTTTTCAAGGTCTTTTTCCGCAATCAAGGGGCGGCGCACGATGTCGGCAAGAAGATCCACAGCCTTTTCAAGGTCGCTGGTGCATACTTTCGCGTAATACGAGGTATACAGTTTGCTGGTGGCAGCGTTCATATGGCCGCCAATAGCGTCCATCTCTACTGCCAGTTCCCGCGCGCTCCTGCTGGCCGTTCCTTTGAACGCCATATGTTCCATCAGGTGCGAAAGACCGTTTTCACACGGTTTTTCCAGCATCGAACCGGCCTTTACCCATACGCCGATGGAAGCCGAGCGTAAATGCGGCATTCTCTCCATGATGACGCGCAGGCCGTTTGAAAGCGTATATTTCTCTACCATGAAATCTCCTGATTGAAAGGGGAACCTGCATGCAGATGACACACAGGTTCCCGCTGTTATAGTACTGAAAATGCCCGCTTAGCTGCGTCCGTCACGGCGGGGCGGCCTGCCGCCCGCGCGGTGGCTATTGTCTCCCTGGGGACGGGGCGAGAAGGATTTGCGTTCATACACGATGTCATTCCTGATCAGGTTGACACGGCCCTGAGAATCAATCTCCTGCACCTTGACCTCTACCTCGTCGCCGACATTCAGCACATCCTCCACCTTCTCAACGCGCTCGTTGGAAAGCTTGGAGATATGCAGCAGCCCATCTTTGCCGGGCAGCAGCTCAATGAAGGCGCCCAGATTGCTCATGACTCGCACAACACGGCCCTGATATACTTCGCCGGCTTCCACATCCTTCGCGATCCCTTCGATGATCTTGCGCGCCTTGGCGGCGGCCTCATCATCTGGGGTGGCGATTGCCACGCGTCCGTCATCGTCAATATCAATCTTAACGCCGGTATCCGCGATAATCTTATTGATCATCTTGCCGCCGGGTCCGATGACTTCGCGGATCTTATCGGGATTGATCATGAAGGTCACGATCTTGGGCGCGAACTTGCTCAGCTCTTCCCTCGGCTGCGGCAGGGTATCCAGCATGATTTTCAAGATGTGCAGCCTGCCGTCCAGCGCCTGTTTGAGCGCCTGGCGGAGAATGGGCTCGTCAATCCCCTTGATTTTGATGTCCATCTGGATGGCGGTAATACCGTTCATGGTGCCTGCCACCTTAAAGTCCATATCGCCGAGAAAATCTTCAAGGCCCTGAATATCCGTCAACACCGATACCTTGTCGGACTGATCGTCCTTGATCAGGCCCATGGCAACGCCCGCCACGGGAGCCTTGATCTTCACGCCCGCGTCCATCAGCGACAGGGTGCTGCCGCAGACAGAGGCCATGGAAGAAGAACCGTTGGAGCTGAGCACCTCACTGACAAGGCGCAGCGCATACGGGAACTCCGCCTCGCTGGGGATCATGGGCTCAAGCGCGCGCTCCGCCAGAGCGCCGTGGCCGATTTCGCGGCGGCCCGGGGCGCGCATGCGGCCCGCTTCGCCCGTCGCGTAGGGCGGCATGTTGTAGTGGTGAATGTAACGCTTGGAGTCTTCGTTGGAAAGGCCGTCCAGAATCTGCACCTCGCGCAGCGAACCGAGCGTGGTGACGTTCAGCACCTGGGTCTGGCCGCGGGTAAATACCGCGCTGCCATGCGTGCGGGGCAGCACGCCGACCTCACACCAGATCGGGCGCACTTCCGTCGTTGTGCGGCCGTCGGGACGAATGCCGAAATCAAGAATCTTACGGCGCATCACTTCTTTGTTCAGACCGTAAATGGCTTCATCCACTTCGCCTTCGCGGCCTTCAAAGGTCTCGGCGAAATGCGCCATAACGTCCTTCTTGACCTCTTCCTCGCGCTGCTGGCGCTCCTGACGGTCGGTGGTGTCAAAGCTCCACTTGATTCTATCAAACGCATATTCGCGTACTGCAGCCTTGATATCATCGCCCGTGACAAACAGGGGAAACTCACGCTTGGGCTTGCCGATCTCGGCAATGATCTTCTCCTGGAACGCCACCAGTTCTTTGATTACCTCGTGCGCCTTCATGATGCCTTCCAGCATCACTTCTTCGGAAACCTCATTGGCCCCGGCTTCCACCATCATGATGGCGTCCTTGGTGCCGGAAACCGTCAGGTGCAGGTCGCTGACCGCGCGCTCCTTTTCATTGGGGTTCATGATGAACTGGCCGTTGACCCGGCCCACCGTGACAGAGCCGGTCGGGCCGGCCCACGGGATGTCACTGACGCACAGAGCGATGGAAGAACCGATCATGGCGGGCACATCCGGCGGGTTGTCCACGTCCACGGACAGCACGGTGGCAACCACCTGCACATCGTTCCGCATGCCCTTGGGGAACAGCGGACGGATCGGGCGGTCAATCAAACGGGCGGTCAGGGTCGCCTTCTCGGTGGGGCGGGTCTCGCGCTTAATAAATCCGCCGGGAATCTTGCCGGCAGCATAGAGTTTTTCTTCAAAATCGACGCTCAGAGGGAAGAAATCCTGCCCCTCACGCGGCGCTTCGGAATAGGTCACATTGACCATGACAACAGTATCACCATACCGCAGCAACACGGAACCGGCAGCCTGCTCGGCATAACGGCCGAATTCAAAAGTGAGCGGCCGGCCCGCGTAATCCATTGTGTATTTTCTTGCTTCCATTTCTCTCTACTCCTTCTTCCTCACATCTCAGGCTCCCCTGCCTGAGACGATATAAAAGGGCCGGGGCCTTGCATGGTCCCGGGCCCTTGCTTGCCTTATTTACGCAGGTTCAGCTGCCCAATCAGCGTGCGGTAACGTTCGATATCGGTCTTCATCAGATAGTCGAGCAGACCGCGGCGATGACCGACCATCAGCAGCAGACCGCGCCGGCTGTGATGATCTTTCTTATTGAGCTGCAGATGCTCGTTCAGATGGTTGATGCGTTCGGTCAGAAGCGCGATCTGTACTTCGGGAGAGCCGGTGTCGCCCTCAGTGCGGCCATAGGTCTTGATGATTTCCTGCTTGCGCTGCTTATCCATGGTATCCTCCTTGCGGGGCGTGGCGCTCCCCTTCTTCAATTGCCATACACACAGACGGGCGTGGAGAATCGCCTGCCCGAGCATAAGGTTCAAACCACAGTGTTTATAATAGCATAGTTTAATACTTGTGTAAATCCCTGAACGCGTCTCAAAACATGCA
>CAYZTQ010000007.1:4229-38036 GCA_964481445.1 uncultured Christensenella sp. | reverse complement strand
ACTTCTTCAAAATTACTCTATCCTTTCTGGCTTTCCGCGCAGCTTGATACAGTCGCGGAAGAGGCGGCCTTTGACAATCTGCCCGAAGCTTTTGACGGCTTTGTCATTGCCTATGCCTCAGATATTCATTTCGGCGCCTTCTTTGACACAGGCCGGGCAGCCGAGCTTGTGATACGGCTGAATGCCATGAACGCCGATGTCATCATTCTGGGCGGCGATTACGGAGAAACAGCCCGAACCGGTACGGAATTCTTCACAGTTATTCCCGCTCTGGCGGCAAAGCAGGGCGTCTATGCTGTTATCGGCAACCACGATCTGCTGGGAAGCCCGGAAGAAATCAGGACATTGGAGGCGGAAATTGCTTCCCGGGGCATTTGTCTGTTAAAAAATAGCTGCGTTTCTCTTGAAAGAGAAGGTAATACCATTTGCGTATGCGCCACCGATGATATTCTGGAAGGAAAGCCGCTCTTCGATTCCATTCTGCCCGCCGTCCGGGACGCAAAGTTTACGATTTTTGTTCCGCATTCACCGGACATACTGCCGCAGGCAGAGAAAGCAGAAGGCTTCCGTTTCGACCTTGCCCTGTGCGGGCATACCCATGGCGGGCAGCTGGTCATTGCCGGGCACAGCCTGCATTCGTCCAGTGCCTACGGCGATACCTATGCCAGAGGCTGGATGGAGGTACACGGTGGCCGCCTGATGGTATCGCACGGCGTCGGTACCTCGCTGATGCCCGTGCGCTTGGGCGTCCGCCCACAAATTCATAAAATTACGCTTCGAAAAGCGCGTTAAACCAGTCTCAGCGACGGAACCGCGTTCAGATCAAGTCCTACCAACTGCAGGTGGCTCAGCCTTCTGAAGCCTGCCGACCCGATCATCGCGGCGTTGTCACCCGTATATTTGAGCTCGGGCATAAACAATTCGATGCCGTGTTTTTCGCATTCCTGCTGCATTCTCTCCCGCAGAAGCCGGTTGGCAGAAACGCCTCCCGCAAGGGCCAGCCGGCTTTGCTTCAATTCTACCGCGGCCAGCATGCATTTCCCGGTCAACTGGTCAACAACAGCTTTTCTGAAGGAAGCCGCCAGGTCTTCAGTCGGCAGCGCTTCTCCATTTTGCACCATTTTATGGGTCAGATTGATAAAAGCGGTCTTCAGTCCTGAAAAGCTGTAATCATATCTGCCCTCAGTATGCGGGTGCGGCAGTACGAAGCGCTCTGCATCTCCGGTTTCTGCCGCCCTGTCAAGCTTCGGGCCACCCGGGTAAGGAAGGCGCAGCACCCTGGCCGCTTTATCGAAGGCCTCTCCCGCCGCGTCATCCTGCGTGCAGCCAATCAGCCTGTATTGGTCTCCCTCCTCCACCATTATCAGATGGCTGTGCCCGCCCGACACGACCAGGCAAAGGTAAGGCGGGTCAAGCTGTGGAGCCGAGAGGTAATTGGCGCAGATGTGTCCTTCAATATGATTGACCGCAATCAGCGGTTTATCAAGCGCAGCGGCCAGTCCCTTGGCATAGCTGACGCCCACAAGCAGGGCCCCTACCAGACCGGGGCCACTGGTGACCGCGATGGCATCAATGCCCTTCAAATCAAGTCCGGCTTCGTCCAGCGCCGCCTTGACGATGAATGATATCTTCTCCACATGGGCGCGGCTGGCAATTTCCGGCACAACCCCGCCGTAGACGCTGTGCAGGTCAATCTGCGAATAAACGCAGTTTGAAAGTACCCTGCGCCCGTCTTCCACCACCGCCGCCGCGGTTTCATCGCAGGAGGATTCAATGGCAAGAATCCTGACCTTCCCACGGCCAAGCAGGGCAGCCGCCTGATCTTTCATCCTTTTGAGATAGGTCATTTTTCAGCCCTCCCTGCTTTGAAAAATGCGTAAGCCGCCAGAGGCAGAGAAAGCAACACAGGCCAGGTCTGCTTCAAAAAATCCTGACCATAGGATGTGAAGAAAGCAGACGGCATCAGTTGAATCAACAGGTCTTTCTGCGGGTTCAGCAGCCAAAGGTCATTTCTGAACAGAATTTGATGGAACAGGTAGAACAGCGAGTCAAAATCAGCCAAGGCCCAGGCCGTCAACGCAACAGCAAGAACGAATATAGCGATCAGCGACCCGGCAAGCGTCTTTTGCGGCCTTACACGCTTGAGCAAGCCAGGGTTCAGCTTGCGCAGCACAAAAAATACCGCAAGGCCCAGCGCTGCCATCCCCAGAGCAAGAAGGCGCAGCAATTTGGCGGTATCCACCAGCCACCTGATATCGCTGAGATGTAACAATTCCTTCTCGGAAAAGGTCTCCTGTTTCTCGCCAAAACGAATAAGCTCCAGCTGGGCGCTTTCTCTGTCGTGGTTCAAGTAGCCTGTAATGGACTTCGCAAGAGAAGCATACTGTCCGGCCTCAAGGCCGGACAGTTCAGGATTGGAATAGAGCTCAAACTTGGCCTGCATTCTGTCCGCATCCAGAGCAAAAGAAGCAAGAACCCCCGCCAGATAAGCCGCAAGGCAGAATATCAGCAGGGCGGGCAGCAGGATGCGCAGTAAAACGGCGGTCGTCCGCATTATTGCATCTTCAGATAGGCGGTAATAAAGCCATCCAGATTGCCGTCCATCACGTCCGTAATATTGCCTGATTCATAGCCGGTGCGGTGATCTTTCACCATCGTGTAGGGTTGGAAGACGTAGGAGCGGATCTGGCTGCCCCACTCAATCTTCTTCATTTCGCCCTTGATATCCGCCATCTGCTCTTCCTTCTCACGCTCATGCAGTTCGAGAAGTCTGGCGCGCAGCATCTGCATGGCCTTTTCCTTGTTCTGAACCTGGCTGCGCTCATTCTGGCAGGAAACGACGATGCCCGTCGGGATATGCGTCAAGCGGACAGCAGAGTCCGTTTTGTTGACATGCTGACCGCCAGCGCCCGTGGATCGGTAGGTATCTACGCGAACCTCTTCCATATTGATCTCAATCTTCCCGTCATCCTCAATAACCGGCGCCACGTCCAGCGAAGCAAAGGATGTATGTCTGCGGGCATTTGAGTCAAAGGGGCTGATGCGCACCAGGCGGTGAACGCCTTTCTCTCCCCTGAGATAGCCATAGGCGTTCTCGCCCGTCACTTCAAAAGTGGCTGATTTGGTACCTGCCTCATCGCCATCCAGATAATCAAGCAGCGTAACCTTGAAACCGGCGCGCTCGCAGTATCTGGTGTACATGCGGTAGAGCATCTGCGTCCAATCCTGGGCCTCTGTGCCGCCGGCCCCCGCATGCAGGGAAAGGATGGCGTCGTGCGAGTCATAGTCGCCCCGCATCAGGGTCTCCAGCGCCAGCATCTCCACCTGATGGTCCAGCTTTTCCAGCTCTTCCCCTGCTTCATCAGCCATCGACTGATCGTTTTCATCATCCGCAAGCTCCATCATGGTATCGATGTCGTCGCACATGGTCTGCAGATGATTGTAGTGATTGATCTTCGATTCAATCGAAGAAATACGCTGATTGACAGCGCGCGACCTGTCCAGATCATCCCAAAAACCCGGGGCATTCAGCTCTTCGCGCAGTTCAAGAAGCTCCTGCTCCATCTGGCTGATGTGCAGCCCGTCGCCAACCTCCGTCAGGCGGCTTCTGAGCGCGTCCAGATCCACGCGGTATTTTTCAAGTTCTACAATCATCGTTATTCTCCAAGTCTCACAAGATCAGGCATTCAGTCCGGCATTCGCGCCGTGGCAGTTTTTATATTTCTTTCCGCTGCCGCAGGGGCAGGGGCTGTTGCGGCCGATTTTCTCGCCTTTCCTTATCTGCGGAAGAGCGGCTTTAGGCGCGGGGGCGGCATCCCCGGCGCCAACAGCAACCGTAGGTCTAGCCACTTCGCGGCGTTCCGGCGCCTTCTCGATGCGCAGCTGATAGAGGGTTCTCACCGCGTCCTCCTGAAGCAGGCGCACCATCTCATCAAACATGTCATAGCTTTCCATCTTGTATTCGTTCACGGGATCGCGCTGGGCATAAGCGCGAAGGCCAATGCCATCGCGCAGCTGATCCATCGCGTCGATATGATCCATCCACCGCGTATCCACGCTGCGCAGCAGCACATTTCTTTCCAGTTCACGCATATCGATGCCAAGGCCGGAAATCTCTTCCTCACGCTTTTCATAGAAAGCATGAGCCGTTTTTTTCAGGAAATCGGAAAGGCCTTCTTTATTGAATCCGCCCATCGCGTCAGCATTCGCCTTGAGGGTGCCCGCGGGAATGCACAGGCGTTCAAGATATTCGCCAAGGCCCGTCACATCCCAGTCTTTGTTTTCACCCGCGCAGAACCTGGCAACGGCTTCTTCAATCAGCTTGTCCGCCATACCGACCAGCGAGTCACGCATGTTCTCGCCCTCCAGCACCTGACGACGCTGCCTGTAGATAAGCTCGCGCTGCTGATTCATCACGTCGTCATAGCGAAGCACGCTTTTGCGGATTTCGAAGTTGCGGCTCTCAATGCGCTTCTGCGCGTTTTCTATCTGCTTGGTCAGCATGCCGGCTTCCAGCGGCACGTTCTCTTCCATGCCGAGCCTCGCAATCAGAGGCTGGATTCTTTCACCGCCGAACAGGCGCATCAGGTCGTCTTCCAGCGAAATAAAGAACTGGGAAGAACCGGGATCACCCTGCCTGCCGGCGCGCCCGCGCAGCTGGTTGTCAATGCGGCGGCTCTCATGGCGCTCGGTACCGATGATATGAAGGCCGCCGACCTGCACGACCTGCTCATGCTCCTTATCCGTCGTCTGCTTAAACTCATCTCGCAGCTCGCGGTAGCGTTTTCTCGCGGCAAGCGTTTCCTCATCCACATTCTCATTGCGGCCTGTCGCCTGCTCGATCATATCCTCGGAGTAATCTTCGCGGGCCATGGCCTTGCGCGCAAGAAAATCCGGGTTGCCGCCCAGCAGAATATCGGTACCGCGCCCAGCCATGTTGGTCGCAATCGTCACAGCGCCAAAGTGACCCGCCTGCGCCACGATGGCCGCTTCTCTTGCGTGGTGCTTCGCGTTCAGCACCTCATGCTGAATACCCCTCAGGCTCAGCATGCGGCTGAGCATCTCCGATACCTCAACCGAAATGGTACCCACCAGCAGCGGCTGGCCGGTGGCATGGCGGCGGATGATCTCCTCCACAACGGCATCAAACTTGCCCTTCTTGGTGCGATAGACCACATCATTGAGGTCGTCGCGGATCATCGGCATGTTGGTCGGAATCTGCACGACATCCAGGCTGTAGATGCCCTGAAATTCCTCCTCTTCCGTTTTGGCCGTGCCCGTCATGCCGGAGAGCTTGGAATACATGCGGAAATAGTTCTGGAAAGTGATGGTCGCCAGCGTCTTCGACTCTCTTTCCACCTTGACATGTTCCTTGGCTTCAATAGCCTGGTGCAGCCCGTCCGAGTAGCGCCGGCCGACCATCAGCCTGCCGGTAAACTCGTCAACGATCACAACCTCGTCGTTTTGCACCACATAATCAATGTCGCGCTTCATCAGCACATTGGCCTTAAGCGCCTGAATCAGATAATGATTGAGGTCATTGTTCTCAGGGTCAGACAGGTTTGTGATGCCGAAAGCGGCCTCGGCCTTGGCCGTGCCTTCTTCAGTGAATACTACGCTCTTTTCTTTTTCTTCGACGGTATAATCCGTTTCGTTCCTGAGCCTGCTGACAAAGCGGTCGGCCTTCTCGTACATATCGGTCGGCTTATCGCCCTGCCCGGAAATGATCAGCGGGGTACGGGCTTCATCGATCAGGATGGAGTCCACCTCGTCGACCACAGCGTAGTGATGGCCGCGCTGCACCATATCGCGGCGGTAAATCACCATGTTGTCGCGCAGATAGTCAAAACCCATCTCGTTGTTGGTGCCGTAAGTAATGTCGCAGGCATAGGCTTCCCGGCGCTGATCGTTGCTCAGGTCATGCACAATGATGCCGACGCTCATGCCGAGAAAGCGGAAAAGCTTACCCATCTCCTCGCCCTGAAACTTGGCCAGGTAATCGTTGACGGTAACGATATGAACCCCCTGGCCATCCAGCGCGTTCAGATAGGCAGGCAGGCAGGCCGTCAGAGTTTTTCCCTCACCGGTTTTCATCTCGGCGATTCTTCCCTGATGCAGCACGATGCCGCCGATCAGCTGTACATAGAAAGGTCGCATGCCCAGCGTGCGTTTCGCGGCCTCGCGAACCACGGCAAAGGCTTCCGGCAGCAGCTGATCCAGCGTCTCGCCGCCTTCCAGATGACGACGCCTGAATTCCTCCGTTTTGCCGGCCAGCTCCGCGTCATTGAGCTTCTCCATTCCCGCTTCCAGCGCTTCGATGCTGTCGGCTATTTTCTTCAGCGGCTTCAGCTGGGCCTCCGGCCCAAGGCCAAAAGCCGACTTTAATTTTTCAAACATCACAATACTCCTTTGGCATCATGCCAGTCTGCATTATACATGCTGCGCCAGAGCGCCGCAAGAAGCATGAAAAGCCCCTCTCATCGTTTCATAGGATGGAGGGGCTGGCAGGCTGTTTACAGGATGTACTTCTTTAGATCTTCCTTTTTCGCTGCGCTGACGTGCTGCCTGACATATTCCGCCGTGATTCTGAGTTCTACCTGCGGCATATCGCTGCCGCCCGCGTTATAGGAAATATCTTCCAGCAGCTCCTCAAACACGCCGTGAAGGCGTCTTGCCCCGATATCCTCGCTGAGCGTATTGGCGTTGCAGGCGGCATCCGCTATTTCTTCAAGCGCCTCCTCATCAAAGCTCAGGGTAACCTTATCTACCTCCAGTAAAGCGGCGTACTGGCGCGTCAGCGCGTTGTCAGGCTGGGTCAGAATGCGCACAAAATCCTCGCGGCTAAGTGAATTCAGCTTGACATGCACCGGGAAGCGTCCCTGCAGCTCAGGGATCAGGTCGCTGATCTTGGCGACATGGAAGGCGCCGGCGGCGATAAACAGCATAAAATCCGTTCGCACCGCGCCATACTTGGTATTGACGGTGCTTCCTTCTACAATCGGCAGGATATCGCGCTGCACGCCTTCCCGGGAAACATCCGGCCCCTGACCGCTGGAGCGGCCGGCGATCTTGTCGATTTCGTCAATAAACACAATGCCCTGCTGCTCGGCTCGGCGGATGGCCTCTTCCTTGACCGCATCCTCGTCAATCAGCTTTTGAGACTCTTCCGCCACCAGAATCTTACGCGCTTCTCTGACTTTGACGTGGCGCATCTTGGTTTTACGCGGAAGCATCCCGCCCATCATGTCTCCGATATTGATGGCGCTGCCGCCCACCTCCAGCTGAGGGGCAGCTTCTTCCACCTCAACCTGCACCTCGTGATCCTCAAGCAAGCCCTGTTTCAGCTGCTGCTCTATCTCGGAGCGTTTTCCGGTGAGTCTGATTTTTTCTTCCTCGGAAACTTCCGGCTGTTTGTTCCGCGTGCCCAGCAGGATGTCAATCGGATTCTGTACCGGCCTCTGCACAGGGTCCGTCAGCAGGCTGACCAGCCTGTCCTCCGCCAGTACCTCCGCGCGCACCTTAACCCGCGCCGTGTGTTCTTCCCGAACCAGACGGATGGCGTTTTCCACCAGGTCGCGTACAATGCCCTCCACATCGCGGCCGACATATCCGACCTCGGTAAACTTGGTCGCCTCCACCTTCACAAAAGGAGCGTTGACCAATTTGGCAAGGCGCCGGGCAATCTCTGTCTTGCCGACGCCGGTCGGCCCCATCATCAGAATATTCTTAGGGTATATCTCTTCGCGCATATTGTCCGGCACGCGCGCGCGGCGGTAGCGGTTGCGCAGCGCGATCGCCACCATCCGCTTGGCTTCATCCTGGCCGACGATATAGCGGTCAAGCTCCCGGACAACCTCGCGCGGCGTCAATTCGTTGTTCATAGCTCCTCCACATAGATATTGTCGTTGGTGAAGACGCAGATGGAAGCCGCGATGTGAAGAGACTTCAGCGCAATCTCCTTCGCGGACAGCTCCGTATTTTCACACAGCGCCCGCGCAGCAGCCAGCGCGTAGTTTCCGCCCGAACCAATCGCGCAGATGCCGTCATCGGGTGAAATGACCTCGCCCGTGCCGGACATGATCAGCAGGTTATCGGCATCCGCCGCAATCAGCATCGCTTCCAGCTTGCGCATGGCTTTGTCGCTGCGCCACTCTTTGGCAAGCTCCACCGCCGCGCGCTCAAAATTGCCGCTGAACTGCACAAGCTTCTCTTCAAACCGATCGCTCAACGCGTAGGCATCCGCCACCGTGCCCGCAAAGCCGACGACTACCTTATCCTGATAGATGCGCCGCACTTTACGCGCGGAAGCCTTAAAAATAGTATTCTGTCCCATGGTCACCTGACCGTCGCCGGCAATGGCTGTTTTGCCGTTGCGCCGCACGGCGCAGATGGTGGTCCCCTTTAGTTCCATGCTTTCCTCCTCGTCTGTCAGGCAAGCTGAAGCTTGAAAGCCTCAAGGCTCTCAAGCGCCAGCTCGGACACTCTGAGATAACGGTCTTCTTTTTTTCTGATTCTTTCCTGCAAAGGGTCAATCAAGCCGAAAGACACATGCATCGGCTGATAGTTTCTGTTAAACGTCGATACATATCGGCACAGGCTGCCGATGGCTGTATTCGTGGGAAAAACAGCCGCCTCTTTCCCCTGCATCCGCAGAGCCAGCTGAATGCCGGCGGCCAGCCCGGAAGCGGCGCTTTCAATATATCCCTCTACCCCCGTCATCTGCCCGACAAAATAGACCCCTGCGCTGCCCTTTAGCATAAAATCCGGCCCAAGCAACTCGGGCGCGTTGATAAAGGTATTGCGGTGCATCACACCGTAGCGAGCAAACTCCGCCTGCTCAAGG
The DNA here is from genome assembly GCA_964481445.1 of uncultured Christensenella sp. Taxonomy (GTDB): domain Bacteria; phylum Bacillota; class Clostridia; order Christensenellales; family Aristaeellaceae; genus UBA1038. Next base: position 29,194 of record CAYZTQ010000007.1, on the reverse strand, counting down.
CCGGGGATCATGCCAAAGACCCGCTTTTGTTCTCCAAACTTCAGCCGGGTTTGAAAGCCTACCAGGTTATACAAACTGTCTGACGCGTCATCCCGGCGAAGCTGAAGCACCGCGAAGGGACGTTTCCCCGTTCTTGGGTCGATCAGGCCGACCGGCTTGAGCGGCCCGAAAGCAAGCGCCATCTCTCCGCGTCTGGCCATGGATTCGACCGGCATGCAGCCTTCAAATACCTTGTTTTCTTCAAAGCCGTGAACCGGAGCGGTTTCGGCATGTATCAAGGCCTGATAAAAAGCTCTATACTCCGCCTCGTCCATGGGGCAGTTGATATAATCATTCTCCCCCCGGCCGTAGCGCGAAGCGCAGAAGGCTCTGCTCATGTCAATGGAATCCTTTGTCACGATGGGCGCAGCCGCATCATAAAAATGCAGAGCATTGAGCCCCGGCATTTTGGCGATCGACTGGCTGAGAGCATCCGAGGTAAGCGGCCCGGTCGCGATGACCGCGTTCTCCTCCGGCAGCTCGGTCACTTCATTTTCCACAAAGCGCAGATGAGGATGCTGCTTGAGCGTGCTGGTGATATATCCGGAAAACAAATCTCGGTCAACGGCCAGCGCACCTCCTGCAGGCACCCGCGCCTCATCCGCCGCCCGCATAATCAGAGAATCGAGCCGCCGCATTTCCTCTTTCAGCAGGCCGGCGGCGTTTTGCAGCCTGTCGGAACGAAGCGAGTTGGAACAGACCAGTTCCGCAAAAGAATCGGAAGTATGGGCAGGGCTCTTTTTGCCCGGCTTCATATCGCAAAGCGTAACGGAGATTCCCCGCTGAAGCAGCTGCCAGGCGGCCTCACAGCCAGCAAGGCCAGCCCCGATCACAAGGGCGCCGGGTTCAGTCATGATCCGCTTCAGCCTCCTCATAGGGTTCGCGGTGGCGGCAGGCCTCATTGGAGCAAAGCAGCAGAGAACCGTTCCTGCGCCGTTTGACGGTCATATAGCTGCCGCACTGCGGGCAGGGCTTGCTGACCGGCATTTCCCAGGAAACGAAATCACACTGGGGATAATGCTCGCAGCCGTAAAATTTGCGGTTCTTCTTGCTGGTCTTTTCAAGCAATTCACCGCCGCACTGCGGGCACTTGACACCGATATAGGTCAGGATAGGCTGCGTATTGCGGCACTCGGGAAAATTGGGGCAGGCAAGGAAACGGCCAAAGCGTCCGTTCTTGTAGACCATCACAGCGCCGCATTTATCACAGATGACATCGCTTTTCTCATCTTCGATGACGATCTTCTCAATGTCCTTTTCCGCCCGTTCCAGCTTCTTTTCAAAATCAGGGTAGAATTCCGCCAGAACCTTCTGCCATTCCTTGCTGCCTGCTTCCACGCTGTCCAGTTCGTTTTCCATCTGGGCGGTAAAATCAGTATCCACAATCTGGTCGAAGTAATCCACCATCAGGCCCGTCACCATACGGCCCAGCTCTGTCGGGTACAGACGCTTCTTTTCGCGCGATACATAGCCGCGGGCGATAATCGTGGAAACCGTCGGCGCGTAGGTAGAGGGGCGTCCGATGCCGAGTTCCTCTAACTCTTTAACCAGCGAAGCTTCCGTATAGCGGGAAGGCGGCTGCGTGAAGTGCTGCTCCGCGTTGACCTGTTTCAGCTGAACAGGGCTGCCCGCTTCGCATTTCGGCAGCTTGGTGTCCACTTTTTCATCGGCTTCGTCGGTTCCCTCTTCATACACAGCGGTAAAGCCGGCGAAGGCCTTGTGCTCACCATAATAGCGCAGCAGCACTTTGGGACCGGCGACTTCGAGCGTCACGGTGTCATAGCGTGCATCCGTCATCTGGCTGGCAATAAAGCGCGAATAAATCAGCTTGTACAGCTTGTATTGGTCGAGGCTGAGATACTGCTTGATGCTGTCGGGTGTGCGGGAAGACTGGGTGGGGCGGATGGCTTCGTGCGCATCCTGCGCAGTAGTACGTCCCTTGTATACATTGGCCTTGGCGGGCAGATAGCTCTCCCCATACCGGCCGAGGATGGCCTCGCGCGCGGACGCCAGCGCCTCCTCGCTGACACGCACGGAGTCCGTGCGGATATAGCTGACAAGGCCCTGCGTGCCTTCTTTGCCAAGATCCACGCCCTCATACAGGCCCTGCACAATCTGCATGGTTTTGGAGATGGTGAAATTCAGCTTGCGGGACGCTTCCTGCTGCAGCGTCGACGTGGTAAAGGGAGGCGCGGGATGTTTAAACCTCTCCTTGGTTTTGATTGATTTCACCGCCAGATCGGCCTTTTCAACCGCCAGCTGCGCGGCTTTCGCCTGGTCTTTTGAAGAAAGGTCTGCCTTCTTTCCGCTCAGCTGCGTCAGCTTGGCTTTCAGCGGAAGGGCTTTTCCGCTCTCGCAGGCGACCGAAATGTCCGCGTACACATCCCAGTATTCTTCGGGAATAAAAGCCTCAATCTCTTCTTCACGGTCCACAATCATGCGGGTGGCCACGCTCTGGACACGTCCGGCCGAGAGACCCTTACGTACCTTTGCCCAGAGCAGCGGACTGATCTTATACCCCACCAGCCTGTCAAGGGCGCGCCTTGCCTGCTGCGCGTCCACCAGATCCATATCAATGGTACGGGGGTTTTTAACGGCTTCGGTAACAGCCTTTTTCGTGATTTCATGAAACTCAACCCGCTTGACCTGCTCCGGATCCAGCTTCAGCGCCTGCGCCAGGTGCCAGGAAATCGCCTCCCCTTCCCGGTCAGGGTCAGTCGCGAGGAAGATATCCTTGGCCGTCTTCGCTTCCTTTCGAAGCTTCGCCAGCAGGTCGCCCTTGCCGTGGATGGTAATGTAATCCATCTGAAAATCGTTCTCGGGCGAAATGCCGATGCGGGATTTGGGCAAATCGCGGACATGGCCCTGAGAGGCCTCTACCTTATAGCTTCTGCCAAGGAATTTTTCGATAGCATGCGCCTTGGCGGGTGACTCAACAATAACCAGTTTACGTGATACGGACACAGTTTCCTCCAAAATACAGTTTCCATCCGACAGGATCAGTCCGAATAATAGCCTCTGAAACAGAGGCTTGTCAAACCGGGATGATGGAAAAGGCTCAAATTCAACGCCTTGACAGCCTGTACACCCTGCCCGGCAGCGCGTCTACCGCGCCTTCCAACTCCAGCATGGTAAGCTCCCGGTTCAGCGAAGCCGCGTCAAGCCCCGTCAGATCGAGCAATTCTTCAAAGCCTTTCTCATCTTCCATGAGCGCGTCCACAATCGGACGCTGCGCGTCTGTTGCCTCGATCTGCTGAAAGCTCAGCTGCTGCGGCGCCGGCCTCCCTTCCGCCCAGCCCATATCCTCCAGAATATCCTGAGCACAGGTGCACAGCCTTGCGCCTTCCCGGATCATCCGGTTGGGGATGCAGCTTCCGGGAGAATCCACCTCTCCCGGCAGGGCAAACACTTCTCTGCCCTGATCAAGCGCATGCCCGACCGTTATCAGGGTTCCGGATTTTTCTCTGGCCTCCGCCAATAGCAACCCCTGCGACAAGCCGGAAACAATGCGGTTTCTTACTGGAAACCTGAAGGCAAGCGGAGCCGCGGCGGGCGGAAGTTCGGTGATCACCGCTCCGCCCGAAGAGATGATCTCTTCCGCCAGCTTTTCATTCTCCTGCGGATAGATATGACTGAGACCGCTGCCTAAAACCGCAATGGTACTGCCGCCGGCGTCAAGCGCGCCCCGGTGCGCCGCGGTATCAATCCCCCTTGCAAGGCCCGAGACAATGATTACACCTTCACGCGCGAGATCACGGGCTATCGAAAAAGCCTGATTTCTGCCGTATCTTGTTTCCCTGCGGCTGCCCACAATAGAGAGCGCGCGGTACTCCCCCTCCGGCAACCTGCCCCGATAGAAAAGCACGTCCGGCGCGTCGGGGATTGAGGCAAGCGGCCCCGGGTAATCCGTGTCCCCCAGAAAGCACAGCTGAATGCCAAGCTCTTCAAGCCGCAGCAGCAGCTTATCGACGCCGATGCCCTTCAAGGTATTCAGTTCTTCAATGGCTTTGTCGCCGGCAAGGCCATGGAAGCCCGATGGAAAACGCTCAGGCAGAGCATGGTAACTGCCGAAATTCTCAAGCAGGCGCCGCCTTGCGGAGATGGTCAGGCTTTCAGAAAGGGAGAGCCACAGCCTGATGAGCTGTTCGCCGTTTTCAACCATGCGCGTCTCCCCAATATTTACTGTCTATAAGCCGGTATTGTATCGCCTCGGCCATGGCAGCAGTGCCGACCTGTTCTTCCGAAGCGAGATCCGCTATCGTGCGTGCCACTTTGATGATGCGGCTGTACGCGCGCATGCTCAGCCCGCGCTGCTGTATCGCCCGGTGAAGCAGCGCCATGGCCTCCGGCTGCACGAGCGCCAGTTCCTCTATGTGTTTGCCCTCCATCTGCGAGTTGAGCCTGATTCCCGTTCCCACAAAGCGCCTGAGTTGCCTGTCTCTTGCCAGGATAACCCGCTCGCGCACCCGTGCGCTGCTTTCCGCGTCCGAAGCGGCGCTGATTTCTTCAACAGGGACCGAATCCACCTCCACCTGAATATCAATTCGGTCAAGCAGGGGACCCGATATCCGGTCCAGATATTTTCTGATTTCATGGCTGCCGCAGCGGCAGGCTTTGGTTCTGCTGCCAAAATACCCGCAGGGGCAGGGGTTCATGCTGGCGACCAGCATGCAGCGGGACAGGTAGCGCGAGTGCGCCCTGACACGGGAAACCGTCGCGACGCCGTCTTCCAAAGGCTGCCGCAGCGCTTCAAGCACCTGACGCGGGTATTCCGGCATTTCGTCCAGAAATAAAACGCCGTTATGCGCTAAGGATACCTCGCCGGGCCTTGCGTTTGTTCCGCCGCCGACCAGCGCCGCCATGGAAGCGGAGTGATGCGGCGTTCTGAAGGGACGCACGGTCATCAGGCCCTGACCCGGCTCAATCAAACCGGCAGCCCCATGTATGCGGGTGGTTTCAAAGGCCTCTTCCTGCGTCATCAGGGGCAGAATGCCGGGCAGGCAGCGGGCCAGCATGGTCTTGCCCGACCCGGGGACGCCGACCATGAGCAGATTGTGTCCGCCGGCCGCCGCTACCTCCAGCGCGCGTTTGGCAAACCGCTGCCCGCGCACGCTGCTCAGGTCCGCTTCGATCGTTTGTTCAGCCAGGCATTCGGCATAGCTCTTTTGAATCTGCGCAGGGATCGGCGCCTTGCCGGACAGATGATGAACGACCTCATATAAGCAGCGGGCCGGATACACCTCCATCCCCTCCACAGACTCCACTTCGGCGCCGTTCGTCCGGGGCAGCACAACTTTCGTATACCCCAATTCTTTGGCGGCAACAACAAGCGAAAGCGCGCCATGCACGGGCAGCAGGCTCCCATCCAGCGCCAATTCGCCAAGCAGCACGGTATCTTCCAGCCCATAGGCTCTTGACTGCCTGCTGGCTATGATGATGGCCACCGCGATTGGCAGGTCGAAGGCCGTTCCCTCCTTGCGCAAGTCTGCGGGAGAAAGATTCACCGTGGTACGCACAAAGGGCTGTGTGAAACCGCTGTTTTTGAGGGCGGCAAATACGCGTTCCCTGCTCTCTTTCACAGCGGCGTCAGGCAGACCGACAAGGTTAAAGGCAAACTTATCGCTGCTTGAAACATCCGCCTCGACCGTGACCGGTTCCCCCTGGATACCATTCAGCGCAAAGCAAAGGGTTCTGGCAAGCATGCTGCCTCCTTCATATCAGTAATAGATTCTCGGGAACCACCGCATCGCGTTCAACCAGGCAGCTGACACGCGGATGCCGGAATAGTATGGGAAAAAGCCGATGAACAGCGCCAGCGCCAGCAGCAGATAAACCCCCGCCGCGATAAGGCCAAAGCGCCTGCTGCGCGCATACAGATAATAGAGCACAAGCGCAGCGGCCAACGCGATGAAGGGAACCGACGGGAAATAATGATACAGATAGGTTCCGCGCGGCACAAGCATCCAAGGCGCGTACTGCGCCATGTAGCCAATAATGAGAAGCAGCGGGCCATGGTCTTCCCGATCGTCATCCGGCCTGACGCTCCGCCTGACATATAGGCCAATCAAGATCAGCATCGCGGCAAAGCCTCCCCACCAGACGGCGGGATTGCCGAAGCTCATGATGGTACTGCCGGTATCGCCGATGCGCTTGCCGGCATAAAAGTAGAAGGGCTTAAGGATCAGCGGCCATTCATACCACGGCGAATAGTAGGGATGATCCATCCCAAAACCTTTAACCGAATGGTATTTGAACATACTGACGCTGGCATCCCAGACCTTTTGAACCGTCAAGCCACCCGGCGTGCGCATAAACCACGGCAGGAAAGAGATATAATAAATGAAGGCAGGCACCAGGATAAAAAACAGGATGCACCAGCCAAGCGTCAGCAGCAGTCTGCGCGGCCATTCCTCCGCCACGCGCCTGATCTGAGGCTGCTTTTCCCGCTCTTCCTGTCCTTCCGCAAGCTGCCCGGCCATCATCCCTTCCTGCACCCTGCGAGAGAGTGACCAGAAGAAAATCACAGCCAGCCCGGCGCCGGCATAGAATCCCGTCCACTTACTTGCTATGGCAAAGCCCATGAACAGGCCGGAAAGGCCCAGATTGACAAGATCACTTTTGAATCTGTGCCCCGTATTTCTGTCCACAGCATAGCGGAACATGAAGTAATACGACCAGAGTATAAACAATGTGGCAAAGCTGTCGATGGTCGCGATGCGCGTCTGCGCGAAATGCATGCCGTCCAGCGCCAGCAGCGCCGCCGCTGCAAAAGCAAAGAATCGTTTTTTAGTAAGCAGCTTCGCCGCCATATACATCGCCGGCAGCATCAATACGCCCGTCAGCGCGCCGGGGAAACGCCACCCAAAGGGCGTCATGCCAAAGATCATGGTTGAAAGAGCAATCAACACCTTGCCAAGCGGCGGATGCGAAGTCTCATAGGTATTGTTCGGTTCGAGGCCCCGTATGGCGTTGGCGTGCTCATACCCGGTTCTGGCATGATATATCTCGTCAAAGTACGCGCTGTTATACCAGCTGGGATCTCCATCCAGCGTATCCTGCTCATCAATCAGCGCCTCACCCCTTCCGGAAATCAGGCTCAGCCGGATGGGATTATCCGTCCCCGCCTCGCGCGCCAGAATTTCCATAATGGTCGTCAGACGGTTTGGCGCGTATATCTTGAGATACCTGCCTTCCAGATCAAGGGTGCTCCCGCCCCTGACGCTTTCCCGTACGTACACCCACTGGAAGCAGGTTCCGTCATCCACCTGCGCGGGGTAGCTGAGCCAACGCTCGCCATCGCTGCTGACAGAAACCTCAATTTCGCTTTCGCTGCGCTGCTCAATGCCGGGATAATAGAGCACATTGAACCTGCGGACGCTTCCAAGGTCGAATACAGCCGTATTCTCCTCTGCGGTAGAGATCCATGGTTTTTGAGGGGCTTTCGTAGCGCCGAGGTTGCTGAGGGCAAGCGCCGCATAAACCAAAGTGACGCCCAGCATCAGCAGCCAGTCTTTTGCATCCAGCCGTTGTGTTTTTTCAGGATGAAGAATCCTGTTGAGAATAAGCTTTCTGCGTCTTTCCTCCCGACCGGAAGCGCTGCCCCGTTCCCATATTGCCGGCAGCTTTCTGACCGGCAGCCTCAGTCGGCTTTGAACCAAACCGACATAGACCGCTAAAGCACCCGCCAGCACCTCCCCCGCCGACAGCAGATATTCAAGCCATTCAGAATCGCTGACGATACCAAAAGAAGGCGCGGCCAGATGCCCCGGCACGCCGCCGATGCGCACGCCCCGGTCAAGCGCGATGCCGACATTGAGAAAGGTCAGGACGCTCAGCACCACCATCAGCAAAAGAATCTGCCTGTCTCTGCGCCTGATGTAGGCCAGCATCAAGAGCGCGATAGCGGGAAACAGATAGCGCTCGTGCATCATGGCCCCGAACACGCAGAAAACAGTCAGCATAACAGCGCCCAGCAGCGGCAGATTGTCAAGGCTGCCCTCCATGATAAAGCGAACCAGCACAAGAAGGAAACCGGAAATCATCAGGAGCGTACCCGTCAGGCCGAGGCTGACGGGGAGGATAACTGAGGCGAATGCCGGAAGGAGAGAGCAGGAAATCAGGATAAGCTCTCTTTTCCCTATTTGCTTTCTTTCATTCAGCCAATAAACAGCAACAGGCGCTGTCAGGCTTGCCGCGCCTACAAGACGCAGCAGGAAAGGCGCGGCGTTTTCTGTCGGCTGCCAGTTGAGGCCAAAGAGAAAATACAGGTTTGTAGCATTGACGGTGGCATAGCTGTAATAGTTCATGGTGCCGGAATAGAGCTTGATCAGCCAGTCCGCGTCCTTCTGCTTCAGGGAAAACGGAACAATCACGACCGCTGCCACAAGGAGTGAAGCCGCGGCCCCGATCAGAACATCCTTCCATTTCCCCCGCCTGTCTTGTTTCAGCAGCCACAAAACCAGAGCAGCGAGCCCCAGAGGCCCGAACATCAGAGCCTGAGGCTTCATCAGCACAGACAGGGTATAAAGAGGCAGGGCTACTTTCCACCGGCCGCCGAGCACAAGAATGACAACCACAACGATCAGAGCCGTATGAAGGCTGTCCACCTGCCCCCAGGCTGCGCCGCTTGCGTACAGGAGAGGGTTGAACGCGTAAAGAGCAGCAAGGCAGAGCGCAGCCCTGCGTTTGACAGACTGCGCGGCAAACCTGAATAGAAGAACAACAGCCAGGGCATCGGCAAAAATGGCGGGCAGCTTGACCATCAGTTCGGTCGTTCCCGTGCCGAGCAGATTTCCCGTCAGTCCGATCAGCCAAAGCACCAGCATATAGCCGGGCGGATAGTCGCTGTGCTGGTCGGTGAGATAGAATTCCGCAGGCCCGACATGGTACATCCTGTCTGACCAGGCGGTAAAACAGCCGATATCCACCCCATAACCGGGCACAAGAACCGCGATGGCAAGGCGCGTCAGGATGGCCGCAGCAAGCAATGCAATCAGCTGAGGAACATAGCCTTTTTCTACTCTGGCCAGCTCCCGTGCCTCTTCACGCTCCGCCCGTTTTGCCAGCGCATAGGCTGCCATCGTCCAGACGAGGGCAATGATGAGCAGCCAGGGCCACGCCGGGGCGGCGGCCTTTTCGTCAGCGGACGCAGCCTGCGCCCCCGCATGATTGCCATCCCAGGTTTCCCAGCGTTCCACCGTCACGCCTTCCGGGGCTTCTTTGAGCGCGACAAGGGCAAGATCATCAAACGCAGCTGTTCCAAGGCTTTCAGCGGAATAACCGCCCAGCCTCGCATACACCGTCAGTTCTTTTTGAGCAGGGCCGGTCCGGCCGTAGTTTTTTATCTGCTTCCAGCCGTTTTCCGTATTCTGAAGGCTCTGCCAGTCAATAAAAACATCCGCGACAGAAACATTCGCCCCTTTGCCTTCGCCGGCATCCGCCTTGATAAAGGCGCTGAGCTCATAGAGCGTGTTGGGGGCAACAGCAACCGTCTGCATGAACCGGGCATCATTATACTCAATGTTGTTGACAAGAATGCCCTGTCCGCTGCGCCCCTCGGTCATCTCAAACAGGCTGGTCCCCGGCAGGCGCTCATAGGCATCCGGAAGCCAGGCTTCGGGCAGTAATTCATCCGTAACCTTCTCAAAATCCGCGTTTTTCAGCAGATTGACGCCATAGACAGGCTGGGGTTGTCCTCTGCCTGCCAGCAGCATGAGAAAGGCGGCTGCCGCCAGAATAGCGGCGATAATGAAATACGGGGTTTTCTTATTCATTGCTCATTCCTGCCGCTGCCGGGCGGTATCCAAAATAAGGCGTACACCGGCACGGGTAATTTCAAGATAGTCGATTTGCCAGGGAAGCCCGGGCTTGTTCTTTTTTAGATAGGCTTTGGATGCGGAAAACAGCCTTCTGCGCTTGTTCTGATCGATATTCATCAGCCCTGCCCCAAGGCGGCTGTCCGGCCGATACTTTACTTCGACAAAATGCAGCGTTCTGCCCTGCTGACCGATAATATCCACCTCTCCGCCGTCAGCGCGGTAGCGCCGGGAGATAACGCGGATGCCGATGGATTCAAGATAGGCGCAGGCGAGCCCTTCGCCTTCGAGACCCCGCTCATAACTGCTCATGGCCTTTGATCAAGCAGGCGGCTGATAAAGCTCTTTCTGTGCAGAGGGCAGGGGCCGTACTCTCTGAGCGCCCGGATATGCTCGGCCGTGCCGTAACCGGCATTGCGGGAAAACCCATACATCGGATACTGCGCGTCCAGCTTCTCCAGTTCACGGTCACGCCTGACCTTGGCGACAATGGACGCCGCGGCAATGGAATAGCTGAGCGCGTCGCCGTGAATCAGAACTTTTTCTTCCCCATCCAGACCAAGACCGCGGACAGCGTCCACCAGATATAGATCCGCCCCCGCGTTTTCTGCAGCCAGACGCATGGCTTTCCTGGTCGCCTGCAGAATATTGATTTCATCAATCTCTTCTGGCTCTACCCGTCCTACGCCAATAAATAGGGCGCTTTTGACAATCTCCTCGTAAACCTTCTCGCGCCTGGATTTTGACAGTTTCTTTGAATCATCCACCCAGAGAATCCCGGAATCGGCAGGCAGGATAACGCAGGCCGCCATCACACAGCCCGCCAGGGGGCCGCGCCCCACCTCATCCATGCCGGCAATCCGAAGCCCCGCCTTTCTGTATTCAAGCTCGGTAGCTAATAGCCGCTCCAGCCGCTCCTCTCTGTTTATCCGCATGATTCAGGCACTTCCAGCGTGATTCTTCCGATTTTTCCCGCCCGAAACTCATCCAGCACGGTTACGATGCCCCGTTCCAGATCCAGCTCGCCGCCGCGAAGCAGAAAGCCTCTTGAAGCGCAGATGGCTTCCAGCAACCGCTCTCCCCGCAGAGAATCATCTTCCAATTTATAGCGGGCCAGCAGTAGAGCGGCATGCGTCCGCATCAGATCGTCCAAGAGGCCCAGGCACAGCTTCAGCATATCGTGAACCTGATCTTTCACAGAACCGATATAGGCAAGCCTTTGAGCCGCCTTGGGATCCTCAAGCCGCGGCCACAGCAGGCCGGGAGAATCCATCAGTTCCAGATAAGGCGTAATGCGGAACCATTGGGTGCTGCGGGTAACGCCCGGTTTGTCCGCCGTTTTGATGGTCGCCTTCCCCTTGATCAGGTTGATCAGCGTGGACTTTCCGACATTGGGAACGCCCACCACCATGGCGCGCACGGTTTTTCTGATGCCGCGGCTCTGTGCCTTCTCTACCTTTTCCCTTGCAGATGCATCAATCAACGGCACGACCCTGGAAGCAGACCGAAGGCTGTTCAGCGCCAAAACAGGCAGGCCCTGCGCCTTATAATAACCCTCCCAGGCAGCGGTCAGCGCGGAATCAGCCAGATCGGCCTTGTTAAGAAGAAGAATGCGCCGCTTATGCTGAATCAACTGATCAAGATCGGGGTTTCTGCTGGAGAGGGGAATCCGGGCATCGCAGACCTCGATGACCACATCCGCGCGCGACAGTTGTTCCTGCAGCTGCCGCTTCGCCTTTGCCATATGGCCGGGATACCAGGATATGGTCAACTTACTGCCCTCCTTATGCCCTAATGCCTGTAAAAAATAGCACGGCATCGCTCAAAAAGCAAGGCCGTGAAGGGAATAGCTTTAACTCAATTGTAAATAACAGCGCCGCGCCCTGAACTGATCTTACATCACCCGCTGAACCAGAGCGATGATCTTCTGCACCCCGACCGCAATCCCCCGGTCGTTCTCCACAGTATAGTCCGCGCAGGCGCGATAAAAGCCGATGCTCTGGTTATACAGCTGAATCAGCTCGTCCCGGCCCGAACCACTGCCAATCTCTGCCGCCCGATCTGCAAGCAGCTGATCGAGCGGACGCTCGACATGAATGATGATGCCATGGTTCTGCATCAGCTGAACGTTCTCTTTGAGCATGGGCACATCGCTGCCGGTAACAATAACGCTCGGCGTTTCCCCGACAAGTTCCATCAAGACACCCGTTTCGGCGTTATGGTAGAAGGATTCTCCCAGGCTTTTATGAATATCCGAAACATACATCCCCATCATGGCGCTCACGCGCGCATCCGTATCAATTAACGGGACGCCCAGGCTGATGGCCAGGTTCTTGCCCAGTGTGGATTTGCCGCTTCCGGCCATGCCGACCAGAAAGACATGCTGCGACAACATGTGCTGATCCTCCAGGATATGTCATTGATTGCCGTGACAACAAAATTATCATATCACCGCAAGACAAAATTGGCAAGACGCCTTTGTAAACAAAGGAAATCCTGCCAATTTATCATGTATTTTTCTGAAGAAACAGTTTGACTCAGGCGTTAATCGCGGGTTCGTCTTCCTTGACAGATTTCGCTATCGCGTCCGCCATGGCTTCCAGCTCGGCCTCCTGCTCCGGCAGCATGGAAGAACGGATGACCATAGGCTCCACAAGCAGAGTCATGTCCTTCATCTCTTCCAGCTTCTTTTTCATGAAGGTATGGGCCGAAGGGCTCCATGAACCGTTGCCGATGATGGCGGCCTTACGGCCCTGCAGGTTCAGTTTGCCCATATCGGTAATCAGGGTGTCCATGCCCTGATACAGGTGCATATTATAGGTCGGCGAAGCGAACACGATATGGCTGTACTGGAAAGCGCGGGCAATGATATAGGAATAATGCGTTTTTGACACATCATAAATGCGGATATCGCGGATGCCGCGCTGAGACAGCAGCCCGGCCAGGCGGTGAATGACCTCTTCCGTATTGCCGTACATGGAGGCATAGGCCATCACAACGCCTGCCTTTTCAGGGCGGTAGGAGGCCCAGCGGGTGTATTTTTCAATCATCTTCGCCATATCCTCCCCCCGCAGCACAGGCCCGTGCAGAGGGCAGATGAGCGAAATCTCCTGACCGGCAACTTTCTTCAGCGCCGCCAGCACCTGGGGGCCATACTTGCCGACGATGTTCGTATAGTAGCGGCGGGCCTCCTCCATGTGCTGATCAAAATAATCCATCTCATCGCAGAACAGGTTGCCGTTATAACCGCCGAAGCTGCCAAAGGCATCGGCGGAAAAGAGGATGTGCCTGCTGGTTTCATAGGTAAACATCACCTCGGGCCAGTGCACCATCGGCGCCATGTAAAAGCGAAGCGTATGTTTGCCCAGCGAAAGCTCCTGCCCTTCCTTTACTTCCACGGTGCGTCCTTCCAGATCCATCTGGTAGAACTGCCGGATCATCTGGAAGGTCTTGGCGTTGCCGACAAGCTTCACATTCGGCCACAGACGGCAGATATCCTCGATATGGGCGCAGTGATCCGGCTCCATATGGTTGACGACCATGTAATCAAGCTGCCTTCCGTTCAGAGACGCCCTGAGATTGTCAAAGAACTGCTGACGGATGGAGTTGTCAACCGTATCGATCAACGCAGTCTTTTCATCAATGATCATATAGGCGTTGTAGGTGACCCCGTTATCCAAAGGAAACATGTTTTCAAACAGGGCAATTCTTCGATCACTTCCGCCAACCCAGAAGATATCCTGATCCACTTTCTGTACGCAGTTCATTGGGCGCCTTCTTTCTTTTTATTTTCCGTCCACCGCGGCGGGCAATGATATTAGGCCGCGGCTGTTTTGCCGCCAACCCTTCCCGGCACGCAAAAACATGCTGAGGCAATCAGCTTTGTGAATTATACCATAGGCGGATGGAAAATGGAAAAAGCATGCTGTTCATTTCTTTTCTCCCCATCCCGATGTTTACACAAAGGCTCGGAACGTTCTGTGCCCGCCTATTCATAATTTTTTCATAAAACACTATGCAATTTCAGTATAATGTGATATATTCATCTCGGTGCCAAGCCTAATGGTCAGGTGTTCCTCCAGGTTGTGTCGTCAGGAGACTGATGTGTGAAACCACGGGACAAACTTGAAGCACATCGGTTTGGACATAATTTAAGGAGGTACATGAATAACATGTATACCGACAAAACCCTCACCTGCCGCGAGTGCGGCGCCGAATTCGTCTTCACCGGTTCTGAGCAGGCCTTCTACGCTGAGAAGGGCTTCCAGAACGAGCCCGGCCGCTGCCCCACCTGCCGCGCCAATCGCCGCAACAACAACCACGGCGGCGAGCGTCAGATGTATGATGTAATCTGCGATGAATGTGGCGCCACCACGCAGGTTCCCTTCCAGCCCCGCGGAGACCGTCCCGTGTACTGCCGCGATTGCTTTGCCCGTCACAACGGCCGTTAATCTGACTGAGATTTAATGAAAGAGCCTGTCAATCGGCAGGCTCTTTTTGCATCACATTTCCCTGCATTGTCAGCTCATGAAGAAGTTGAGCGATGCGCGGTAAGCTTCCAGCTTGTATCGTCTTTCCTCCTCATCCATCTGCATGGATTCCGTCTCGCTGATCCGGCGCCGCAGTTCTTTCATCTTGACGCCAAGCGCCAGCGGGTTCTGTTTCAAACGCACATAATAATCTTCCGAGCTTTCCAGGGAGCGTCTGGTCATGGCGTCCACCGCGTCCCCGATCTCATCACCGAACTGGCGCCTGATATCCCCTACGCTCACACGGTCCGGCCTGTGTCCCGGCGCGTTCTGCAGGTAGGCCACCGCCTTCATTTCATCAAAGTAGCATTCTTCCGCCAGCTCATGCAGAGCATCATAATGGCTGCGTCCATCCGCCTCTGGCTGATTCTGATGGAGCAGTTTGCTCAGCTCCCGCGCCTGAATGACCATTTCCTCAGTGCTCAATTCTGTCCCCCACATCATCGGGCGACCGAATACAGGTCAGCCACGAATTCTCTTCATCAATCGGCCATCCGGCCTTTCTGGCCGATTGAAGCCAATCCGATTATACCCTGCGAAAGCGAGATTAGCAGGGATTAGCAGGCTGCGTTCCGCCCCCAAAAACGCAGTTGACAGAAATTCATCTGTTTGATAATATATTCAAGCGCTCCAAAATTGTATTGCGCAATTGTGGAGAGATGGCCGAGTGGTTTAAGGCGCCAGTCTTGAAAACTGGTGATGCTGAAAGGCACCGGGGGTTCGAATCCCTCTCTCTCCGCCATCTCACTTCAAACCGGCTGTGGAGAAGTACCCAAGTGGCCGAAGGGGCTCCCCTGCTAAGGGAGTAGTACGCCTAAAGCGTAGCCCGGGTTCAAATCCCGGCTTCTCCGCCAGAATGCCAAAACCCCTGAAGAATCAACGCTTCAGGGGTTTTGCTATACAAGAAGCGCCGGCAGGTTCCGGCGCTTTATCAGCTGCAGATTAGACAGAATTTCCCAGTTCAGTTTTCAGCTTCGTCCTCAAAGCCCTGCGCAGAAAGGATGTTGTGCTTCAGATTGCGCAGCTCGTTGAGCTGCATGGAGATGGTGCCGTCCACATGATCAAGCAGCGTCCCCAGGTCGTGCTGCGTCTGGCGGCGCAGACCGTCCGCGTGCTGATTGGCGTTCTCAATCAGCTCGCGCGCCTGCGCTTCTGCCCTTGCCAGAACTGTGGTCTGGCTGACCAGCTCATCAGCCTGCGCCTTGGCATCCTCAATCATATGCTGGGCTCTGCTCTGCGCGTCAGCCATCACAGCGCGCGCCTGCTCGTCTGCCTGGCGCACCGTCTCCTGCGCGTAGGCGTCGGCTTTGGATTTGGTTGTCTGGGCGTAGGTGTTCGCCTCAGAAACCATGCCCTGCGACTGAGCCTGCGCATTCTCCATGGTCTTATTGGCCGCCGCGGTAGCATCCGCCATGATGCGCTCTTCGTTGGAAATAATCTTATCCGCTTTTTCAAGGGACGGATCGTAATTCGTTACAATGCGCTTGAGCGCATCCATCATCTGCCCCTGATGAATCATCACGGAATCAGTAAACGGCACCTTCTTAGCGTTTTGAAGGTTGAGAGTCAGCTCGTCGATCAGCGCGAAAACTTCGTTTCTGGGCATGTTCCGTCCCTCCTTCTGCATTTTTGAACATCACTGATTTCTATTGTATAGTCGATTCGTAATTTCGTCAACAAGGCAGCCCGGCACAAAAGCGGAGATATCCGCGCCGAAGCGCGCCGCCTGCCTGACCAGACTGGAACTGATAAAAGAAAGCTCCGGCCGCGTCAGCAGCACCACCGTTTCAAGCCCCGAAAGCAGGGCCTCATTGCCCCAGGCCAGCGAGGTTTCGATAGCAAGATCCTGCGCGTCCCGAACGCCGCGCACCATAAAATCCACCTGATGGTCGCGCGCAAAATCGGCAGTGAGCCCGTCAAAAGCCACCACTTCCACGCCATCCATCCCGCTGAGGGCTTTTGTCAGCATGGCGCGGCGTTCCTCAGCGGAAAAGCTCCCCTGCTTGTCAGGGTTGACCATGATGGCAACGATCAGCCGGTCACAGAGCTTGCGGGCGCGCCGGATCAGGTCAAGATGCCCCAGCGTCACCGGATCAAAGCTGCCGGGAAAAAGCGCGGTTTTCATTCTTCTCCCTCCGGAAACCCGATAAAATCGAGAATCGTTCTGCCGTATTTTCTGCTGCGTTTGAGTTCCATGCCCTGCGGAAGTAACAGGCTGGTGCGGGCATCTCTTTCAAAGACAATCAGCCCGTCTGAAGCCAGAAGACCGGCGGTAAAGACGCGCAGCAGCACGCTTTCAGGCTGCAGCGAATACGGAGGATCGACAAAGATGAGGTCAAAGCGTTCCCCATCCCTTTTCAGGTTCTCCAAAGCGCCTGTGTAGTCTCCGCTTATCACGCGCGCCTCATCCTCCGCCTTCAGGGCAGCGAGATTGCGCTTGACTGTCTGCACAGCATCCCGGCTTGCATCGCAGAAAACAGCGAATTCCGCCCCCCGGCTGAGGGCTTCCAGCCCCAGTGCCCCGCTGCCGGCAAACAAATCGAGCACTCTGGCGCCGTTTAGCCGCCCCTGAAGGATATTAAACAGCGATTCGCGCGTCATATCCAGCGTGGGGCGCGTTTCCATCCCCCGGGGAGCTTCTATGCGCCGGGAACCGAACCGGCCCGCGATGATTCTCATCGCTATACCAGTTTCTTTGGCTCCCGCCGCAGAAGGCGGGCCTTTTTCTCACGCCTGATGCGGCGCTTTGTATCTGCCTTGATAGCGCCGTGCACCCTCGCGCGCAGAACCGGGCCGCGAAGATAACCGAAAGCATATCCCATGGGAATAATCAGAATCAAAAGTGGGCTCAGACGCTCTAACAGAAGAAGCAGGGAAGAAGAATCCGTCCCCGCCATGTTGATATACGGGAACAGCAGCAGCCTGATGATAATGCGCAGGATGGCTTCAAGCCCGATGCTCTGCGCCTCGTGGTAATACCCCAGGGCAAGCCCGATATCCGCCCTGCGCTCATAGGCGGATACCCACGAAGGCAGACCGCCCAGAACGTATTTTTGTTCTCTTGTTAAGAAGGCAAACGCAAGTGCCAGCAGCAAAAGAGGAAGCATACCATACAGCACAGTCCATAGCCCTTTGGCAGGATGGTAGCAGCGCTCCAGTTCCTTCTTTTCAATCTGCTTCCCATTTTGCTGACGCCCAAGGGCGATCTCGGAAAAAGCCACGTCGTCCAGCCCGGCACGGCTCCCCTCGCTGTACATCAGCATGAAAAATCCAAAGACAACCAGTAGGTTCAGCGCGATGCGAAGCGGCACCGACTGCGTCAGCAAAACCTGCCCGATGAACAGGAAGATAAACACAAGGGCAATCTGATACACCAGTACCCTCAGCCCGCGTCTTGCGCAAAGCGGGCTGTTGGCCTTCCCTTTCAAATAGGGCTTGCGAACCAGCGCTTCTTGCTGATTGATCTTTTTCTGATTGCCCTGCATCAAACCGCTCCTTTATTCATTAATGTACAGCCTTGGTACACGGCGGCTGGGCGCCGTGAGTATTTCGTAATAGACAGTGCCGCACAGCTCCGCCAGTTCATCCGCGCCAATGCGCTCGCTGCCGCGCGCGCCGATCAGCACCGCTTCATCGCCCGGCGCCGTCTCAGGCACGGCGCTGACATCCACCATGCATTGATCCATACAGACTCGGCCGACAATGGGGCAGGATTTCCCTCTGATCAATACGCGGCCGCAGTTGCTGAGCGCCCGCCGGTAGCCATCGCCGTAACCGATAGCGACCGTGGCAACCCGCATCTCTTTTTCGGCCATAAAAGTACAGCCATAGCTGACATGCTGGCCGGGCTCAATCGTCTTGACAAAGGTCACTTCGGACAGCAACTCGAGGCAGGGATGGAAGTCAATCGGGCTGCCTTTGGGGGTCGAGCCATACAGCGCGCTGCCGATGCGCACCATATCAAAGTGATATTCGGGATAGAACAGCGCGCCGCCGGTAGCCCCGGCGTGCAGAATCAGCCCCTCAGGCAGCAGGGAAACAAGTTCCTGAAAACGCCTGGCCTGCTGATGCGTATACTCGCTGCCGGGTCGGTCGGCATCCGCAAAATGCGTATACGCGCCTTCCAGAAAAAGCATGGAAGAAGCTTCGACAGCCTCAAGAACCTTTTTCAGTTCTTCTTCACCGGCAATCCCCACCCTGTTCATGCCCGTTTCGAGTTTCAGGTGAACAGCCAGCTTTTTCCCCGCCTTCTGAGCGGCAGCTTCCGCCATCCGTGCGCAGCGCAGATCCGGTATGGTGGCAGTAATCCCCCACTCGGCCAGCGCGTCGAACCCAGCCTGGTTGAGCGCGCCAAAGCAAAGAACCGGCATGGTCACGCCCGCCTGACGGAGCGCGATGCCCTCTTCCGCCAGCGCGATGCCGAGAAAATCGACTTTCTCTTCCTGCGCCACTTTGCCGACCGTCTCAAGCCCGTGGCCGTAGCCATCCGTCTTGACCACCATCAGCAACTTCACCTGTTTGGGCAGGTATTGCTTCGTTGCCCGGATATTATGGCGAAGCGCGGATAAATCAATGCGCACATAGGTATTTCGCAGCATGGACATCCGCTTATCTCACCACCAGATTAAAGAGCCTGCCGGGAACAAAAATGGCCTTCACAATCGTCTTGCCTTCAATATAGCTGAGAACAGCAGGGTTTGCAAGCAAGGCCTTTTCGCCTTCTTCTTTGGTCAGAGCGCTGGGCACCATCAGCTTGCCGCGAACCTTGCCGTTGATCTGAAGCGCAATTTCCACTTCATCCGCGACCAGTTTGTTCTCGTCGTAGCCTGGCCAGGGCTGCGCGTAAAGCGGAGTACCAAAGCCCTGAATCTGCCACATTTCTTCACAGATGTGTGGCGCGACAGGGCTGAGAATCAAAAGCAGGGCTTTCAGTTCGTCTTTTGTCACGCTTCCCTTTTGATAGAAGTCGTTGACAAGGCTCATCATCGCCGCTATCGCGGTGTTGAACTTCATGCGCTCAAAATCCTCAGACACCTTTTTGATGGTGCTGTTGACATTGATTTCAAAATCTCTGCTCAGGCCCCCGGCATTCTCATCCAGCATTTCCTGCAGGCGCCAGACGCGGTCGAGGAAGCGGCGGCAGCCGCGCGCGCCGTTGGTGCTCCACGGAATGGGCTGGTCAAACGCGCCCATGAACATTTCGTACATGCGGAAGGCGTCGGCGCCAATCTCATCAATCATATCGTCCGGATTGATGACATTGCCGCGCGATTTGCTCATCTTCTCGCCGTTCTCGCCCAGAATCATGCCGTGGCTGGTACGCCGCTGATAGGGTTCGGGCGCCTTGACCAGACCGATATCATGCAGGAACAAATGCCAGAATCGGCTGTAAAGCAGGTGCAGCGTGGTATGCTCCATGCCGCCGTTGTACCAGTCCACCGGCATCCAGTAATCCAGCGCCTTTTGAGAGGCGAATTCGCGGTCATTGTGCGGATCGCAATAACGCAGGAAGTACCAGCTGGAGCCGGCCCACTGCGGCATAGTGTCCGTCTCCCTTTTGGCCGGCGCGCCGCACTTCGGGCAGGGCACATTGACCCAGTCTTCCATCAAAGAAAGCGGGCTTTCGCCGGAATCCGTCATCTCGTAATGTTCAACCTGCGGAAGCAGCAGCGGCAGGTCGCTTTCCTTCAGCGGCACAGCTCCGCAGTGCGGGCAGTGTATGATGGGGATCGGCTCTCCCCAATAACGCTGGCGGCTGAACACCCAGTCGCGCAGCTTGTAATTGATTTTGCGTTCCCCAATGCCTTCTTTTTCAAGAAATTCAATCATCCTCTGTTTGGCCTGCTTCACGCTGAGCCCGTTGAGGAAGCCCGAATTGACCAGAACGCCTTCTTCAATATCGGTATGCGCCGCGGCTTCGACATTGCCACCCGCGACCACTTCCACGATCGGCAGGCCGAAAGTTTTGGCAAACTCCCAGTCTCTGTCATCATGACCGGGCACAGCCATGATGGCGCCCGTTCCGTAGCTCATCAGCACATAGTCGGAAACCCAGATCGGGATCTCCTTGCCGTTCACGGGGTTGATGGCCGCAAGCCCCTCTATCGCCACACCCGTCTTCTGGGTGCTGAGCTCGGTGCGCTCAAAATCGCTCTTTCTCGCGGCCTGGGCGCGATATTCCTGCAGAGCCGGCAGATTGGTGATGCGGTCCGCCATGTCCTCAATCAGCGGGTGCTCGGGAGAAACCACCATATAAGTGGCGCCAAACAGCGTATCCGGGCGGGTAGTAAACACGCGCAGCTTGCGCTCGCTGCCTTTAATGGCAAAGTTGACCTCCGCCCCCTCGCTCCGCCCGATCCAGTTGCGCTGCTGTATTTTTACACGCTCGATAAAATCAACCGTATCAAGGCCGTCCAGCAGCTTCTGCGCGTATTTGGTGATGCGGAGCATCCACTGGTTCTTGACCTTGCGCACGACCTCGCTGCCGCAGCGCTCGCACACGCCGTCGACGACCTCTTCATTGGCAAGGCCGACCTTGCAGCTGGTGCACCAGTTGATGGGCATCTCCGCCTTATAGGCAAGGCCATGCTCGTAGAGCTTCAGAAAGATCCACTGTGTCCAGCGGTAATACTCAGGATCGGTCGTGTTGACCTCCCGGGTGTAGTCAAAGCTGAACCCAATGCGCTTGAGCTGCGCGCGGAAATGATCCACGTTGTCCTTGGTCACCTTGGCGGGCGCTATCTTATTTTTGATCGCATAGTTTTCAGTCGGCAGGCCGAAAGCGTCCCAGCCGATGGGGTACAGCACATTGTAGCCTTCCATGCGGCGCTTTCTGGCGATAATATCTATGGCCGTATTGCTGCGGGGATGGCCGACATGAAGGCCGGCGCCCGAAGGGTAGGGAAACTCGATCAAGCCGTAAAACTTCGGCTTGGAATAATCATCCTTGGCAGTGAAAGCCTGCTGATCTTCCCAGATCTTCTGCCATTTTTTCTCAATAACTTCCGGCTGATAGGGCTGTGAAAACATAGTGAATCCTCCTCAAACAAACAAGCTAAAGTATAGCCACCTGCCCATATTTTGTAAAGGATGGTGAGGTTCATCAGGTTGACATCCAAAAAACAGAAAGATATACTTCAATTGTTATCTGCTGAACTTGTCTGAAAGGGGTCGGCATGAAGAAAAGCCTGTTTATAGCCGTGTTCGCCGGTGCGTTGTTATGCTGTTTTTCCGCCCTTGCGGAAGCGGCCGACATCACTTCATCGGTTCGCATGGAGGCCTCCATCAATAAGCGGTTTCTTTATCGTCTGACCGATCGCCAATTCAATAAAGCCTGGTCCGGCAGCAACGGCCATGGCTCTTTGAACCTATCCTCTGACATCCCCATGTATGGCCTCTATATCATTTGGGAGGAGCCACCCAAGGCTTTCTCCATCATCAGTTCCGGGAAGGTTGTCGCCGATTTCGAGGATGCGGTTTTTCTTCACCAATATTATCCTTTGAACGGAGAAACAAGTATCCGACTGACGCCTAAAAACGACAGCGGCAGGCATTTTGGCATCAAGGAAATCTATGTGCTGGGTGAAGGAAAGTTGCCATCCTGGGTACAGCGGTGGGCAGAAACTTACAGTGAAGCGGACATGATGCTGCTGTTCGCCCACCCCGACGATGAAGTGCTCTATTTCGGCGGTCTGCTTCCCTATTATGGCGCTGAGCGAGGCTTGAGGGTGCTGCCCGTCCTTCTGACAGACGCCGGAAGCCAGCGCCATACCGAGCTGCTCAACTGTCTTTGGAGCCTCGGTATCAGGCATTATCCTGTGTTCGGGCCTTTCAGGGATGCCTATCTCTGGGATCTGAAGGATGGTTACGCCAAATTTGGCAAAACGCTGACAACACAGTTTGTGGTGGAGCAGATCAGAAAACACAAGCCCAAGGTGCTTGTCACCCATGATATCAAGGGAGAATATGGGCATGGGGCGCACAAAATGTGCGCCGACCTGGCTATCCGAAGCCTGCAGTATGCCAGTGACCCCGAATTTCATCAGGAGTCTTACCAGCAGTTCGGCGGCCACCGGCTGCAAAAGCTCTATCTCCATTTGTACAGGGAAAACGAGATTGTGATGGATTGGGATCAGCTGTTGCTTGCCTTTGGCGGCAAAACCGGCTTCGAGCTTGCAAGAGAAGCCTATGATTTATTCCATCTCTCGCAGCACAAATACGAGCAATACCATGTAGAGCCACGCAGCAGCAGATACAGCAGCTATCACTTCGGCCTGTATTTCAGTTCTGTCGGGCCGGATATCCAAAGAAATGATATGATGGAAAATATCGATATTGCAGGAGGACAGGGGTTATGAACATCTTGGTCACGGGCGGCGCGGGTTACATCGGCTCTCACACCTGCCTTGAATTGCTGAGGCGCGGGCATGATATTGTCGTGATCGACAATCTGGTCAATGCACAGGCGGAAGCAATAAATCGGGT
This sequence comes from uncultured Christensenella sp., assembly GCA_964481445.1. GTDB lineage: Bacteria > Bacillota > Clostridia > Christensenellales > Aristaeellaceae > UBA1038. The sequence continues at coordinate 6,327 of CAYZTQ010000007.1, read as the reverse complement.
GAAGGAGCTTGCGGGGAGAGAATTCCCTTTTTATCAGGCGGACGTCCGTGACGAGGAAACACTGGAAAGCATCTTCAACAGCCACAATTTTGACTGCGTCATCCATTTCGCAGGTCTGAAGGCGGTGGGCGAATCCGTCGGCATTCCCCTGCGCTATTACGACAATAACCTGAACAGCACCATGACGCTCTGCCGCGTAATGGAGCGTCACAGTGTTAAGCGCATTATTTTCTCATCCTCCGCTACGGTATACAGGCCCGGCGTTCCCATGCCGGCTGATGAAGCGTCTGATCTTGGCTGCACCAATCCCTACGGCTGGACCAAATTCATGTGCGAGCAGATTCTCCGCGATCTGACGGTAGCCGACCCCGAATGGTCGGTTGTGCTGCTGAGATATTTTAACCCCATCGGCGCGGATCCTTCCGGCCGTATCGGGGAAGACCCGACGGGCATTCCCAACAACCTTCTGCCCTATGTGACCCAGACGGCGCTCGGCAGGTACAAGGAACTGAAGGTTTTCGGCAACGACTACAATACGCATGACGGCACCGGAGTGCGCGACTACATCCATGTCAGCGACCTTGCCGACGGCCATGCCGCCGCGATCGACTTTGCCATGAGCCGCAATGGCTGCGAAGCCATCAACCTCGGCACCGGAACCGGATACAGCGTGCTGGATATTGTCAGTGCCTTTGAGCGCGTCAACGGCGTCAAGGTGCCTTATGTCATCGCTCCGCGCCGTCCCGGGGATGTGGATGCCGTTTACGCAAGCCCGGACAAGGCCCGCAGGCTGCTTGGCTGGCAGGCAAAGCGCAGTCTGGAAGATATGTGCCGTGATTCCTGGCGCTGGCAAAGCATGAACCCGCAAGGGTACGGAAGACAATAACGCTTTGCTGCCCAGACCGTATCAATGATTGGGTGACGAACCGCAGTACAGGCATGAAGCCGCTGCGGTTCTTTTCTCGTCTCTGCAGAACACTCGTATTCATTATCTGGTCATAAATTCCCTGCGCTGCAGGAAAGAGTAGTCACCTCATCAAGCAGCATCCGTTCATTTCAGCATTCCTGCCGGAAATGTATCTCAATACTATGCTAAAGGATACTTTTCCCCATTCATGCTGATCAATACCTTCCCACGCTTACGGTAATAGGGATCGGTAAATACCTTCCCAATTTCTTCAAGCGGCACGATGTCCGTAATAATATCCTCCAGCCTGAGTTTCTGCTGCGCCAGCAGATTGATGGCTCTACTGAAGGTATAAGGATTAATAAAGGAAGAAGTGATTTTCAGCTCGCGGTTGAAAATTTCAAACGGTTTGACGCTGATGGTTGTATCCGGCGCGACCAGACCAAACAGCATCACGGTACAGCCTTTGCCCGCCACTGCAATCGCCGTATCCTGAGTCACTTTGGTTCCGGCGGCCTCTATGACGCAATCCAGATTGCCGCACTCGGCATGCATGATGTCCTCAAGATTTTCATGCAGCGGATCCACCACCACGTCTGCGCCCAGTTTAGCAGCCAGCACACGTTTTTCTTCAACAATTTCGCTGACGATCACTTTCCCCGCCCCACAGGAACGGGCCAGCTGCAGCATCATTAATCCAATCGGGCCGGCACCGATGACCAGCACGTTTGCGCCGGCCTTGATCCGGCACAAATCTATCCCGTTCACGCAGCAGCTTGTCGTCTCACACTGAGAGCCAGACTTCAGGCTCAACTGATCAGGCAAATGATAGACCTGCTTTTCAGGCACGCAGACATATTCGGCAAAGCCGCCCGGCCAGGTGGTACCGTACCCCTTCATGTTGGTGCAGAAGTGCGCCATCCCGTTCAGGCAGAAATAGCATTCTCCGCACCAGTCATTGGGGTCAGCCGATACCCGATCTCCCGGCTTAAACCTCGTAACTTCACTGCCAACTACATCCACGATCCCGCTGAACTCATGTCCAATAATGGTGCCGGCAGGAACAGGCGCCGCTCCCCCATCCCCATGAAATATATGGTGATCTGTCCCGCATACACCGCAATAGGCAACCTTGATTCTCACCTCTTTGGGGCGGCACACAGGCACGGGCACATCCACGACCCGAAGATC
>CAYZTQ010000007.1:0-4129 GCA_964481445.1 uncultured Christensenella sp. | reverse complement strand
TTCTCACCTCTTTGGGGCGGCACACAGGCACGGGCACATCCACGACCCGAAGATCGTTCTTGGCAAAATATACTGCAGCTTGCATTTCTTTCTCTCCTATCACCAATGGAATATCTGCAAAGCAGAACTGTTTTCTCGATTTGTCTCTCAGGCAGCGCCATTGTTTGAGCTTAGCGTTTTGTGCGCAGGCTTCATGTGCATTCTGCTATGATTCTATCCTACACGGCCGCTGAAGCACAAGATGGAAGATGCTTAAAACCATTTCAACATCACGCATAAAAGTCGTATGCAGGTAATCATAAACAGAAAACACCCATTATCTATCTATCTGATTTCCCGTGTTTCTTCAATCAGCTGCGCCTCCGTGTTTTCTTCCACAAACAAAGAAATTTGGTCCATCAGACTGTCCGCCATAGCAGCATGCGGAACTATGGCTGCCGCAGCGATGGCGATGATCTGATGGGTGTCCTGCTCTGCAATCTCTGACGCGGAAACATGAAATCGGTTCTGCAGCTTCGTGATGAGGCTTTGGACAATCATTCTTTTTTCTTTAAGGCTGTGCGCCCAGGGCGCATATAGACGAAAGCTCACAACAGCTACATTCAGCTTTAGATATTCAGTTCCCATCCATTCTCTCCATGGTAGATCATAAGCTTTGTCATGCCGCCGTCGATGCAGATATTTTCGCCGGTAATATACCCCGCCTTATCCGAGCACAGAAATAAGGCCATTTCAGCGATATCCTCCGGCTTGCCTACTCTTCCGACGGGCTGCTGCAGCGCATCGGCGCCGGTGATGTCAGAACCTGTAGTATCGATCCATCCGGGCGATATGCTGTTGACTCTCACCTTCCCGGCCAGACTGATGGCCATGGCATGTGTCAAAGCGGCTATGCCTCCCTTGGCAGCGGTGTAGCTTTCCGTCTGCGGCTGGCTCATCCTGTCGCGCGAGGATGAAATATTGATAACGCATGCGCCAGGGGCGAAATATGGGATGAATAATTTCGTCAGGTAGAAAGGCGCGGCAACGCCTACGGCCTGCGCGTGCATAAACTCCTCCCAAGTGCAGTCCTTGATTCCCTTCATGGGCGGTAAAGCATTGTTGATGAGATAATCAACCCGTCCGCCGTTCGTAGCCACAAATTTCGCAAACCGCTCCAACGAAGCTTTGTCAGACACATCGCCCACGAACCAATCGCCGGCTTGGATATCGATAACGTATACTGTCGCCCCTTCCCGTATAAACGCATCCCTGATGGCTTTCCCAATGCCATGCGCTCCGCCAGTGACAACGGCAACCTTTCCATCAAATACTTTCATGGCCTTTTCCCCTTTTCTTTGGCTTGTTTGCTGTCAGTTCAAAGCTTATTGCAAGCAGCGGCTCAATTTCTTCCCGTCTTACGGTGCCATCCAGCAGAATGGTTATCCACTTATCCTTGTTCATGTGGTAAGCGGGAAAAAATCCCGGTTTACCGCGAAGGGTGCCAATCAGCAGCAGGTCGCACTTGATATTCAGGATATCAACATCACCATCCCGCGCAACGCCAAGTTTTCCGTAAGGGATATGCAACGCCAGGGCAAACCATTTGTGATTTCCGTTATGCCGAAAAACACAGCTGACCTCATCACGCGGAAACGGATAATCCGGCTCTGCGCTGTATACTTCAAAAATGTAATCAATCAGTTCCTGCCTGGTCACTGTTTCTACACCGCCATTTACAATCTATGATACACAAATTATTTATAGTAGCATATTAAATAATAATCCCAAATTCATCATACCACAAAACAAATGCTTCAACCTTTATTTTGCAACGGATGGTATAATTCCCATCCATCAAACCGAAGCTTGCTATTTTCCACTAGGCATGATATAATATTTTAGAAATGGAGGTAGCATAGGGTGTTATATTCCATGCGCATCAGAAAATAACAGGTAATAAGAATCAGTTTCATTCATTTGAGTGGGCTACGTTTCCTGTGTCTTTTTTCGTTTAGCGTATCGAATAGTAACCTTCTGTAATCCTCCGGACTACGGATAGTTCCCTTATTTGTGTTATTCGTCAGGCAGGTTGAGTCCATTTTGTGACATGACCTGCATTTTTATTGCCTTTCGTAGCAATCTAAAAATGCAGGAGGATATAACACCATGTCACGTTTAAGTAATATATATAACCAAAATGATTTATCTCGTTCTCAAAATTTTCTTACGAGTCAAAAATTATTGCAACGCATTGTACGTTTAAGTTCAATCACGAAAAATGATCATGTGATTGAAATCGGTACTGGAAAAGGTCATTTGAGCCGAGTGCTGAGTCAGCATTGTAAGTATCTTCACTCGATTGAACTGGATCAAAAGCTATATGCTTACAGCAAACATAAACTTGCTGATATCCCCAACCTGTCCCTCATACACCGAGATTTCTTAACCTACCCATTGCCACCTATTGGTAGGTATAAAGTTTTTGCCAATATTCCCTTTTCCATCAGCACCAAGATCATTCGGAAGTTAACGGAAGCTGACAATCCGCCGACGGATATCTGGTTAGTTGTAGAAAAAGGAACCGCTAAACGCTTCATGGGGCAGCCTAAAGAAACTTTACGGTCAATCTTGTTAAAATCCAACTGGAAAACGGAAATCGTTTATTACTTTAGAAGGGAAGATTTTCATCCTAAACCATCGGTTGATTCAGTTTTACTTCGATTGACCCCAAAAGACTGTCCTGATGTGGATGCTAAAGACTATGCTTCATTTATTTATTTTATTGAACACTCATTTCAGCATGGTTTATTCAGCAAGCGAAGTTTGTTGACCAAAAAGCAAATTTCAACCGCTCTTCATCTTGACAAATTGCCACCCATTCTCCAAGGCGGAGAGGTATTATATATCCAATGGCTCTGTTTGTTTCGATGCTACCAAAAATTTAAATCCAGAATGGGTAAACTATAAAAACAATTTCAAATGCCAAACGAAATAGAAGGTAATCAATCGTCGTCCTCACCGTCTCATACGAACAAACGCCCTCTCGTCCGCAAGTCATGAGCGTCTCAACGAGCTTCGGAATGTCTAGCTTCTTGAGCGCTTCCTTTAACGTACGCCAATGAGAAGAGGGGTAGCGGTTACAGGCAGCATGCAGCGCTCTCTTCAGGTGATACCGATTGAGAACAAACCGGCTGTTCGGAATAATCTCGACCCCAATTTTAATCCACGGAGCCCTGCTTCCTCGCAACAATCTCGGCAATTCCGGTAAGAGCATTTGCTCGACAATCGGCAAAAATCCGCAGTGTTCCCCGCCCATGCGCACCCGTTGTCTGTTGCATAATTGATATCGTAACCTTTTTCATTCATATGGTAATATGATCGATAATAAACCTGAATGAATTACATGCTTATTTTCTCGGAGTATTTTACATATAAAATAGGGAAGTATTGAATTTTTCCCTATAAGACAGCTTGATACCACAGCAAAGCGTCCTTTTCTAGCTGTTTTACAAATGCAGCCTTACCAGCGCAGTAGCCTTCAATATCCTCCGGGTATCGATAAGCCAACTCCATCTTTAATTCGCTATACTCTAAAGCTATGTCAGGATGTGTCCGCAGAAAATCCCTTACTGCTATGTGCCTAGTAATATCTTTTTGATTGTTTTGCTCAAAAATATGAATTTGGTGTGTCCTGTTATCGCCACCTTTACGGAAATATCTCCGCCCTTTAATACCAAACTCACCCATACACTCATATCCAGTGGCTACAAATTTTTTGTTATACTTATCAACCAAGCTGATATTTGTCACTACAGGCATTATATCTATGATTGGTTTAGCATGTAAACCTTTAACCGCTGTACTGCCAATATGGTATATCTCCACCAATATATCCTTCAATATGTTACTTATCTTCTGTGATTCATTTTCATACTCCACTTCCCAAAAAGGGTCGTACGGAACAACTCGTATAAGCAATATTAACCCTCCAATCTTATACTCAACGAATAATTTTTAGAAAAAATTCTTTATACTTTTAACAATGTAGCCGCAAGCCGATACAGACTACATTGACCGGAGACTACCATAAATTTAATGTTTCAGCTTTATTCTCATATCGATAAGCTATTCACCCTTCCAAAGTTGA
>CAYZTQ010000006.1:38397-45194 GCA_964481445.1 uncultured Christensenella sp. | reverse complement strand
AAGAAGAGAAACAGGCTGCTGGCATCCACCAGCGTGGTGATGAGCGGCGAAGCCGCAAGCGCCGGGTCAAGCCCCACGCGCTGCGCCAGCAGAGGCAGGGTGCAGCCGATGCTCTTGGCCAGCACCACAGTGGCAAAAAGGCTGCCCGCTATGACCAATGAAATGTCAATCGCGGCATGGTTAAGCAGCAGAAGTCTGAGCAGCGTGACAACAGACATCACAAGGCCGACAAGGAAACCAACCCGCACCTCCGTCCACAGGACGCGCGGCAGATCGCGGAACTTGACCTCGCCCAGCGCCATGCCGCGGATCATCAGCGTGGAAGCCTGCTGACCGCAGTTTCCGCCGCTGTCCATCAGCATGGGAATACTGGCGGAGAGAAGGATATTGATGGCCAGCACACTCTCAAAGCGCGCAATGATAGCGCCCGAAATAATGGAGGTCAGCATCAGGATGAGCAGCCAGGGCAGGCGGTTGCCGGCCAGATGCAGCAGGCTGGTCTTAAAGTAGGAATCTTCGGCAGGCGCCAGACCGGACATCTTTTCGAAGTCTTCCGTGTTCTCTTCTTCAATAACATCCATGACATCGTCGCTGGTAATGATGCCGACCAGACGGCCTTCGCCGTCCACAACCGGGATGGACAGCATATGATACTTGCGCACGGTATCCGCGACAACTTCCTGGTCGTCCAGCGTGGTCACGGAAATGATGCCCGGATCGACCAGCGCCGCCAGCTTGGTATCGGTCGGCGCGACCAGCGCCTTATGCAGCGGAATGGTGCCCAGCAGCTTGCGCTGGCCATCCACCAGATATAGGGTATAGACCGTTTCCTTGTCTACGCCCGTTTCCTTGATTGTTTTGATAGCGTCGCTGACATTCATCTCCGGCGTAAACTCGCAGTACTCGATGGTCATCAAAGAGCCTGCGGAATTTTCCGGGTACTGCAGGAACTGATTGATAATCCCCCTGGTTTTGGGGTCAGTGTTCTGCAGCACGCGCTTGACGGCGTTGGCCGGAAGCTCTTCCAGAAAGTCGACCGCGTCGTCCACAAACATCTCGCTGATCAGCGCCGTAATCTCAGCGTCACCGATGCTGCCAACCAGCGATTCGCGCTGGTCAGAATCCATATAGCTGAACACTTCGGCCGACATATCCTTCGGCAGCACGCGGAAAACCAGCAGCACCTTCTCGGCGTCCAGATCCTTCATGTAACTTGCTACGTCTACAGGGTTCAGCATCATCAGCGCGCCTCGAAGCTGGCTGTGACGGCCCTGCGCCAGAAGGGCATCCAGCTTATTCTTTATTACTTCCCAATCCATATCCTTCACCTCTTCGCACAGCATTTACCACAAAAAAACACCTTGCTGGGTCAGCAAGTGCCGGCGGCGTTCAAAGACGCAAGGATGAAGACGTCCCTTTTTATACGGGCAAAGCTACATGCATGCGGCGTATAGGTACGTTTTCATCGGCCTGACATCTACTATCGCCGTCATCCATGATGCTCCACCTCCTCTTTTTATTCTTACAAATTATAAGGTCATCAGCTCAGCCCTGTCAACTTCCTTTTCCGTGTGCACTATGGTACACTGATGCCACTCGGACGGAGGCAAAGCATGCGCGTTTGCGGTATTATCGCGGAATACGACCCCTTTCACAAAGGGCATTTATATCAGCTGAATGAGGCGAAAAAGCGATCCCAATCGGATTATCTGATCTGTGTCATCAGCACGGCCTTCACACAGCGCGGATGGCCCGCCCTTTTTTCAACGCATGACAGAGCGCTGATGGCGCTTTGCTGCGGGGCAGATCTGGTACTGGGCATGCCCGCGGCCTATTCCTGCGCCCAGGCCAACCGCTTCGCGCTGGGCGGCGTCGGCATTCTGCGCGCGCTCGGCCCTGTAACGCACCTGAGCTTCGGGGTGGAAGAAAACACCCTGCCCTACCTGAAGGAAGCCGCCCTCCTGCTGCGGCAGCCGACAGCCGCGTATAAAGAAAGCTTTGAGGCCGCGCTTGCCCAGGGCGAATCGCCAGCACGGGCGCAGGGGGCCGCACTGGCAGCCGCGCTCGGGGCGCAGGCAGGCAGCGAGCTTGACAAGCCGAACTTCAACCTCGGCATCGCTTATATCGACGCGCTGAACCGCCTCGAAAGCCGCATGGAGATTGTGCCAGTCATCCGGCAAGGCAGCTATCACGATACCAAAGCGGCTACTTTTCCTTCCGCCACCGCCATGCGCGGCGCGATTCTGCGCGGAGCCTGGTCTGCGGTACGCGGCGGGCTGCCCGATGAGTCCCGCAAAGTTGCGGAAAGCTGCGTGCTGGCGGGCAGAATCCACCTGCCGGAAGCCTTGGACAGCCTTCTGCTGGCCAGGCTGCAAAGCGGCGAGGATTTCTCGGGCATCGACGAGATGACGGAGGGGCTTGACCGGCGCATCGTCAAGTATGCGCCGCAGGCGGCAAGCCGCAGCCAGCTGATCGAGCTGGTGAAAACCAAGCGGTATCCCTACGCGCGCATTTCAAGAGCTCTGGCCCACTGCCTGCTGGGTATCGGAAAGCAGGCGGCCAGGCCGCCGCAGTACGCAAGGCTGCTGGGCATGCGCAAAAGCGCCGCTCCACTGCTCAAAGAGATTGACCGCGCCGGTTTTCCCCTGATCAGCCGCCCCGCCAGAGAAAGCCTGCCCGGCGTTGACCTTGACATGCGGGCGGAAGAACTGTGGTACATCGGCGCGAAGCAGCCTGCTGCGGGCGCCTGGCGCAATAGAGTGATTATCATTTGAGACTGGGAGGATCATCCATGAGAACCATCCATTCAAGCCTGATCACGCAGGCTGTGGCGGAGCTCTACACCGAGTGCAGCTATGTGATCGGCGACGATGTGCGCGCCGCCATCGACGCCGCGAAGCTATCAGAGCCTTCGCCCGTTGGGCGCAACACGCTGGAGCAAATCAGCGAAAACTACAAAATTGCAGCCGAGGATCGGGTGGCCATCTGTCAGGATACCGGCATGGCAGTAATCTTCGCCGAGGTAGGGCAGGACGCGCATGTGGAAGGCACGCCCTTTGAGGAAGCCATTCAGCAGGGGGTTCGGGAGGCCTATCTGCAGGGCTATCTGCGCAAGTCAATCGTGGCTGATCCCCTGTTCGGCCGGGTGAACACCAAAGACAATACCCCGGCTGTGATCCATGTGCGCATTGTGCCGGGCGACCGCATCAGGCTGAACGCCATCGCCAAGGGCTTTGGCAGCGAGAACATGAGCGCGCTTAAAATGCTGGTGCCCGCCGACGGCGTGCAGGGCATCAAGAAGTTTCTGCTGGAAACGGTGGAAAAGGCGGGGCCGAACCCCTGCCCGCCCATCATCATCGGCATGGGCATCGGCGGCAGCTTTGAATCGGTCGCCATGCTGGCCAAGCAGGCAACGGCTCTGCCCTTGACGCACAGCAACTCCAACCCGCAGTATAAGGCACTGGAAGACGGGCTGCTGCGCGCCGTCAACGATCTGGGCATCGGCCCCGGCGGTACGGGCGGAGCCACCACAGCGCTGAAAGTGCATATTCTGCAGGCGCCGACGCATATCGCCGGTCTGCCTGTCGCCGTCAATATCTGCTGCCACGCGGCGCGCCACGCGTCCGTCACGATCTGAGGAGGAAAGTATGAATACCATCAGCCTGAATCTTCCGCTGGATGAAAGGACGGTGCGCAGCCTGCGGGCAGGCGATGCCGTCACGCTGACCGGCAGCATCATCACCGGGCGCGACGCGGCGCACAAGCGCCTGGTAGAGCTGATTGATCAGGGCAAGCCGCTGCCTGTCTCGCTGGAAGGCGAGACCATCTATTACGTGGGGCCTGCCCCCGCCAGCCCCGGGCATGCTGTCGGCTCGGCCGGCCCGACCACCAGCTACCGCATGGACAGCTACACCCCAAAGCTTTTGGAGCGCGGCCTGCGAGCCATGATCGGCAAGGGCCTGCGCAATCAGCAGGTGATCGAGGCCATGAAACAGTACGGCGCCGTCTACTTCGGGGCCGTGGGCGGAGCCGCGGCGCTGATTTCAAAAAGCATCCAGTCAAGCGAAGCGCTGGCCTATGAAGACCTCGGCCCGGAAGCCATCCACCGCTTCGTGGTAAAGGACTTCCCCGTGATCGTGCTGATTGACAGCCTTGGTAACAATCTGTACGAAAGCGGGCCCAAACTATACAAAAAGGCTGAATTGTGATACGATTCTTGCCTGCGGGGGAACCGCAGACAGCTGCCTTCCCCCTGTATTCTGCGCCGAAAGGGGGAGGGCATTTTTGATGAAACGGCTGCTGTGCCTGGCCGCGGTACTTTTGATGCTGTTCCCCTTCGCCCCCGCCCGGGCGACAAATGACGATGAATATAACCCCGATCGTCCCGGCGAGCTTAAAAGCGGCCAGATCAAGGGGCAGAGCGCCATCGTAATCGACGCCAAGAGCGGCGAAGCAATCTTTGAAAAGAACGCGGACACGCCGATGTTTCCCGCCTCCACCACCAAAATATTGACCGTTCTGATTGCCCTGCAGAACAGCGCGCCCGAAGACATGGTGACCGTGAACCCGAGCGCGCTGATGGTGCCGGAAGACGGTAGCATGATCGGCCTGGTCGCCGGGGAAACCCTGACCATGGACGCGCTCATAAAGGCCACCATGGTCGCCTCGGGTAACGATGGTGCCAACGCCATCGCCGAGCACATTGCGGGCTCGCAGGAAGCCTTTGTGCGGCTGATGAACGAAACGGCTTTCCAGCTGGGCGCGACCAGCAGCCACTTCAACAACGCCCATGGCTACCATGATGAGAACCACTACTCCACCGCGCGGGACATGGCTATCATTACAAGGGCGGCGATGGCCATCCCGGAATTCCGCGAGATTGCGAAGCTGTATAGCTTCGTGCTGCCCGGCGTCGGCCCCGACGGCAAGGAGCGCAAAAAGCTCTATTCGCACAGCAGGTTTCTGCTGAACCCGGATATCAACGAAGGCAAGTATTATTATCCCTACGCCATCGGCGTCAAAACCGGTTATCACTCGCAGGCAGGCAACTGCTTTGTGGGCGCTGCCGAAAAGGGCGGGATCGAGTTGATTTCGGTCACGCTCAAAAGCGGCGCGGACAGCCGCTGGACGGATACCAAGCGCCTGATGGAGTACGCCTTCTCCCGCTATGTCACCACCAGCATTGAGGCCATCTACAAAGAGAACCCCAAAACCGTGGATATCGCCGGCTATGCGCTGGACGACCCCAAGATCGGGCAGCTGGAGCTTTCGCTGCGCAAGCGAGAGCCTCTGGCGGACGACCAGCTGGTTGGCTTTATCGATCAGGCCACCAACTGGCAGCGCGTCTTCAACAACCGCACCACGGTCAGCCTTGACCGCGTTCTGGAAGCGCCCATCAGCGCGGGCGAGGTGATCGGCACCATGGTCTATACGCCCGAAGCGCCGGGCGCGACCCCGGTAGAATACGATCTGATCGCGACAAGGGACGTCAGGCGCCGTCCTTCCGCGGTGCCGACGGTCGACGAGATCATTCAGTATTCCAACAACGACCCGAACCCCTTCCCCCGCTTCTCGCTGGAGTTTGCCTTTTTGGTGGCGGCGCCGGTGATTTCGGTCATCGTCATCAGTCAGCTGTTCTACAAGCTGTTCACCCGCAAGAGAAAGCCGAAGTACAAGCGCCACACCGGCTATAAAACAAGATACTATCGATAACAGGATTGCATCACAAAAGACCCGCCTTATGTTAGAAAAGGCGGGCCTTTGGATATCAGGGATGTACTTCAGGGAGCAGGCACCGGAGCCGGTGAAGGATTCAGAGCGTTCTCCACCGCGCCGAAGAGCTCTTTGATACTCATGGCGGCGGCAGGGCTGTCGCTGGCGACCCGCGTCACAAAATAGATCGTGCCAATCAGTGCGGCAACGGCAAGCAGCAGCACCAGAATGCTGCCGAAGCTGATCCCCCGTCTGCGCCGCCTGCCCATCCCGAATATCCCTTTCAATGATTCAACAGTCTTATTTATTCTTCTCGTAGATGATGCGCAGCCCCTTGAGCGTCAAAAGGCCGTCCAACCGGTCGATGTTTTTCGTTCTGCCCGCGATGACCAGCGCCAGCCCGCCTGTCGCCACCACACGCACATCCGGATCGCCCAGCTCTTCCTTCATCTTTTCCACCAGATAGTTGACCTGACCGACATAGCCGTAGAGCAGGCCGGACTGCAGGTTGGTGATGGTGGAATTGGCGATGACCTGATCGGGCATGGACAGCTCAAAGTGCGGCAGCTTGGAGGTGCCGCTCACCAGCGCCTCGCTGGCCAGCTTCATGCCGGGGCAGATGCAGCCGCCCAGAAAGCAGCCGCGCTTATCCACCACTCCGAAGGAGGTAGCGCTGCCGAAATCAATAAAGATGCAGGACGGGCCATAATGGTTGTAGGCCGCCACCGCGTTGCAGATGCGGTCCGAGCCCAAATCGCGCGGGCTTTCATAGAGAATATTGATGCCCGTTTTGATGCCGGGCCCGACAAACATCGGCGTGTGTTTGAAATACTCCCGGCACATGTGGTCGATGGTAAAATTGATGGTCGGCACGACGGACGAAATGATGATGCCGCTGACTTCCCTGGTATCGCGTCCCGCATGGCGGAACATGCCATCCAGCAGGATGCCGTACTCGTCCGACGAGTAGGTGCGGTTTGTGGAAACACGCCAGTAGTTCTTCATCTCTGCGCCGTCAAACAGCGCGACCTTAATGTTGGAGTTGCCGATATCCATCGTTAACAGCATAGAAAAAGGTTCCTCAA
>CAYZTQ010000006.1:0-38297 GCA_964481445.1 uncultured Christensenella sp. | reverse complement strand
GGCAGCACGCACATGGCTACCGCCAAAAGGGTATTGGCCCCGAGCAGGGGCGCCACCAGCGCGCTGGGGCCCATGAACATGCGCGCCGTGCTGACCGCGCCAAACACCGCGCCGAGGAGCAGACCACTCCGCAGGCCCTGCAGCAGCGTGCCCAAAATGACGGGCACGCAGAGGATCGTGACATTGATAAAGCCCAGCGGAATCAGCCCCAAAGGGGTCATTCCAAGCAGGGCAACGAGCGACGCCAGAATGGCAGTCCAGGTAAAGCGTTTGATGTATTGATCCATTTGAAAGCCTCCGTTCAAGTTCACAAGGATACCTGACGAAACAACCGGGGTCAGTCTTTCCGCGTCCGGCCCGATGCGGTACCGGCAGGCTGTATTATAGCAAAGAAAATCAACACTTGTAAAGAAATGCTCCGCGGAGCGGGATTGCCTCACGCAGAAACGGAGAACCCCGGTGTTGGGTTCTCCGTCATAAAATCATGCAACTATGAGTCGATTTGAAGGCTCTTTCTCTTACACAGGCATGGCGCCGGTCGCCTTGTCAAAGCTGGTGGGGTCCACCTGCAGCTGAGCAGCCTGTCTTGCTTCAAAGAACTTGGTCGCCACCTGCGGGAACAGCGCGTAGCTGAGCACATCCTCATCCTGCTGGCTGTAGGGGGCCACTTCCTTGCGGTACTTTTCAAGCTCGGGCGGGATATCGTCGGCAGGCCTGTGGGTGATCACCTTGGCGTCGCCGATGATTTTGCTGCGCACTTCCTCGTTGACAGGGCCGGGCAGACGGCCGTATTCGCCCATCAGCAGGGCTTTGGATTCTTTAGGCACCATCTTATAGCGCTCGCCGGAGATGACGTTCATCACAGACTGGGTGCCGACAATCTGGCTGGTGGGGGTGACCAGCGGCGGCAGGCCGAAATCCTCACGCACGCGCGGCACCTCGGCCAGCACATCATAGTACAGATCCATCTTGCCGGCCTGCTTGAGTTGGCCGATCAGGTTGGAGAGCATGCCGCCCGGCACCTGATAGCGCAGGGTGTTGGCATCCACTGCCAGCACGCGGCCGGGATCGCGCCAGCCATCCTTGTTGAGGCGCTCGGCCACCTTGCGGAAGTAGGCGGCGATGTCGCTCAAAAGGTTGAGATCAAGCCCGGTATCGTACTCCGTCCCCTTCAGGGTGGCGACAAGGCCTTCCGTCGCGGGCTGCGAAGTGCCGCTGCCAAGCGGTGACAGGGCGGTATCTACAACGTCCGCGCCCGCCTCAATGGCCTTGAGCAGGGTCATATCGCCGGTGCCGGTAGTGTTGTGCGTATGCACCACGATGGGCACCTTCACAAATTTTTTCAGCTTGGAAACCAGCGAGTAGGCGGCATACGGCAGCAACAGGTTCGCCATATCCTTGATACAGATCAGATCGGCGCCCATGGACTCGATCTCCTGCGCCATCTTGACGAAATACTCCTCCGTGTGCACCTTGGAAATGGTGTAGCTCATCGCCACTTCGGCCAGACCGCCATACTTTTTGGTGGCGCTCACAGCCGTTTCCATGTTGCGCAGGTCGTTGAGCGCGTCGAAGGTGCGGATGATGTCAATGCCGTTGTCGATGGATTTTTTGACAAAATAATCCACCACGTCATCGGCATAGTGCTTGTAGCCCAGAATGTTCTGGCCGCGCAGAAGCATCTGCAGCTTGGTGTTGGGCAGCGCCTTTCTCAGCTTCCTCAGCCGGTCCCAGGGGTCTTCTTTCAAAAAGCGCAGGCAGGCGTCAAAGGTGGCGCCGCCCCAGCACTCCAGAGAATAATAGCCGACCCTGTCCAGTTCCTGGCAGATAGGCAGCATCTCGTCAAGGCGCATACGCGTCGCCGCCTGGCTTTGGTGCGCGTCGCGCAGGATGGTATCGGTAATTTTAACCTTCGCCATAAGATCCTCCTCTCAGGCACTCAGGCCGCTTACTGCAGCACAAACAGGGGATCGCCGGCATTCACCGTCGCGCCCTTGCTGACAACAACCTGAGCAAGCACGCCATCGCGGGGCGAAATGATCTCGTTCTCCATTTTCATGGCTTCCAGAATGCAGAGAATCTGGCCCTTGGCAACACTCTGACCAGTCGATACCCTGACATCCAGAATGGTGCCGGGCATGGGGCTGTTGACCTTTTCACCACCGGCCACAGGCGCGGCGGGAGCAGCGGCGGCAGGGGCCGCGGGAGTGGGAGCGGGCGCCGCGGCAGGGGCAGGAGCAGCCGCCACGGGGGCGGGAGCGGCTGCCGACGCAAAACCGCCGGCTACTTCTTCCACTTCAACCTGGTAGGAAACACCGTTGACTTTTACCTGAAAATTACGCATATTCTTTCTCCCTCCACTTGCTTACAAATCTTATACTCTGCGGATGCGCCGCACGACAAAGCCGCTGGCGGCGCCGGATGACTGCGCGCCCTTTTCCTCATTCAGAAGGCAGCTGATCGCCGCCGTGATGGCAGCTACCACCGCGCCGTCATTCTGAGCCAAAGCGGTCGGCATGGGCGAAACCGCCGCAACCGGGGCAGCCTCGGTTTGCCCTCCCCTGCCCCTGTTCAGGGCAATCAAAGCGATGATCAGGCTGATGGCCGCGATGGCCATCAGCACATAAATCAGCGTCGTCTGGCCGGAAAGCGAAACCCTGAGGCTTTCGATGGCCTCGGTCAGCTGAGCATCAGGCTGTACATTCATTGTCTGTTCCACTTGCATGCCTCCCTATTACAGCACAGTGCTCTTGGTCTGCAGGAGCTCCAGCGCGGCAATCAGGTGCTTGCGGGTTTCGGCGGGGTCGATCACGTCATCCACCAGACCAGCCTGCGCCGCGGCGAAGGCGTCCGCCTGTTCTTCGGCTTTCGCGGCCAGCGTGCCGCGATCCGTCTCGCGCAGCTCGTCCAGCATAAAGGTCTGCACAGCCGCGTCCACAGTCAGCGGCGCCACATAGGCGGAAGGCCAGGCATAGGTGATGTCGGACAGCGCCTTACCGGCGAGGCTGACATAGGCGGCGCCGACGGCATTGCCGCAGATGACGGCCAGCTTGGGCGTGGTCGCCTGCGCATAGACAGAAAGCAGGCTGCCGGAGGCCTTCATCAGCTCGGCCAGGCGGCTGTTTTCAGGGACGGCCAGCCCCTCGGAATCAACCAGCGTGATGACCGGCAGATCGTAAGCGTCGCAGAAACGGACAAAGCCCGAGATCTTATTGCAGCCGGCGGCGTCAAAGCGGCCTTTAGCCAGCACGATGCCGCAGGCATAGCCGCCGACGCGGCCCAGATAGACGGAGGCTTCGGTTTCAAGCCCCGCGTACAGCTCCATCAGGCGGCCCTCGTCGCACAGCTCATTGACAAGCTCGGCCCCCTCTTTGGGCGGCATGGCAAGCAGACGGTTCAGCCCGTCGCTGTCTTCAAAGGGCGAAGTCTCGTAGGAGGAGGAGGGCAGCAGATCCACCAGCTCGCGGATAAGAACCAGCGCCTCGTCTTCGTCAGCAGCCTTCAGGGCTGCCACGCCGCTTGCGTACAGCGCGGGCGCGCCGGCAAGCTCCGCCTCTTTGGCGTCGGTCGCGTTGACCGCGTTGACAACAGAGGCCGCGAAGGGGGCGGCGTAGCCTTTCCCCTCCACCGTGACCACAAAATCGGAAAGCGCCACGAACTGCGCGGCGATGCCGGCCGCCTGACCGGCCAGCAGCGTAATGACGGGGCAGTAGCCGCTCAGCTTGGAAAGGCGGGCAAACACATCGGCAAAGGCAGCCAGCACCTGCGCCCCTTCTTCCACCCTGGTGCCGAGGCTGTCGGGCATCAGTACCAGCGGAGCGCCCGTGGATTCGGCCAAATCAATCAGCTTGAGCAGCTTTTCAGACTGCTCGCGGGTCATGGCCCCGCCCTCGTTGCCGGCGTCCTGCGCCGCTACATAGACAGGGCGGGCATTGATCAGGCCATAGCCAGTCACGGCATGGCCGCCCGTCCTGTACGCGTCCGTCTGAATAAAAGAACCGGGATCAAGCAGGCCGAGCACCCGATTCAGCGCGGAGGAGCCATCCTCCCTGCCCTGCGTCAGTGCTTCGCGCCTTTCTTTCAGTTTGAGCATTCGCTCTGCAAAGTCCATGCGCAACCTCCTGTCAGTTCTGTCCGCATGCCCGGCATGCGCGGCGAGGGTTCAATTCCTCCCCATTATGTACAAATCTTATTTTAGCACAATTCCGCTTGAGGATAAAGCATTCGCATTGTTTTTTGAGGGCTTATACCAAAGTAAAACGTTAACGCGCAGAGAGACGACGGATTTTTTCGTTTTTGCAAAGTCGAGCGAGGGAGGCGTAGCGGCGCTACGCTGACTGAGAGAGACAACGCTAAAACGGAAAAAGACGAGTCTATCACAGCGTTAATGTTTGAGTTTGGTATTACAGGGCAAGCGTTTCTTCTCCTGATAAAATTTTCTTCAGGCGTAGCGAAGCCGCATAGACTGCGTTCTTGCGCTCTCCCGACTCCGTCAGCCGGGCGCAGGCCGCGCGCAGATCGTCCCCCTGCAGAAGATGATGCAGCAGGCGGGCTTCGGGCGCGATTTCTTCCCTGATTGCCGGTGTCTCCTTCTCAAGGCCGAAAAGGTCCAACACCAGCACGTATTCGCCCTTTTCCGCCTTCTCGTTGTCTTCCAGCGCGCGCAGCACTTCGCTCGCGGTGCCGCGCAGCGTCAGCTCGTGCAGCTTGGTGATATCGCAGCTGAGGGAAACCGGCACATCCCCCAACGCTTCCCTGACAGTCGCCATCAACTTTTTGATGCGCAGGGGCGATTCGTGCAGGATAGCGATCTCGTCCCTGCCGGCCATGGCCCGAAGCTGCTGCAAAAGCTCGCTCTCTTTTCTTGCGGGAAAGCCGTAAAAGGTAAAGCTTTTGCGCTCAAAGCCACTGACACAGAGCGCCGCGATGGCAGCCGATGGCCCCGGCACCGCCAGCACCTCGATGCCCGCCTGCGCGGCGAGCCTGACAAAAACAGCGCCGGGATCGGAGACAGCGGGCGTGCCCGCGTCCGTCACCAGCGCCATATGGATGCCTTCCTCCAGCATTTTCGCGACCAGCGTCTGCCCCTTCATGGGTTCGTTGTGCTCGTGCAGGCTGGTCAGGGGCGTGTGGATATCAAAGTGGTTCAAAAGCCGGACGGTGTGGCGGGTATCCTCCGCCGCGATCAGATCCACCGTTTTCAGCGTCTCGACAGCCCTCGGGCTCATATCCCCCAGGTTGCCGATCGGCGTCGCCACGACATAAAGCATGCTCGTCTCCTTCCTTACAACTTTTCGGCCACGCGCAGCACCGCGCTGCGGGCGCGCACATTGCGCTCGGTTTCCTGCGCGGAGGGCTTGACCGCGCCGCCGTACAGCAGCCTGACCACCGGCTGTTTATGGCAGGTGCAGATGGGCGCCTGGGGCGGGCAGGTGCAGGGGTTTTTCAGCGTATTGAACGCCCGCTTGACAATGCGATCCTCAATCGAATGAAAGCTGATGACGCACAGGCGTCCGCCGGGCCTTAAAAGATCCACCCAGTCGTTGATGGCGTCGCGGAGCGGATCCAACTCGTCGTTGACTGCGATGCGCACCGCCTGAAAGGTGCGGCGCGCCGGGTGCCCGCTGTCTTTCATACGCACGGCTTTGGGGATGGCCCGGTCCACCGCTCGCACCAGATCACCCGTTGTCTCAAAGGGTTTTTCTGCGCGCATCTCCAAAATGACGGCGGCGATCCTGGCCGCCCAGCGCTCATCCGCGTAATCATAGAGCGCCTGCGTGATTTGCTTCTCGCCGCTATGATTCAGCCAGTCCGCCGCCGTTTCGCCGCCGCTGGTATCCATGCGCATATCAAGCGGCGCCTCCTCGTGGTAGGAAAAGCCGCGCTCCGGCGTATCCAGCTGATGGGAGGAAACGCCGAGGTCGAGCAGCCCGCCATCCAGCCGCACACCGGCCAGCAACTCTTTGACATCGTGAAAGTTGCCGTGTATGACATGGAAGCCGGGGTAAGCCCCGAGCCTCTCAGTGGCGGCGCGCAGGGCGGCGGGGTCGCGGTCAATGCCATACAGCTGACCATTTCCACCGACTCTTTTGAGAATCTCTTCGCTGTGCCCGCCGCCGCCGAGGGTGCCGTCCGCGTAAACGCCGCCGGGCTGCGGCGCAAGCGCCTCCAGCACCTCGGACAGCATGACCGGGATATGGGAAAAACCCGTATCCATCTCAGTTCCTCAAATCGTTCAGACGCTTTTCGAGCGTCTTTTGCATGCCAAGGCTATCTTCAAGCTTCTGCTTTTCCTGCCGCACCAGCGTCTCGGGCGCTTTAGAGACAAAGCCGGGGTTGTTCAGCTTGCCCTTCGCCCTCGCGATTTCGGCCGTCAGGTTATCGTACTCTTTTTGCAGGCGCTGGATCTCCTTTTCCAGATCGACCAGATCGCCCAGGGGGATAAACAGCTCGGCCGCGCCGGTGACGGCGGAAACCAGCTTGCCTTCCGGCGTGCCGGATCCCTGCAGAAACTCTACGGAGGACGCGGAGGCAAGACGCATGAAGTGCGCCTGCGCGCCGCTGAGCGTATCCTCCCAGCCGCTCTGGGCGCGCAGCAGCAGCCTGGCCCTGTGGCCGGGCTGCACCTTCAGCTCCGCCCGCAGGTTGCGCACAGCGCGGATGATGTCCATCACGCCCTGCATCTGACTGTCTTCTTCTTCAAAGAACAGGGCGGCGTCATACTCCGGCCAGTCAGACAGCATGCAGCTCTCGCTCTCCCGACCGGGCAGGAAATGGTAGACTTCCTCCGTCAGGAAGGGCATGAAGGGGTGCAGCAGCCTGAGCAGCATCTGCAGCACATGCTGCAGCACCGCGCGCACCGCGCTCTTGCGCTCGGCATCCTCGCCGAACAAATCGGCTTTGGCCAGCTCAATATACCAGTCGCAGAACTCGCCCCAGGCGAAATCGTAGATTTTGGCGGCGGCAAGGCCATGCTCACAGCTTTCAAAGTGCTCGCCGATCTCTTTGGCGGCAATCTGCGCGCGGCTCAGAATCCACTTGTCGGCAAGGCCCAGCGTCTTGCCCTCCAGCCTTTCCTCGCCTTCCAGATTCATCAGCACAAAGCGCGCCGCGTTCCACACCTTGTTGGCAAAGTTGCGGGCCGCCTCCACCTTTTCGGTGGAATAGCGGGTATCGGCGCCCGGGCTGATGCCAAGGCACAGCGAGAAGCGCAGGGCGTCCGCGCCGTAGGTGTCGATGATCTCAAGCGGGTCGATGCCGTTACCGGCGGATTTGGACATTTTGCGGCCCTGCGCGTCGCGCACCAGGCCGTGGATGAGCACCGTGTCAAAGGGTGTCTCGCCCATGTGCTCAAGGCCGCTGAAAATCATGCGGGCCACCCAGAAGAAGATGATGTCATAGCCCGTCACCAGCGTGTTGGTGGGGTAGAAATACCGAAGGTCCTCGGTATTCTCGGGCCAGCCCAGCGTGGCGAAGGGCCAGAGGGCCGATGAGAACCAGGTATCCAGCACGTCCTCTTCCTGATGCAGATGCTCGCTTTTGCAGGAGGGGCAGACATCGGGCGCCTCGCGGCTGACGATCATCTCGCCGCAGCTCTCGCAGTACCAGGCGGGGATGCGGTGCCCCCACCAGAGCTGGCGGCTGATGCACCAGTCGCGGATGTTTTCCATCCAGTTATAGTAAATCTTGGAGAAGCGATCGGGGATGAACTTTGTATCGCCCTTTCTGACCGCTTCGAGCGCGGGCTTCGCCAGCGGCTCCATGTTGACGAACCACTGCAGGCTGACCAGCGGGTCCACCGTGCTGTGGCAGCGGTAGCAGGTGCCGACGTTATGGGTGTAGGGCTCGATTTTGACAAGGTAGCCCTGCTCCTGCAGATCCTTCACCACCAGCTTGCGGCACTCAAGTTCCGTCAGCCCCTGATAGCGCGCGCCCGCCTTTTCATTCATGGTGCCGTCCAGGTTGGTGACGCACAGCACCTCAAGGCCCGTCCGCTTGGCCACCTCAAAGTCGTTGGGGTCGTGGGCGGGCGTCATCTTGACAGCGCCGGTACCGAAGGCCATATCCACATAGCTGTCGGCCACCACAGGGATTTCGCGGCCCGCCAGCGGCAGAATCACCTTTTTGCCCACAAGGCCGGTATAGCGCGTATCTTCCGGGTTGACGGCCACGCCGGTATCGCCCAGCATGGTTTCCGGCCTGGTGGTCGCGACGACCACGCCCTCGCCGCCATCGGCGGCAGGGTAGCGGATGTGCCAGAGGGAGGAGGCCTGCTCCTCATACTCCACCTCCGCGTCAGACAGGGCGGTGCGGCAGACCGGGCACCAGTTGATGATGCGGTCGCCCCTGTAAATCAGGCCCTTCTCATACATGCGCACAAACACTTCGCGCACAGCGGCATAATACCTGTCGTCCATCGTGAAGCGCTCACGCGACCAGTCGCAGCTGGCGCCCATGCGGCGCAGCTGTCTTGTGATGCGCCCGCCGTATTCTTCTTTCCAGGCCCAGGCGTGCTTTAAAAACTCCTCGCGGCCGATGTCCTCTTTTTTCTTTCCCTCTGCCGCCAGTTTTTCCACCACCTTGACCTCGGTGGCGATGGAGGCATGGTCCGTCCCCGGCAGCCACAGCGTCGGGTCGCCCTTCATGCGGTGGTAGCGCGTCAGCGAATCCTGCAGCACGCCGTCCATGGCATGGCCCATGTGCAGCTGCCCCGTAATGTTGGGCGGCGGCATCACGATGGTAAAGGGCTTCTTTCCGGGCACACGCTTTGCCTTGAAAGCGCCCGCGTTCTCCCAGCGCTCATAGGTACGCTGCTCAATATCCTGCGGAGCGTAGGTTTTTTCCATTTCCAGAGCCTTCTTCTCCATGTTCAGCCTCCTGCTTCTTATCGGGAAAGCCTGATGGCCTTCCGCCGTTCTGCCTTGTAAAAAAAGAACCGCCCCGTCTGCTTCATTCGAAGGACGGGGCGAGCCGTGGTACCACCTTGCTTCGCAGCCAAAGGCTGCCTCTTTTTCGCGTTAAGGGGCGAAACGCCGCGGCTTTCGCCGCGCCCTCCAAAGCGACCTTCGGTGCAAACCGGCCCAGCCTCCTCACAGCCACGGGAAGCCTCTCTTAGGGTGTCTGTACCTACTCCTCTTTTTCGCAGGGCGATCTGTCAGGCAGAAATCAGGCCTTCGCCTCTTCCACCTTCAGCACTTCTACGCCGTTGTAGTAGCCGCAGTTCTTGCACACGCGGTGGGCAAGCTTCATCTGCTTGCACTGGGGGCAAGTGACAATTGCGGGAAGCGCGAGTTTCCAGTGCGTGCGACGCTTACGGCCGCGAGCGCGCGATACTTTTCCCTTTGGTAAAGCCATGATTACACCTCCTGATCCTTATTCAGCAATTGCTGCAGTGCCGAAAAAGGATGCTGCATCGTCAATTCTTCTTGGTCCGCATCCGCTTCCCGGTTCATTTGCGTGAAGCCGAAAATACCTTCGCAGTCTTCCCTGCACAGGAAGCGCATGGGCAAATCCAGAATCACAAGCGTCAACGCCAGTTGATCGACCGCAAGCAGCGGGCCATCATAGGCGAGGCGATCGGTCTCTTCCAGCGGATCCGTTTCCCCGTCCTCCGCCCCCTTGCGGGTGAAGACTTCGTGGAATTTCAGATTCACCGGATAGTCGGCGGCCTCCAGGCACTTGGCGCAGCTGCCGTGCGCCGTGGTCGCCAGCCTGCCCTTCAGGTGCAGCTTGCCATCGTTCAGGCTAAAGCTGCCTTCCATTCGGACAGGGTCAAAGCTGACGGTATCCCCCATGATCTCCTGAGGCGCGATCTCCGTCTCAAGGCTGAAGGGGAAGGTTTCCCCGGGTCGGCGCAAAGCCTCCGAAATGTCAAGCTTCACTGCCATGCCCCCATTCGTCAACGCGCAATATTATAGCGATACGCCGAATATCTGTCAATGCCTGTTGAAACAAGGCATCACTCTTCATCCGCGGTCTCCTCGTCCTGCCGGGCCTTGACGCCGCGGCTGACCGTGATGACCACGTGACGGTTGGGCTCCTCGCCCTCCGAGTGGGTCGCGATGCCCTCGTGCCCCTGCAGCGCGCTGTGAAGAATGCGACGCTCATAGGGGTTCATGGGCTCAAGGCTCACCTTGCGGCCGGTGCGCTGCGCGCGGTTGGCCATGCGGTTGGCCAGGCGCACCAGCGCGTCCTCGCGCTTGGCGCGGTAGCCCTCGCTGTCAAGGGTAACGCGCCTGTATTCCTCGCGCCCGCGGTTGAGGTGAAGGCTGGTCAGATACTGCAGGGCGTCCAGCGTCTCGCCTCGGCGGCCGATCAGAATGCCGAGCGGGTCGCCCAGCATGCTGACGCGGATATTGCCTTCCTCATCGGTCTGCACATTCACGCTGACCTCAAGGCCCATAAGCCGGGTCAGCTCCTGCAGGAAGGTCTGCACCCTGCCCTCGTCGGTGGCGGGATCGCGCTGCTCGGCCGGAACCGGCGGCTCGCTGGGCTGCTGAGGCCGGGCGGGCTTTGCCGGGCGCTCGCTCTTTTTCCTGCGCTCAGGCTTCTTTTCGCCTTCCTTCGCGGCCGCGTCCTCCGCCTTGGCTTCCTTGGCCCTGGGGGCGCGCTGCTGCTTTTCAGCCTTCGGCGCACGCTCGGGCTTTGCGGCCTTCGGCGCCTTTGGCTCGGCTTCGTCCGCCGTTTTGCGCCCGGGCGCCCTGCGCGCGGCGTCATAGCTGCCCAAAGAATCGGCAAAAACGCTCTCGGTGCTTTCTTCTTCCTTAACGGTCAGACGGACACGCGCTTCCTTGCTGCCAAACAGGCCGAACAGGCCCTTGGAGCCTTCCTCCAGAATATCGACCTGCACCTCGCCAATGCTGAGGCCCAGCCTGCTCAGGCCTTCGGAGATCGCCTCTTCAACTGTTTTTCCGGTGGATTCATACGCTTTCATTTGACGGTCAACTCTCCTTTTGCTTCGGCCTCCCGCTTGTCGAGGCGGTCAAAGTGCTGGGAAATCACATAACTGACCGCGGTCGCCATCAGGTTGCTGACCACCCAGTACAGGGCAAAGCCCGCGTTGGAGGTCAGGGTGATGTACACGGAGAAAAGCGGGAAGAAGTATTTCATAAAGTTGCCCATGCCCGCACTTTGCTGCGCCGCGGCGCCCTGCTGGTCGCCGCTGGGGATGGGGGCGGCGCCGGAAGCGCCGGGAGTCAGCTTGGTCATCAGCACCTGGGACAGGCCGGCCATCACCGGCAGAATCAGGTAGCCGTTGTAGTTGAGGAACACTGTGACGTTGAACAGGAAGAAGTTCAGGTTGCTCCAGCCGGGCAGGGGCTTGATCTGCTCGATGTACTGGGGCATCTGCTGCAGCGCCGTGGTGATGCTGGGCAGCAGGGCCTTCAGGGCATCGTTGCTCGCGAAGCTGAACATCTCGGGCGAAAACTCGGGCACCGCGCTTGCGATGTGCTGGGTGATGATCCCCACCTGCTCAGGGGTCAGCGTCTGCTGGATCTTCTGCCAGACATCCAGCGGAATCATGCGGATGGCGTTCAGGTCGGGCGTGATGGGGGCAAACAGGGAGTCCGCCATCCAGATGTTCTTGACCCACAGCCAGCCTTCAAACACAGGCTCCTGCCCGGAAAGGAAGGAGAAGACCTGATGCACGATCTGCTCGTTGGCCAGCGCGCGCATGGCGCCGAACATGGCAAAAAGGATGGGCATCTGCACCAGCATGGGCAGGCAGCCGGACATGGGGTTGTACCGTTCCTTGCGCATCAGCTCCTGCTGCTTTTGCTGAAGCTTCTGCTTGTCGTTGGCGTACTTCT
Organism: uncultured Christensenella sp.; assembly: GCA_964481445.1. GTDB lineage: Bacteria > Bacillota > Clostridia > Christensenellales > Aristaeellaceae > UBA1038. The sequence continues at coordinate 26,487 of CAYZTQ010000006.1, read as the reverse complement.
TCTGCAGCCTGTTCAGCTCCGGCTGAATCTGCGCCATCTTCCGCATCCCCTTGCGGTTCTTGATATCCAGGGGCATCAGGACGACTTTGATGAGCACCGTGAAGACAACAATGGACCAACCGTAGTTGCCTACGATGGTATAAATCCAGTCGAGCACTGCGCGAAGCGCGTTGGTAATCGCTGACACCTGTCTCAGTCCCTCCTTATTACTCCGTCCGGCAGTTCCGGTACGGGGTCATATCCCCCCTTGAAGAGAGGATTACAGCGCAATATCCTTTTCATCCCCATCCATCCCCCGCGCAGCGCGCCGTAGCGCTCGATCGCTATCCGGGTGTATTCGGAACAGGTGGGGGTATAGCGGCAGGAAGCCGGCGTATGCGGGCTGATCTGCCTCTGATAAAAGCCGATCAACCTGAGCAGCAGGCGTTTCATGCCTGCTCCTTATACAGCTGCATGCGCTTCATCAGCTTCTCCATATCGCGGGCCAAATCGTGATAATCCGCCTGCGCTGCCGGCAGTCTGGCGGAAAACACATAATAGCCCGCTTTCAGCTTCGGGATCTGCAGGCGGAAATACTCGCGCATCCGGCGTTTCACGCGGTTGCGCACAACCGCCCCGCCTACTTTTTTAGAAACGGAAAAACCTGCCTGCAAACGCCCCGCCCTGATATAGCTGAGCGTCAGACAGGGCTGCCCGGCCGTCTTGCCTTTGCGGTACACATAGTGGAATTGGCCCCGTCTGCATAAGCGGTAAACCTTTTGCACGGCTTCAACCCTCCTGTGCAGTAAAGAAAACCCGCCCCCTACAAACAAACTCAACAGGGCGGGCTAAGCCTTGCGACCGGCAGGGGCGGCGGGTTTCTCTCAGACGGTCAGCGATTTGCGGCCGCGCTGACGACGGGCTGCCAGAACACGGCGTCCGTTTCTGGTGGACATGCGGGCGCGGAACCCGTGCACCTTGCTGCGCTGACGCTTCTTGGGCTGGTAAGTACGAAACATGTGAAGTCACTCCTTTAGCCGACACTTTCGGCGTCCGCTTTGCATGCTGCCATGCCGAACACCTTGACGAACTCATTGATTATAACGAGGGCCCCTGCGCCTGTCAATACCCAGAAATGGGACAGACGCAGGGGCCAAAAGCTGAATTATCAGTTGGCGTAGTTGTGTTCGTTAATCAGGTTGACGCCTTCTACGGGATCCATCAGGGCCAGCATGCCGCCACGTTCGTTCTGCCGCGCGCCGGAATTCGGGTAATTGCGGCGCAGCCCGACCGTCGGCATCGGATAGCGGTAATAGGTCAGGTTGTTGCGGATAAACATCAGCACGTTCTTATCGCCGCCCAGCTGGTTGGCAATGCTGAAAGGCTGGTTGAAGGCAAAGGCTGTATTGGTGGTATCCGGGTCGTTCTGGAGAGCTTCGGCATAATCTTTGTAGAAGGTGATAAAATCCTTCACAGGCTCGATTTTCTTGCTCTCCCCCTGATAGTAGTAGGAATAGCTGACGTTGACGGTATCGTCGTACACATCGACATACACTTCGCCCACCTCATACATGTTGCTTCCGACCAGCGTGAAGGTCTGCCGCCCCTGTTTGCTCAGGTCGATGGGGGTAAACATGTACCACTTCTTGGTGTAGTCAGGGCTGATAACGCGGAACTGCGGCCCGAAGGAACTGACCGTGTTGCGGGGCAGATAGCTGTTATGCACCTGGGTGTAGTAGGGCTGGCCGGTAGTCTTGTCGATGTGCATGATCTGCACGAAATACAGGTTCTTTTTAAAGCCGCCGGGCGTCGTCACGCGGTAGCGGTAGGTATTGATCTGGCCGTCCTTGGTCAGCGGCTTGTAGCAGAAGCCGTCGATGATCAGCGGGCCGCCCACAGCAGGCACCAGGAACTGCTGCTCGTAAATGTTGCGCTTATCCAGCTCGTCATAGACCTGCAGGGTAATGGTCACATCGACTCCGGCTGTGTTGGTAATGGTCAATACAGGGGCGGAGGGGACATCGGTTGTATACGTGAGCTCGTCTTTTGTCTGCTCAACCGTCACCTCGCCGGCGGCGCCGGCCGCCATGGGCAGCAGGCTCAGCGTGAGGGCGCAGAGCAGCAGGACAGAAATCAGTTTCTTCATTCGGGTTCATCCTCCTCAATTGGGATTGTACCCATATAACGATTGTCCGTCGCCCTTTCCTGCATGCCGAAAGAGTTTTATTCAAGTTTTTTGATCAGCAGCTCCACAGCCTCCCCGTAGCCCTTAAAGTGCCTCCCCGCGATGGTGGCAAGGCAGGCAGGGCTGATATAGCTGTGCTGCCTGAAGCTCTCCCGCGACGCGATATCGGAAAGGTGCACCTCCACCGCCGGGAGGCCAACAGCCTTCAGCGCGTCCAGAATCGCGATGCTGGTATGCGTGTAGGCGGCCGGGTTGATGATGATCGCGTCCATCACGCCCCAGGCTCCCTGAATCTCGTCCACGATGGCCCCTTCATGGTTGGACTGAAAGAAGCTGAAATCGACCGCCGGGTATCTTTCCTTCAAGCCGTTTTCAAGGTCTTTCAGCGTCCGGAGGCCGTAAATCTCCGGCTCGCGCACGCCCAGCATATTGAGATTGGGGCCGTTGATAACAAGGATTTTCATTGCAGCGCTTCCTCCATGATGCGGCGCGCGGTATCCTGCACGCCGTCGTTGTAAAAGCTTCTCTCGCTCCAGGCTTTGTAAAGGGGCTTTCTTTCATGGTACAGCGCCTCCACTCCCCTGCCTTGGCTGAGCGGGCGACCGGACACAGGCAGATTGCACAGGGCGCGCTCCAGCCAGATAATGGCGCTGTTCTGCCGGAGCAGCGGCAGGTTTCGCCCTTCGCATACCACGCCGCCGCCCGTCGCGATCACGGCGCCGGAAGCCCGCCCGGCCTCGGCGAGCGCCTCGCTTTCAAGCTGGCGGAAAGCCTCGATGCCCTTTTCGGCAATCAGTTGCGGGACAGGCAGCCCTGACTTTTTTTCTATCATCTCGTCGGTATCAAACACCATCCGCCCGGTCAGCTTCCCCAGCGCGCGGGCCACCTCGCTTTTGCCGCAGCCGGGCATGCCGATCAGGGCGATGTTCAGCATGGCTTTGCCAAGCGTCCGCTCAATCACGCCGCTTCGGTCTTCACCCTTTGGGATGACCCCCCACAGCTCCGCCGCCCGCTGCGCCTGCGCGGCCAGCATCAGCAGACCGCCCCGCGCCTCGATGCCCAGCGCCTCAGCTTCCATCATCAGGGCGGTGCGGCGCGGGTTATAGATCAGGTCAATGACAAGGCGGCAGTCCGGAAAGCCCGCCAAACTCAGCGGCGCGCTGCCGTTGTTGGGGTACATGCCGACCGGCGTGGTATTGACGATCAAAACAGCGTCCCTGTGTTTTTCAAGGTTGCCGTAGTGATTCTCTCCGCTTCTTGAAATCACCACTGTATGCATGCCCCTGCCTTCAAGGACGGCCCGCACGGTTTTCGAGCTGCCCCCGCTGCCGAGGATCAACGCCTTCTGCCCGACAAAACCCGGCGCATGGCCAAGCAGCTTCTCAAAGCCCCAGGCATCGCTATTGTCTCCGAAAAGGCACCCATCTTTTTGTCGGATGACGGTATTGACGCTTCCGATAGCCTTCGCGGTATCTGAAAGCCCGTCCAGAAAAGGGATAACTGCCTGCTTGTAGGGGATGGTGACGTTGAAGCCGTCCAGCCGGTTCTCGCGCATGAAGCGGGCCAGCTCCGCCTCTTCCAGTTCGATCAGGCGGTAGGGATATTTCCCCAACAGGCCGTGAATGCGCGGCGAAAAGCTGTGCGAAAGCCGCTGCCCCAGTAAGCCGTAGCCCCCCATCAGCTGACCTCCGTATAGCTCCCGAGGTAGCGCAGCTGCGCCCCAAGGCCCTCGATCTCCTTGAACAGCTGCAAAAACTCTTCGCTGTAGACGGAGGTCTCCAGGTCAAAATAGAACATGAACTCAAAGTCGCTACCCGCGATGGGGCGGCTTTCGATTTTGTTGAGGTTGATGCCCAGCGCGTAAAAGCGCCCGAGCGCGTGATACAGAGAGCCCGGCTTATGCGCCAGCGACATCATGATGCTGGTGCGGTTGGCCCCGGGATAAATCTCCAGCTTTTTGGAAATACAGATAAAGCGCGTATAGTTCGCCCCGCTGTCCTGCACCGAGCTTTTGAGGCAGTCCAGCGAGTAAAGCTCCGCGCAGCTGAGCGAGGAGAGCGCGGCAACATCCTGTCTGCCCGACTGATATACCATCTGCGCCGCCAGCGCCGTGTTCTCGCAGCGCGTCACCCTGACCTGCCCCAGCGAGCGGATAAAGCCCTCGCACTGGGCCAGCGCCTGCTCATGGGAAATGATCTCCCTGATGTCGGAAAGTTTACTGCCGCGGTTTGCAAGCAGGCAGTGATCCACCTTGACCCGCACGCTGCGCACGATGGAAAAATTATACTGCATCATCAGGTCGTACACGCGGTTCACAGAGCCCGCCGTGCTGTTTTCAAGCGGCAGCACGCCATAGCGGCAGAGCCCCTGATCTATGGCCGAGAAGACTCCCTCAAAGGAGCTGAAAAACATCAAATCGGGCGCTGCGAACAGCTTTTCCGCTGCCCGCTGGGAATTGGCTCCCTCCACGCCCTGCACCGCCACCATGGCGTCCCTGGGAAACTCCGGCTCGGTATCCCGTATCGCCCGGGCAATCCTTGCAGACAGCTCGCTTTCCCTCTCATTTTCAGCGCGCTGCCTCGCGCGGCTGAGCTCAAACAACATGGTATACAGCCGCTGCGTATAGCTTTTGAGGGAATCCGGCACCATGGCGCCGACCTGCTTCAGTTTTTCGCGCTCGCGCGCCGGGTCGTATATGGGCAGCTTCTTCTCTTTCTTGACCGCCGCAATCTGCGAAGCCACAGCCATGCGCTCTTCAAACAGCCTGACAAGCTCTTCATCAATGCTGTCTATCTTCTTTCGATAATCACTCAGCTCCATCGCGTTTCTCCTTCTGACAATCAAGGTATAGATCATAGACCGCAAGGGCCGTTACGGCCTCCACCACGGGCACGGCGCGGGGCACGATGCAGGGGTCGTGCCTGCCCTTGAGGCACAGTCCGGCCTCGGTCTTCTCTTTCAAATTCACCGTCTGCTGCGGGAGGAAGATAGAAGCGGTCGGCTTGACCGCCACCCGGAACAGAAGCGGCATGCCGGTCGTCAGCCCGCCCAGCACCCCGCCGTGGCGATTGCTGAGCGTAGTCACGCGCCCCTCCCGCCAGGCATAGGCATCATTGTGCTCGCTGCCCCGCATGCGAGACGAGGCGAAGCCAGCCCCGAACTCAATGCCGCGGATGGCCGGGATGCCGAAGATGGCGGAGGCGATCACGTTTTCTACCCCTTCAAACATCGGGCCGCCCATCCCGACGGGCAGGCCGGTGACGGCGCACTCAATTGTCCCGCCGACGGAATCCATGTCCAGCCTTGCCCGGTCGATTGCTGCCTCCATCTTTTTCCCGGCGTCTTCGTCAAGCACCGTGATATACCCCTCCCTGAGGCGGTCAAGCTCGGGCGCAAGCGGATCAAAGGCCCGGTCCTCCACCTGCGCGATGCTGCGCACATGCGCGCCGACCCGTATGCCCGCCTGCTCCAGCAGCTGCAGAGCGATGCCCCCCGCCAGGCACAGCGGCGCGGTCATCCTCCCGGAAAAATGCCCGCCCCCCGCGGCGTCCTGATAGCCGCCGAATTTGACGCCGGCCGGATAGTCGGCATGCCCCGGGCGCGGCTTCTCCTTCAATTCCTGATAATCCGCCGAGCGCGTATCGCTGTTTTTGATGACCATGCACAGAGGCGCGCCGCAGAGCCTGCCCTCCGCCATGCCGGACAGCACCTCAAACAGATCCGCCTCCTGCCGCTGGGTACTGATCACCGTCTGCCCCGGCCTGCGCCGTCTCATCAGCGCGCGCAGCCTTTCCATATCCGGGGCAAAGCCCGCCGGAAAGCCGTCCACCACCACGCCCACAGCGGGCGCGTGGGACTGGCCGAAAACGCTGACCTTGATGTTTTTCCCAAAAACGGATGCCATTAGTCTTCCTCCATATAAACGTTGAGGCCGAGCGCCTCCAAATGCTCAAAAAACCGTGGATAGGATTTGTTGACCGCCTGCGCGCCGGTGATGCTGACGGGGCCCTTCGATACGGCCGCGGCGCAGGCCGCCATCATCGCGATACGGTGATCGCCCTGCGCGCTGCAAACGCCTCCGGTAAGCGGGGCTTTCCCCCGGATGATTATCGCGTCTTTTTCCAATCGTATGTCGGCCCCCAGCGCCTGCAGCGTCTGCGTGATGGCTGCCGCCCGGTCGCTTTCCTTGGCGCGCAGCCTCGCGATATTGACAAGCCGCGTCTCCCCCCGCGCCGCCAGGCCAAGCAGCACCAGGCAGGGGGCCAGATCGGGCGTTTCATCGATATCAATGACCGTGCCGCCCAGCTCGTCGCCCCGCACGGTAACGGCGCCTTCTTCCTCCGAAACCTCCGCGCCGAAGGCGCGCAGAAAATCGAGAATCCGCCGATCCCCCTGCGTTGAATGAAGGTCAAGCCCGGTCATCCGGACGTTGCTTTTCCCGGCAGCCGCCGCGCACAAAAAGAAGGCAGCGCCCGACCAGTCGCCCTCTACCTGCACCTCACCGGCCGCGCGGTAGCTTCCCTCCTCCACTATGAAAGCGTCCCCCTGCCGAGCGGCGCTGATGCCGAAGCGGCGGAGCGCCTCCATCGTAATCTCCACATAGGCTGAGGAACTGAGGGGCGTCGTCAGGATAATCTCTGCCCCGCTGTCCAGCAACGGCGCAGCCAGCAAAAGACCGGAGATAAACTGCGAGCTGACATTGCCCGCCACTTCAAAGCGCGGGCCGTGAAGCTTGCCCTCTATGCTGACTTCCGGGCTGCCTTTGCCCGAGACGCTGATTCGCTGCGCCTCCAGCGCCGCAAACAGCGCGTCCATCGGCCGATGGGGCAGCCTGCCCCGCAAAAGGAAGGTAAACCGCCCGCCAAGCGCGGCGCAGACAGGCATCAGAAACCGGTAGGTGGAGCCGCTCTCTCCGCAGTCAAGCACCGCCGCCTTTTCAGGCGCACGCGGGCGCACGGTGAACACGCCCGCCGCATAGCTGATATCAGCGCAGAGTGACTGCAGGCAGGCAGCCGTTCTTCTGATATCGTCCGACACCTCGGGGCAGAAAATCCTTGTCTCCCCCTGCGCCAGGGCGGCCGCGATCAGCAGGCGGTGCGCCTGCGATTTGGAGGGTATGGCCTGCATCTCCCCGGCAAGCCGTCCGGGCTGCACAATCGCTTTCATCTATCCAGACCCAACTGCACGATATGCTTCAGTTCTTCCATAGAATACTGCACAAGGCGGCAATCGCCGATGCCATAGAACATGACAAGGGTGATCCTTTCCCCTGCCCGCTTCTTATCGGACAGGACAGCCTCATACACTTCCTCCGCGCCGTAAGGCGCAGCGGCAGGCAGCCCCAGCACATGCACCATGCCGATCAGTCTGCTGGCCACTTCCTCCCTGCAGAGCCCCAGCCGGTAGGAGGCGCGAGCCATCGCGCACATCCCGGCCGCCACGGCCCGCCCATGCGAAAGGGAATATCCGCTCAGCTTTTCAAAGGCATGGCCGAAGCTGTGGCCGAAGTTGAGCAGCTGCCTCTCGCCCCTGTCCCGCTCGTCGCGGGAAACGATGTCGCGCTTGAGGCCCACGCACCTTGTAATGACTTCCTCCTCCTCGGATAGATCATAGGGCAGCAGGTCAAAGATATCACCGCGGATAGCGCCGTATTTGATCACTTCGGCCAGCCCGTCCTGATACACACCGGCAGGCAGACTGCGCAGAAGATCGGGGTCGATCAGCGTAAGCACAGGCTGCCAGAAGGCACCGACAAGGTTCTTGCCCTGCTCAAGGTCAATGCCCGTCTTGCCCCCAACGGAAGAATCCACGCAGGCCAGCAGGCTGGTCGGTACCTGTACCAATTTGACCCCCCGCATATAGGTCGCCGAGGCGAAACCGGCCAGATCGCCCACCACGCCGCCGCCAAGCGCCACCACGGTATCGGAGCGGGTCAGAGCGCTGTCCGCAAGAAAGCCCAGCAGCCGAGCGTAGCAGGAGATACATTTGCTGCTTTCACCGGCCTCGACGGTGTAAGGGCAGACCTCAAAGCCCTCGCTTTCCAGCGCGGCGATGGCCTGCTGCAGGTACAGCGGCGCCACGTTGCTGTCGGTCACGAGGGCGGCTTTCCCGGCGCAGCCCACCTTCTTCATCAGGCTGCCCAGCTCGCTTAGTGCTCCCCGCCGGATGATGATTTCGCTCATACTCCCTCCCCGTCAATCTCCGCCTTGAGCCTGCGCCCCTCATCAAGGAGGGCGCGCAGCCCCTCGCGGTCCCTGGCCTCGATGGCCGATTTATACCGGCTCAGCTCCTCCATCAGCGTGGCGATCTCCCGGCTCAGGTGGTCGGCATTCTGCAAAAACAGATCCGCCCACATATCGGGGTTGAGCCAGGCAACACGCGTCAGATCGCGGTAGCTGCCCGCGGATACCCCGCGGTGCCCGCGCGCCGTCGGGCTCTTGATGAAGGCGTTGGACACCACATGCGGCATCTGGGAGGTGAAGGCGATCACCCGGTCGTGTTCCTCCGCCGTCGTAACCCCCATGCGCCCAAAGCCTGCCGGTTCCAGCGCGCGCCGGATCCGCTCCAGCAGCGCCATATCATCGTAATGCCGGGGCACAATCACCATGGGCGCCTCGTCAAACAAATCGGCCCGGCTGTGGGCAAAGCCCGCGTGATGCGTGCCCGCCATGGGATGCCCTCCGGCGAAGGTGAAACCAAAGCGGTCGGCCAGCTCAAAGCCCGCTTTGCAGACCTCCCGCTTGGTGCCGCAGCAGTCGATCACCAGCTGCCCTGCCCGAAGAATCGGAGCCTTATCGCGCAGCCAGCGGATGGCGGCGTCGGGTGAAACGGCAATCAAAATCAGGTCGCAGCAGGCAAGGTTTTCACGCGTCAGCTCTTCCCGCACGACGCCCTCGGCCTTCGCGAGCGTCAGCACGGAAGCGTCGGTATCAAAGGCCAGCACCTCATGTCCGCCGGCCCGGCTGTACGCGCGGGCGAGGGAGCCGCCGATCAGGCCGAGGCCGATGATCCCCACTTTCATGACAGCACCGCCTCGCGCACCTTGCGCACCCGTACCATCAGATCGTCGAACTGATCCGGGGTCAGCGACTGCGCGCCGTCCGACAGCGCGTGCTCGGGGTCGGGATGCACCTCGATCATCAGCCCGTCCGCCCCGGCCGCCGCCGCCGCCAGCGCCATGGGCAGCACCAGATTTGCCTTGCCGGTGCCGTGGCTGGGGTCGGCAATCACGGGCAGATGCGTCAGTTCGTGCAGCACTGGGATGGCGGAGAGATCGAGGGTGTTTCGGGTGTAGGTTTCAAAGGTGCGGATGCCGCGCTCGCAGAGGATGACATTCTCGTTGCCCCCGGCCATCACGTACTCGGCGCTCATCAGCAGCTCTTTGAGCGTGTTGGCCAGGCCGCGCTTGATCAGCACGGGTTTTCTGGTGCGTCCCAGCTCTTTGAGCAGGTCAAAGTTCTGCATGTTGCGTGCGCCGACCTGAATGACATCCACATCCTCAAACAGGGGCAGATCGTTGATGTTCATAATTTCCGTCACGATGGGCAGGCCGGTCAGCGTTTTGGCGCGGCTGAGGATTTCAAGCCCCTGCCCGTGCAGGCCCTGAAAATCATAGGGCGAGGTGCGGGGCTTGAACGCCCCGCCGCGCAGCAGGCTGCCGCCCGCCGCCTTGATGCGCCTGCCGACGGACGCCATCTGTTCTTCCGATTCCACCGAGCAGGGGCCGGCGATCACCTCAAAATGCCCGCCGCCGATTTTCAGGCCGCCGCCGACCTCAATAACGCTGTCCTGCGTGTGGAACTTGCGGTTCGCGTTTTTGAAAGGCTCGCTGATGCGCTTGACCGACTCGATGATGGATAAGCTTTCCAGGAGGGAGATATCCACCTTGGACGTGTCGCCGATCAGGCCGATGATGCAGTGAAACTGCCCCTGCGAAACATGTACTTCAAGGCCCATGCTGCGGAACCAGTCGCACAGATTTTCGCGCTGTTTTTCCGTTACGCCGGGTTTTAATATCGCAATCATCTGATAACTCCTTCATAAAAAACGCCGCACAGCTGATTCTGTGCGGCATGTACTTACTGAAACAGGCGGGGCCACTTATGCAACACGAATCGCTCTTACCTTAGGGCTGCTAAAGTAAAAGTAATAGTTTGCATAAAACATAGCGGATACGGCCATGTCGGCTCCTTTCCTCAGCGCTTCGCGCACCGTCAATATATCATCCCGCCTTTCAGGCTGTCAAGCGGATTCCGGCCGTTTTTGCAAGACCTTGTATTCTTCCTGCATTTTAGGCCGGGAACCCGCTCCCTGATGCAGGGGCAGTATTTCTCTTGTTTTTTGGATGTGCTTTGTTATAATGAAACCACTCCGTGAAAGGGAGGCAGCAGATGCAATATTATCTTGATTTTATGAGCCCGCTCGGGCCGATGACCGCAGTGCAGGAAGACGGCGCTCTGGTGCTGCTCGACTTTGGGCTGCATCAGCCGGCAGGCGCGCAGCGAAAAGAAACCGATCTGCTGAAAGAAACCAAAAAGCAGATCACTGAGTATTTCGGCGGCAGCAGGCGGCTATTCAGCCTGCCCCTGAAACCAATGGGCAGCGAGTTCCAACTGAAAGTCTGGCAGGCGCTGCAAACCATCCCCTATGGCGAAACGCGCAGCTACCGCGATATCGCGCTTCAGGTGGGCAGCCCCAAGGGTATGCGCGCCGTCGGCGGCGCCAACCACCGCAACCCCATCAGCATCGTCATCCCCTGCCACCGCGTCATCGGCGCGGACGGCAGCCTGACGGGCTACGGCGGCGGTCTTGATAAGAAAGAGGCCCTTCTTAAACTGGAACAGGAGAACAGTCAGGCATGAAATACCGTTCGGTTTTTGATATCATCGGCCCGGTGATGGTCGGCCCTTCCAGCTCCCACACGGCGGGGGCGGTGCGCATCGGGCGTCTGGCCCGTGCATTGTTCGGGCGCGATCCCAAGGCCGTCAGGCTTCGGTTTTTCGGATCCTTTGCCAAAACCTTCCGCGGGCACGCTACCGATGTGGCGGCGCTGGCCGGCGTGCTGAACATTGAAATGGACGATTCGAGCATCCGCGACGCGGCTGCCATCGCCGCCGAGCGGGGCATCAGCGTGGAATATGTGCCGGAGGATGCCGTGCCCGCCCACCCCAACACCCTGACCGTGGAGCTGTCGGATGAAGCGGGCAGCATGAGCGCGACGGGCATTTCCATCGGCGGCGGCATGGTGCAGATGACGGAGGTGGATGGCTTCAGCCTCAGGCTGAGCGGCGATTCGCCTGCCCTGCTCATTTTCCACCGTGACGCCTATGGCACCATCGCCTCCATCACCCGTCTTTTAGCGGAGGGCTGCATCAACATCAACCACATGGAGGTCTCCCGCAGCGACCGGGGGCAGACGGCCCTGATGGTGATCGAAACCGACGAGAAAGTCGGTCCCGAAGTCATCGAGAATATGAACCGCCAGAAAAATATCTATAAAATCATCACGCTCAACGTGTAAGGACGGCTTATGTTTAGAAATATCAGTGAATTGGTGGAACAGGCCAAGGGCAGCAGCATTGCCCGCGTGATGCTCGAGTACGAAGCGGAAAGCACCGGCAAAACGCAGGAAGAAATCTTTGTGCACATGGCCGCTCAGTATCAGGTGATGAAGCGCTCGGCGAGAGAAGGCCTGCACGGCCTGCGCGCCCGCAGCGGCCTGTGCGGCGGCGATGCCCTGCTGCTGGACAGGTATATCCAAAAAGGCAGCAAACTGACGGCGGGCGCCTTCCCCCGCGCCGTCAACTACGCCATCGCCGTCAACGAAGCCAACGCGCACATGGGCATCATCTGCGCCTCCCCGACAGCGGGGGCCTGCGGCGTGCTGCCCGGCGTTCTGCTGGCCGCGCAGGAGCATCTTGGCAAAATCGATGAAGAAATGACCATGGCGCTGTTTTGCGCCGGCGCCATCGGCTTTGTAATCGCCAACAACTCCTTTATCTCGGGCGCGCAGGGCGGCTGTCAGGCGGAAACGGGCTCCGCCGCCGCCATGGCCGCGGCGGCCGTGACTGAGCTGGCGGGCGGTACGCCGGAGCAGGCGGCCAACGCGGCGGCCATCGCGCTCAAAAACATGCTCGGCCTGCCCTGCGACCCGCTGGCCGGGCTGGTGGAAGTACCCTGTATCAAGCGCAACGCGGGCGGGGCCGCCAACGCCATGGCCGCGGCCGAGATGGCGCTTGCAGGCATCGTCAGCTTCGTACCCTGCGACGAGGTCATCGAAACCATGTATCAGATCGGGCTCAACATGTCGCCCGCGCTGCGCGAAACCGCGCAGGGTGGCCTCGCCGATACCCCGACCGGCCGGAAATGGAAGAGCCTCCTGTGGGAGAATCACGCGGAAACTCCGTAAACCTGACCGTAACGAAACAACCCTCTTTCCAACCAGGCAAGGAAAGAGGGCTGTTTTTATGATACCGGGCGAACAGGTCAATTCTTTTTCTCTTCTTCAGGAGGCGTTTCTCTTCCCTCAATAAAATCCCAGAAGGCCTGTTTTGTTTTCTCCTGGTCGAAGATGATGACGCTGGCGCCGTCATCCTGATGCCCATAACGGTAGCCGTGCTCGGGCGGCAGGCTCAGCGTGCCAACGTCTGACTTACTTTCAAGAACCAACTGCAAAAGAGACAACACTTCAGCGCTTGTCAGGTTGGTAGAAATCAGCTTCAGCCCTTCCGGCACCAGCGCAAGCACCTGCTTTGGCCCCATGGCCAGCGCTTTTTGAAACAGCGCCTCCAGCACCTTGCGCTGCCGCTCGTTGCGGCCAAAGTTATTATCCAGCTTGCGGATGCGGGCAAAGGTCAGCGCCTGCCAGCCCGCCAACTTCTGAGGCTCTTCGCTGAAAGGCAAGCGTACAATCCTTGATTCTCCCTGATTGAGCGTCAGCTCGACGCCGCCCGCCAGATCAACCAGCTCGGCAAAACCTTCAAAATTGATGGAGCAGTATTTTGTGATATTGAGCCCCAGAAGTTCGTTCACGGTCTTCACGGCAAGATAGGGCCCGCCGAATCTGTTGGCGGTATTGATGCGCTGCTTGGAGCGCGAGTCCGGCAGAGTGACCAGCATATCGCGGATCAGAGAAGTCAGCTTGATTTCTTTTGTATTTTTGTTGATAGACGCGATCAGCATGGAATCCGACCGGCCGTCATTAAGCTGAGAATGCCGTCCGTCGGTGCCCATCAGGAGAATATGCGTCCAGTTTTCATCCAGCCCCTCCTGTACGGAAAGGTCGGCGGTGTCTGCCTTGACGCGAAAATCCGTGAAAACGCCATGGGTCTTCGCCTCGTCCTTCAGCGCCCGATCAATGGCCGCCTTTTGAGAAAGGCTGGGCGCCAAACCGGGACGCAGAAAATACATAACCAAAGCGGCAAGCGCAAGAACCGCCGCTGCAATAATAACCCAATATTTTTTATTCAAACCGCCGCCCTCGATTTCCCTGATAAAATCCCGACAAAACCGGACACATTGTATCAGACAGGCTTCGTTTTTTCCAGTCCTAATCGCTGTGAGGATGATTGACGGATGAGGAGAAAATCACTATGCTGAATTTCAATCCACGCTGCAAAATTGGAGGAAGGCATGCTGACACACCTGGGCACCGATACCCTGAAAACAGAAAGGCTGGTGCTGCGCCCCTATCTGGAAGGCGATGGCGACGCCATGTACCGCAACTGGGCCAGCGATCCGCTTGTCTGCCGCTATCTCACTTGGGCGCCGCACAAGAGCGTGGAAGCATCAAGGAGGCTTGTCAGCGACTGGGCTGCCTGCTATGGCAGCGACTGCTTTTATCACTGGGTCATCACGCTGGAGGGCGAGCCCGTCGGCGACATCGCCGTCACCCGCTGGAATGATGAAAACGAAGAAGCGGAGCTTGGCTACTGCCTGAGCCGCGGATGCTGGGGGCAGGGCCTGATGGCAGAAGCGCTGACGGCCGTCTCGCATTATCTGTTTGAGAAAGTCGGCTTTTACAGGCTGATGCTGCGGCACGACAAGATGAACGCCGCTTCCGGCCGCGTGATGCAGAAAGCCGGTTTTATCTATGAAGGCTGCATGCGGGGCGCTTCACGCCGTCGCGACGGCAGCCGGGCGGACATCTGCGTGTACGGCGCAACCAGAGACACATTCTGCAGCAAGTCAAAGGAGCAAGAAGCATGACTGTTATCCCGAGCGGATACCGATCCCTGCTTGACCTGTATGAAACGCAGGAGGGCATCGCCCTGATCAAGCACACCTTTGTTGAGTTTTTATGCAAGGCGCTGAACCTGAAGCGCGTCTCGGCCCCTCTGTTTGTGGAGGGGGCGACCGGCCTGAATGATAACCTGACGGGCACGGAGCGCCCTGTCCGCTTTGACGTGAAGCAAACCGGCGCTGATGTTGAAGTGGTGCATTCGCTGGCCAAATGGAAGCGGCAGGCGCTGAAACGCTACGGTTTCCCGGTTGGCGAAGGGCTGTATACGGATATGAACGCCATCCGCCGCGACGAAACGCTTGACAATCTGCACTCCATCTATGTCGACCAGTGGGACTGGGAAAAGGTGATTACCAAAGAGCAGCGCACGCTGGCGACCTTGAAGGACGCCATGCAGCGCATTGTCACCGCCATCTGCGCCACGCTCGATCTGCTGCGCTGGCGCTTTCCGGAGCTCAGCCTGCAGCTGACGCGCGAGGTCAGTTTTTTTACCACGCAGGAGCTTGAGGATCTTTACCCCAGCCTCAGTCCCAAACAGCGCGAGAACAAGGTGGCAGAGCTGTACGGCAGCGTTGGCCTGCTGCAGATCGGCGCGCCGCTGCGCTCCGGCAGGCCGCATGACGGGCGCGCCCCTGACTATGACGATTGGGCGCTCAACGGCGATATCCTGATGTGGAATAAAACGCTTGGCGAAGCGCTGGAGCTGAGCTCCATGGGCATCCGCGTCTCGCCGGAGAGCCTCGCCGCGCAGCTGAAAGCCGCTCATTGTCAGGAACGCAGCGCCTTGCCCTTCCACAGGGAGCTACTTGCGGGCGAGCTGCCCTATACCATCGGCGGCGGCATCGGCCAGAGCCGCATGTGCATGCTGCTGCTGGAAAAGGCGCACATCGGCGAGGTGCAATCAAGCTATTGGGACAACGATACGCTCAGGCAGTGCGGAGAATCCGGCATCGTGTTGCTCTGAACGCGACATCGTCTACAGGAAAAAGCCCTCTCCCGTTTTAGCGGGACAGGGCTTTGTTCTTTTCAAGCGACGGTTATTTCACGCTGAAGGCGTAGACCGTGGTCGTTCGGTACTTTTCCCCCGCTTTGAGCAGCGCGCTGCCGAAGTTCGCGTGGTTGGGCGTATCAGGGTGCTGCTGTGTTTCCAGCGCCAGTCCGCCGAAGGCCTCATACTTCTTGCCGCCGTGGCCGGTGCAGTTGAGCCCCTGGCCCGTATAGCACTGAATGCCGGGCAGGTCGGTCAGCACGGTCATTTCGCGTCCGCTTTCGGCACAGGCAAGCACGGCGGCTTTGCGCAGGCCTTTGCCCTGATGCAGCACATAGGCCACATCAAAGCCCTTTGCCCCTTCAAACATGGGATGCGCCGGCTTCTTCCAGGCATTGCCGATCACCTCGGGCTGCCTTAGATCAAACAGCGTGCCCTCGACAGGCAGCATTTTACCGGTGGGAATCAGCTCCGCGTCCACCTCCAGCATCTCATCCCCGAAGATCTGCAGGCTGTGCGACAGGATATCCCTGCCGCTGCCCAGATTGAAGTAAGCGTGATTGGTCAGGCTGATCTGCGTGTCACGATCGGTCTCGGCGCCATAGTCGATGCTCAGGCGCGAGGCGTCATCAAAGCTGAAGCGTACTTCGGCTTTCAATTCGCCGGGATAGCCTTCCTCCATATGGGGGGAAGTGTAGCGCATGAGGACGCTGTTCTCGTCCGTTTCATACGACCAGAGCTTCTGGTCAAACCCATCCTTCCCGCCATGCAGCGAGTTGGCGCCCTCATTGGCGTACACGCCATAGCGTCTGCCGTTCATCTCGAAGGAAGAGCCGCCGATGCGGTTGGCGTAGCGCCCGATGGTTCCGCCCATATAGCCGATATCACGCTGCGCGTAGGCTTCCGCACTGTCCTGCCCAAGGCAGACCTCGCCCAAGGCGCCGTTTTTATCCAGCACCTTGATGGATACGATGTGCGCGCCGAAATTGGTCAGGCTGACGCTTTCCCCTTTGCTGTTGAAAATGGTAATCAGCTCCGCCTTTCGGCCATCCTTCGTCTGCCCGAAGGGGCTTATCTGAACGCTCATCCCCTGTTGCCTCCGTTTCCCATCATTTTCTCCCACTGGTCAAAGCGGGCGACAAAATCTTCGTTGTCCTTGGTTCTGTCCATCATGGAAAGAATCGTGGAGATACCCTCCTGTTCCGCGCTGCCGGAAAGCATCCTGTGTACCCGAAGCGCGACCGATCTCTCCTCAGGGTTCAAAAGCAGTTCTTCATGGCGGGTGCCGCTTCTGGCGATGCTGACGGCCGGGAAAATGCGCTGCTCCTGCAGGCTGCGGTCGAGCGTCAGCTCCATATTGCCGGTGCCCTTGAACTCTTCATAAATCATATCGTCCATGCGGCTGCCGGTCTCCACAAGGGCGGTCGCTATGATGGTGAGCGAACCGCCCTCCTTCAGGTTGCGGGCCGCGCCAAAGAAGCGCTTGGGCCTGTTGAGCGCGCCCGCGGCCAGACCGCCCGACATGATGCGCGCGGTCGTGGGGGCGATGGTGTTGTGGGCTCTGGAAAGCCTGGTCAGGCTGTCCATCAGGATCACGACATCCTTGCCCTGCTCCACCAGACGCTTGGCGCGCTCGATCACAAGGTCGCTTACGCGGGCATGGCTTTCTGCCGGCTCGTCAAAGGTGGAATAGAATACATCGCCGCCGACCGTTTCCTTCAGGTCGGTCACTTCTTCGGGGCGCTCATCCACAAGCAGCGTCATCAGGTGCACCTCGGGATGCAGATCGCTGATGGAAAGCGCGATCTTTTTGAGGATGGTCGTCTTGCCGGCCTTCGGCGGCGCGACAATCAGCGCCCTCTGGCCAAAGCCGACGGGAACAAACAGGTCGATCAGCCGAAGCACAGGGTCGTTCTGGCGGGACGAGGAAAGCTGCATGCGCCGGTTGGGGTAGGTAGGGGTCAGCTCGTCAAAATCGCGGCGTTCCCTGGCCTCCTCCGGCTCAAGGCCATTGATGCTGGTGATGTACAGCATGGCCGCGTAGCGGTCGCTCTCTCGCTGAGGACGAGTCTTGCCCTCCACAAAGTCGCCGTCGCGCAGGCCGAAACGGCGGATCTGCGCGTTGGAAATATAGACATCGTCTTTGCCCGGCAGGAAATTACCGGCACGCAGAAAGCCATAGCCGTCGGGATGCGTTTCCAGCACGCCTGCGCCGTCGCCGCAGTCGCCCGTAGCGAGCATTTCCGGCACGGCAGGGTTGATGCCCGCGTCTCTCGGCGCGGTCATCGCTTCACGCCGCAGCACAGGGCTTGTGTAAGGTCGTTGCTCAGCCGTCTCCTGCGGCACAGGCATCACGGGCAGCGGATACTCATTGACCGGCCTGCGGTAAACCAAAGCGGCATCCGGCGCCTGCTCGGGCAAAGAAGGCGGAACGGGCTGCGGATAGCGCGCCGCGCCCGGCTGCGCGAAAGCGGAAGGACGATAACCCTGCGGGAAGCCGGCCACCGGGGCCGAAGCGGGCGCCGCTTCGGGCGTTCTGGCAGCCTCTGGGCCAAACCGCGGCGCGCGCACAGGCACAGGCCGGGTCTGCATGGGGTTGGTAAAGGTATCCCCGGATTCGGCGCCCGCGCCAAATCTCGGCGCCGGCGGAGCGGCAGGCGCGGCGTAGGGCTGCGGGTTATGCCAGGCCCGCGCGCCGGTCAGATTAAAAGCGGGTTTTGTCTTGCCGGTCGAGGTGAGCTGCGGCTGCCTCGCGGAAGCGGGCGTTGGGGCAGGTTTCGGCTGCGGCCCGGTAACAGGGCGCGATGCCTGCATCACAGCCGGCTCCTCATTGTCGTCTGCAATAATCATCGCCCTGCGCTCAGCAGGAGGCTGCGGCACAGAAACAGCGGGAGCAGCGGTCTCCTTCTTTGTTTCCGGAGCCTTCTCCTTCACTTCCAGCCCGGCCATGCTGATCTGCTGCATGATGGATTGCTCAATCTGCGCAATGATGTCAGCCTTCGTGCGCGCGGAGCCAAGCGCAATGCCGCGCTCCTTGGCAAAAGTGCGCAGCTCCGCAATCGTTGCAGTGGACAATTCCGATGGATTCATGAACTTTCCTCCAAGAAATGATCAATGAGATGATAGGCTCTATGGGTCAATCTGTGCCATCTGTCAATATAAAACTGAAATTCTTACTCCATGGCGGGGATGGCCTGCACCATGATGCCGAGCAGGCCGGGGCCGGTATGCACGCCAAGCGCCGGGCCGACAGTGCCTTCCACAAAGGAAACGCAGTTGGGCACCAGCTTTTTCAGCTGCTGCATCACGCGCGCCGCCTCTTCTCTTGCGTTGCCGTCCACTACGGCGATGGAGCAGGAAATATGTTTCTTTGCCTGCGCCACAGCCAGCTGCACGGTTTCCGAAATCGCCTGCATTCTGCCCCTCACCTTAGCTGCCACCACATAGGCGCCCTCGGGGTTGCAGGTGATGATGGGCTTGATCTTGAGCAGAGAACCAAGCACAGCCGCCACCTTGCCGATGCGACCGCCGCGCGCCAGATACTCCAGCGTCGACAGGCAAAAATATACGCGGGAATCGCGCAGGCTGCTTTCAAGGGCTTCCACGATCGCTTCAAAGGAATAGCCTTTGCGGATCAGCTCCGCCGCCAGCACGGCCTGTGCCCCGGCGCCGTAGCCGATGGAGCGCGTATCGATCACGCGGATATCGAGCCCCTCGTAATCATCCGACACGATGCGCATCATATTGCAGGCGCCCGACAGCGCGCTGGAAATACTGACGATAATCAGCTTCTCGTACCCGTCGGCCTTAATCTGGTTGAGCGTCTCCAGAATGACATCGCCCCCCGGCAGCGAGGTGCGCGGTATCTCGGTGGGGAGCCTGTCATAAATCTCCTCGATGCTGATATCCACCTTGTCCCTGTATTCACCGTCAGAAAAAATGATATTGACCGGCACAAAATACATGCCGTATTCCTTAATCTGTTCAGGTGACACATCAGTACAGGAGTCCACCAAAACGGCTATTTTATTCGGGTTCATTTAATCCTCCTCAGTACGGTAAAATCAGTTTACTTTTTCTCTCTCTGTGTGTCAAGGATAAAAGGCAGCGGCCCCTCATTCTGTCCGTAAGCCTCAAGAAATGAGGTGAAGGGGCCTTCGTCGCGCAGACGCCAGCCCAGCACCGCGCCGAGGCTGACCTTCTGCGCGGAGGAAAAAATGCTGCTCTCCACCAGCGGGATGGTCTTTTTCAGTTCCTGTATCAGCTGCTTCACCCGTTTGCGCTTCCCGCCGTCCTCCTGACGGGTCACGCGGCAGGCGCAGGTCATGACCGGTATCTCATAGCGGGCGACGAAGCTCTTCACCTGTTCTTCCCGTATCAGATACAGGGGGCGAATCAACTCCATCCCCTCAAAGTTGCGGCTGTGCAGCTTGGGCATCATGGTTTTAAACTCACCGCCATACAAAAGGCTCAGCATGGTGGTCTCGATCACGTCGTCATAGTGATGGCCGAGCGCGATTTTATTGCAGCCCAGCATCTGCGCCTGCTTGTACAGATGCCCGCGGCGCATGGAGGCGCAGACATGACAGGGCGAGTTTCTGGCCGATTCAATGCTCTCAAAAATATCGGTCTCAAAAAAACGCAGCGGGATTTCAAGCGCGCGGGCAGTCTCTTCCATGGTACGGCGCTTTTCAGGAGAAAAGCCGGGGTCCATCGACAAAAAGCTAAGCTCAAAGGGCACAATGCTGTGCCGATGCAAAAGCTGCATGCATTTGGCCATCAGAAAGGAATCCTTGCCCCCGGACACGCAGACCGCCACGCGGTCGCCCGGGCTGATCAGCTGATATTCCTTGACAGCGCAGACAAAGTAACGCCAGATCGTCTTGCGGTAAGTGGTCGTGATGCCATGCTCCACACGCTCGCTTAAGCTATTCAAACCCATCCTCCTGATAAACAGTGGCATTATAGCATACCCAATCCGCTTGTGCTATAATTCATTGCGTGTATTTGATTGTTTTTCAAGGAGTTTTTGATGCTGGATAAACTGAAGCAGCTGGTTCTTTCAGCGGGGCGGCTATTCGTCAAGGAAGGAGAAGCCGCCATTCATGATAAGGAAGGCCATTTCAACATTGTTACCGACCGCGATGTGGAGGTGCAGGAATTCTTAAGAGAGGGCCTGCTCAGCCTGCTTCCGGGCTCCCGTTTTTTTGCCGAGGAACAGGAGAACGGCTCGCTGACAGAAGCGCCCACCTGGATTGTGGATCCGATTGACGGCACGGTCAACTTTACAAGAAACCGCGCCTTTTCCGCCATCTCTGTCGCGCTCACGAAAGACAGGGAGCCTGTTCTTGCCGTGGTATACAACCCCTTCAGCGGGGAGCTGTTCTCGGCGGAGAAGGGCTGCGGGGCTCAGCTGAACGGGAAAAGCATCCATGTTTCCGACCTGCCTTTTGAGCGCGGGCTGGTGACCTTCGGTACCTCCCCCTATCACCCGGAGCTTTCCAAGGCCAGCCTGCTGGCAGCCCTTGAGATGCTGCGGACGGCGGGCGATCTGCGCCGCACGGGTTCCGCGGCGTTGGATCTTGCCTGGCTCGCCTGCGGGCGCACTGATTTCTTCTTTGAACTGTATCTGTCCCCCTGGGATTACGCGGCCGGCGCGCTGCTGGTCAGGGAAGCGGGCGGTCTGATCGGGGGGCCGGACGGGAAACCGCTTGATTTCGGCATTCCTTCCGCCATTGTAGCCGGCAGCCCCGCCTGCTTTGAGAAGGGGCTTTCCATCCTGAAGGAAAGCATGCAGGATAAGAAAAAGTAAACGTTCATCGATATTCGTCTTCAGGTGCTGCTGTTGCTTATCAGCAACGCTCAGAGGCATGAAGCTCCGATCTGTGTAAATTCTCCATCATATTTACCCGAAATCCCCTGCGGAGGGCCTGCCCGCAGGGGATTCTCGTGATATCGTCTTTGAAAGACAGGATATTTGTCAGGTCTTGCTTCCTTCAGGCAGCGCCTCCCAGGCGGAGCCTTCCCCGAGCGGGCGCTCCCTGAGGGCTCGCAGGCGCTGGATGCGCCGCTGAATCCGCAGGCCGGTCATGGACTTGCTGCGGTATTTATCCATCATGGCCCGCAGGCCCATGGCGACAGGTACCGCCGGCAGCGCGCCAGCACCGAGGCCGGCCACCACAGCGCCCGCCCCCATGGCAAGGCCGGTCTTTGCAAAGCGGAAAGCCGAATCCTGAAAGCCGGCTGTCGGCGTTTTCTTTCCCATCAGCACCTTGCCGCCTTCTGTGAAGGCAATCATCAGAAGGGGCAGACCGAAGCTCGCGGTATCGAGCAGGCCGTTGTCGCTGATCAGCCCCAGATCGACGGATACATTGTCCGCCAGGCTCAGCCCGGAGGCGATGCTGTCCATCAGCGTAGCGCTCTGCCGCTTTCTGTATTGCTCCGCGAGTTCCTTAAAGCTTGCCAATCAAGACCCTCCCAATAGTTTGAGCACCGTCACCAGCACCCAGGCGCCCGCGATGATGCCGGCGATCACGGTCACCTGCGTCAGAATCTGTGACAGGCCGCCGCGCTTCTGCTGCTTTTCCCTTTGCTTTTCAAGCGCCGTCAGCCTGCTTTCAAGGGCGTCAAGTCGCCCTTGGATATCCCGCCTGTCCTTTGCCCGGGCTTCTTCCTGAATGGTCTGAGCGGCGGAGAGCTCAGAAAGCTCGCGTCTGGCGACAGCAAGGTCTTCGCTCAGCCCTTCCGCCACGACCGTCATTTCCTGCGTGAACTCATCCATCAGGGCGTTCATATCGCGTCCCTTCAGGCCACCCACCGCCGAATCCAGCAGCTCCATGGAGCGCTTGATCAGCCCGCTCTTTTTTTCTTCCGGTTCCCGCTGCATCACACCAGCCGCAGGCCGTTCCTGGCCTGCTCTTCCGCGTAGCGGTTCAACAACCCCTTGACGCGGTTGTAGGGGTTGAGCAGCGCGCTCAGGCTGCGGTCATGGTTCAGCGTCGCAATCAGATAGGCCACAAACTTCGAGATATCCGCCTGCGCGAACCACTTGGCGTTTTGCAGCGCGGGATTGGTGTAGTTGAGGTTGGTCGCGATCACCTTGTGGATGATGCCCTGCTCGTAGGCCTCGTCAAACTCCTTGATGCCGTTGGTAAAGAAGGCGAAGGTGACCATGCAGATGATGCGGCCCGCCTTGCGCTTTTTAAGCTCCCGCGCAAGATCCAGCAGCGACTCGCCCGAGGAGAGGATATCGTCTGACACAATGATATCCTTCCCCTCCACGTCGCTGCCGATGTATTCGTGCGAAATGATGGGGTTTCTGCCGCTGACCACCGTGGTATAGTCGCGCCGCTTATAAAACATGCCAAGGTCGAGCGCCAGCACGGAAGCGTAGAAAATGTTGCGCTGCATGGCACCTTCATCCGGGCTGACCACCAGCATACTTTCCTTGTTGATGTTCAAATCCTTGATGCTGCGGCACAGCGCCTTCAGCATCTGGTAGGTCGGCATGACGTTTTCAAAGCCCAGCTGCGGCACGGCGTTGACCACGCGGGGATCGTGCGCGTCAAAGGTGATGATGTTTTCAATGCCCATGCTCTGCAGCTCCTGCAGGGCCAGCGCGCAGTCCAGGCTCTCGCGCGAAGTGCGGCGGTGCTGGCGGCTTTCGTACAGGAAGGGCATAATCACATTGACGCGCTTGGCCTTGCCGCCGATGGCCGCGATGACGCGCTTGAGGTCCTGATAATGATCGTCCGGCGACATGGGCACCGTCTGGTTATACATGGTGTAGCTGACGGAATAGTTAGTTACATCCGTGATAATGTAGACATCCAGCCCGCGCACGCTCTCCTTGATAATGCCCTTGCCTTCCCCCGTGCCGAAGCGGGGGCAGTAGGCTTTGATCAGGAAGCTGTCACGGTCGCCGGCCGGAACCGTATAGAACTCTCTGTCCGCGTCATTTTCAAGGTTGTGCCATTTGAGCAGCCAGTTGTTGATCATCTCTCCGATCTGCTCGCATCCGTTCATCGCGATAATGCCAAGCGGCCCGTAAGGCACCTCATTGAGATCCTTCGCCCATGAAACAACCGTCCCCGCCATGTCCACCCTCCTGCGCAATCATAGAAAATCAATCTATCTTATCCCGCCCGAAGGCAGGTCAAGAGCCCTGCTCCCCTTTTCAGTTCCGTCAGGGGGCTGCGGTGACCGCCGTTTCCGCCGCGGCTTCCTCCGCCGGGGCGTTTTCCAGCAGCGTGATGTTCTGCACGCGCAGCCTGGGGTAGGTATACTCTGCCCCCTCAGCGGCAGCTCCCAGCCCTTCCAGAATGCCGTATACCCGAACCCTGCTGCCCTCGGCAAAGCCGGGGTCCTGATCATCTACCGCGAGTACGGTATCGGCATAGCCGGACGCGCCCTTGCGCAGCGCCAGACTGATCTCCCACTCCCCGCCCTGCTGCTGGGTGCCGGTCACAAAGCCGTCATAGGTGAGCAGCTTGCCGTCATAATCATCCGCGTTGGCTACCAGATCCGTATAGCTGGGGCTGAGCGCCTGGCCAGAAGCCTCCGCCGCGGCTGCGCCCTGCGCAGGATCTGTCTGCACGCTTGCCACCACAGTTTCAGCTGCGCTGCCCCGCACAGCTGTAAAGTTGAAGATTCGCGCGTCAAATCCGGCCTTTTCAAACGACAGGCGCACGGTATAGGCGCCGTCTGCCTTCGTGGCGATGGGGAAGGAGAAGGCCCCCTTGCCGCTGGCGCGCTTGGTGGTGTTTTTGTCGTTCACGATCAGCTGCACCTTTGTCCCCGGCTCCGTCACGCCGCTGATGGTGTACTTATCCCCGGTCAGCGTTTCTGGCAGCTGGGATGTGAAGGTGACCGGCAGCAGGCCCTTGCCATAGTTGATGGAATAGGTCTTTTCAAGCGGCTCCAGCCCTTCCGCCTCCACCATCAGCGTCAGCATATAGACCCCTTCCCCGGACAGCTGGATGGGCAGGCTATAATGGCCCTTGGCATCGGCCTCCGCCGTAAAGTTGGAAGGCGTGCTGCTGGAGAAAGAGAGCACGGTCGCCGTCAGTTTCGCCCCTGAGCGCGTCATGCCGCTCATGGTAAAGGAAGGCTTGTTGGTCTCCGCCGGGGCGGTGGTCACCTCGTTGAGGAAGACGGGCATGGACTGCCCCTCCCCCACATTGCCGGTAAAGCTCAGCGTATCAAACACCCTGTTGAGCGCCGTGTTGTCGCCCGCCTTCAGCTTGCGGCCGAAGACCTGCATATCCAGCATGATCGAGAGGCCGTTTTTGACCGTTCTGCGGGCAAAGCCGCGGTGCACAAGCTCCCCGCCCTCTCGCAGATTGTACTTGATCATCAGAAAGCGTCCGACGTGCTTAAAGTTCTTCCACTCCGCGCTTTCCACCCGGTAGCCCTGATTGGCAAAGGGACCGTCTTTCTGGTACAGGCTCCGGTATTGGGCGCGGGTATCCGCGCTCTGCAGGTCAATGTCGCCAAAGCGCTGCCCTTCCTCATCCTGAAGGCCTGTGACGACAAGCAGACGCTGGTTCTTGTCGTCATAGGCCTTCAACAGGATGCCTTTATTCTTAAATTCAGCCTGCCATTCTTCCACAGTACCGCCGCGGGAGAGGATGAACGGGCCGTTATCCTTCAGATTATCGGGGGTAAGCACCGGGGAATACACGCCTTCCGGCAGCACCAGCACCGCGGGCAGCGCCGGCAGGCTGATCTGCGTATCCTCCGCCGCGGCAAAGCCGGGCAGCAGCAAAGCGAGTATCAAGATAAAAATCAAAAACAGCCTGCGCATGTTTCCTCCTCCTTTATCGACCCATCTGCATTTTACCATAAGTCACCTTGTTATGAAAGTATGACGAAATGTAAGAAATGATAGTCATTTCTACAAATCCGGACAAGGTGACCGACTTGTGCTCTACATTGAAAAAGAGAAACCGGGGCAGGCAGCGGCCGTACCCCGGCTTTTCGGTCTGTATATGGATCAGATGCCGCTGCGCGTCATGGCAGGCAAGAGGCCTGCCGGCGTTTTGCGACGCTCAGGTGTTCTGCCTCTTCAGCGCCCGGCTCAGTACGCCTTGGCGAAATACATCACCTTGTCGGCATGCTCGCCGCAGCAGACGCAGGTATCGCCGATGGGCGTCTGGTCAAAGGGCATGTTGCGGCTGGAAGCGTTGGTATCCTCCTTGATTTTATCCTCGCAGGAACGCTTGCCGCACCACATGGCCTTGGCGTAGCCGCCCTGCACCTGCTCCTTCAGCTCCTCATAGGTATGCACTTCTTTGGTGTGCGCCTCGCGGAAAGCCAGCGCCTGGGCGTACATCTGCCGGCCGATATCCTCAAGCAGCGCGCTGACGCCGCTTGCCAGATCGTTCAGAGGGAGAGTGCCCTTTTCATAGGTATCGCGGCGCATGTAGCTGGCCACGCCGTTTTCGATATCGCGGGGGCCAATCTCCAGCCGCAGCGGCACGCCCTTCAGCTCCCACTCGTTAAACTTCCAGCCGGGCGACACGTTGTCGCGATCATCCAGCTTGACGCGGATGCCCGCCTCTTTGAGCGCCCTGAAGGCCTCTTCGCAGTGCTCCATCACGCCGCCCTTGTGCGCCGCGATGGGCAGGATGACCGCCTGGAAGGGCGCGATTTTGGGCGGCAACTTCAGGCCGCGCTCGTCGCCGTGCGTCATGATGATGGCGCCGATCAGCCGCGTGGAAACGCCCCAGCTGGTCTCGTGGCAGTATTTGAGATCGCCCTCATCGGACAGATACTTGATTTCAAAGGGCTCGGAAAAATTGGTGCCGAAATTGTGCGTGGTACCGGCCTGCAGCGCCTTGCCGTCCTGCATCATGGCTTCCACCGAATAGGTCGCCCTCGCGCCCGCGAACTTTTCCTTCTCGCTCTTCTGCCCCGCGAACACGGGGATGCTCAACACGTCCTCGCACAGCTCACGATAGACATCCAGCATCAGCAGGGTCTCCTCCTGCGCCTCCTCCGCGGTGGCGTGCACGGTGTGGCCCTCCTGCCACCAGAACTCGCTGGTGCGCAGGAAGGGGCGGGTGGTCTTTTCCCAGCGCATCACGCTGCACC
>CAYZTQ010000005.1:41078-49229 GCA_964481445.1 uncultured Christensenella sp. | reverse complement strand
GCGCCCATGTTCTCAAAGGGGTCTTCCAGCTCGATTTCCTTGGCGATGGTCACGCCGTCGTTGGTGATGGCCGGGGCGCCGTATTTTTTATCCAGCACCACGTTGCGGCCCTTGGGGCCGAGGGTAATCTTGACGGTATCCGCCAGAGTGTTCAGGCCCTTTTCAAGGGCTTTGCGGGCGTCTTCGCCGAACTTAAGCTGCTTTGCCATGATATAAACTCCTTATCTCGCTCTGTCTTATTCCACAACGGCCAGAATGTCGCTCTGACGGACAATGATCAGCTCCTGCCCATCCAGCTTGACCTCGGTGCCGGCATACTTGGAGTAGATGACCTTCTGCCCGGCCTTGACGTGCATGGTAACTTCCTTGCCGTCCACATTGCCGCCGGGGCCGACGGCCAGCACTTCGGCCATCTGGGGCTTCTCTTTGGCGGCGCCGGTCAGAATGATGCCGCTCTTGGTGGTTTCTTCGCTTTCCACGTTCTTGATGACAACACGGTCACCCAAAGGCTTGACTTGCATTGTAAATCCTCCTCAAGATTGCTTTCCGGGTTTTAGCACTCTTGACCTTCGAGTGCTAAGCTCGTGCATACTATAGCGCATATCGGCGCAAATGGCAAGCCCTTTGCGCAAAATATTTGCATGAAAAGCGGCGGATAAAAGGCGCCCTCCGCGGCCGGGGCCGGGGAGGGCGGTGAGAAGCAGGGATTCAGCGGTCTATCTTCTTATTTTTTAAGGCTGGGCACGATGAAGCACCAATCGTTCAGCTCTTCCTCGGGGAAGAAATCGTAGAAGGTGAAGTTATAGATGAAGCGCTCGGCGGGGTAGATGCCGTAGCCGTCCTGGTTGTGGTCGGTGGTGTCGTAGGGATCGGCCACAATCAGCACGTCATCCTGCTGGGTTTCGGTGCCCATGGTGTCGTAGCCGATGATCACCTGCCAGTGGCCGCCCCAATCGTTCCAGCCGATCAGGATAGGCTTGCCCTCGGACAGGGTCTTCTGCACAAACTCCAGCGTGAATACCTCGCCGGCCTTCTCCCCCGCGTCAAAGGCGGAGTAGACATCCAGACCGCCCACGCCCTCCAGCATCTCGATCATGCCGCGGGTCGAGGTAGCGCCGGGGGCCAGGCCGTTTGAGCGGAAGGCGGCCAGCGATTCCTCATTATGCGCGCCCAGAAGCCTGTACCAGTCGAGCACCATCAGCACGCTGCTGACGCCGCAGCTCCATTCGCTGGTCTGCTGCTGGGTGCGGAAGCCGGTCAGGATGGTCAGGGTGTCGGTATCTTCCATATGGAAGAAATCCGGGTGACGGAAATAGGGGCTGTCCTGATGATCGCCCGCGCGCTCGACGCTGTCGGCGCCGTCCTCGGGGCTCAGGTCAACGGTGTAGGGGATCTTCATCTCATCCGCGTAAGCAGGCGAGACAGCGCTTTCGATCACGGCAGCGGCCTCGGAAAGCGCCGAAACCGTACCGAAGAGAAGAACAGAAACCAAAGCGAATACAATCAGTTTTTTCATTTTCTTTTCCTTTCAATGTAAAAGCCAATTGCACCTGTAATGGAACATTCTCCGCCATCTATTGAATATATTGCGACGCATTGGTATTTGTCTTTTATATCAATACGCAGGACGTGTCGAGTCTATATAGCAATGCCTTACTTTTATTACTCCATGTTGTTTTATACAAGTGCTTGCGGGTTTCTCCCGCGAGACCTACAGGGCGATCTTGCCCCGCGCTATAAAACCTTCGGGCCCGCGTTTGGGCCCAACCTGGGGCGGCAGGCAAGCCTGCCTGAAGCTGATCCTCCTTCTCACAGGCTATCATTATACACATTTTTAGCATTTGTGCAGCCATGATGTGGATTTTTTACAAAGCCACCGGTTTTCGGAAAAGGACAAGCGCCAAAACCCGGCGCCCCCTCGCGTTTCCCGTCCCTTTGCCGTATAATCGCCGCATGAGCATTACGAGCGATTTGTTGAACTGGTACGATCAGAACCGGCGGGTCTTCGCCTTCCGCGGCACGCGCGACCCCTACCGCATCTGGATTTCCGAAATCATGCTGCAGCAGACCCGCACCGAAACAGTGGAGGGCTACTACGCCCGCTTTATGGCGCTGTTTCCCGATGTGTTCGCACTGGCCGCAGCGGACGGGCAGCAGGTGCTGAAGGCCTGGGAAGGGCTGGGCTACTATTCACGCGCCCGCAACCTGCACAGGACGTCGAAGATCATCGCGGAGAGGGGCGGAGCCTTCCCGCGCACGGCGGCCGAGCTGGTCGCCCTGCCCGGCATCGGCCCCTACACGGCGGCCGCCATCGCCTCCATCGCCTGGGATGAGCCCGTGCCCGCCATGGACGGCAACCTGAACCGCGTGCTGAGCCGCCTGTATCTGATAGAAGAAGACATCACCATCCCCTCCGTGCGCCGCAGGCTCTATGAGCTGGGCCGGAGCCTGATGCCCGAAAAGCGGGCCGGCGACGCGAACCAGGCCCTGATGGACCTTGGGGCGACCATCTGCCTGCCCGGCACGCCCGACTGCCCACTCTGCCCGCTGCGGGCGCACTGCAGGGCTCATCAGGAAGGCGAGCCCGAGCTCCTGCCCGTCATGCCGCTGAAAAAGCCGCCGAAAGAAATCCCCATGGCGGTGGTGCTGCTGAAAAGCGGCGACAAAATCTTCGTCGCCCAAAGAAGCGAGGCCCTGCTGAAGGGGCTGTATGTCTACCTGCTGATAGAGGGCGCGCAGTCGCTGGAGGATGTCCGAAAGCAGCTGAAAGCCCGCGGCATCAGGCCCACCGCGCTCACAGAAATCGGGCAGGCGCGGCATATTTTTACCCACCGCGTCTGGCAGATGCGCATTTACCTGGCCGAGGCGCCGGATGACAAGGCGCCCGCGGAGGGGCTGTGGGTCAGTTCGGACGAAATGGACGCCCTGCCCTTCCCCACCGCCATGCGGGCGGCCAAGGCGCTGGCTAAAGAGCGGCTGCAGGAGTAGATTTTCAACACACAAAAAGGAGCGGATTAAACGCTCCTTTTTCGTATGCCCGGCGCTTCTTACGAAAGCTCCGCCTCCAGCCTGACGCAGCGGCCCACGACCTTGAGGTCGGCAATGTTGACAATCTCGCTTTCAAAGGACTGGTCGTATTTTTGCAGCATCACCTGAAAGCGGGGCATCTCCTTGACCATGCGCAGCAGCTTGCCCTGCGGCGTCTCAATCAGCATCATCGCGCCATCCTGCGGGGCGCTGGCGGGTACCACCAGCACCAGATCGTTCTTATGCACGCGGAAGCCGCGCATATCGTCATCCGGGGCCTTAAAGTAGTACACCTTGTCCTTGGGCGCGCCCTCCACCCTGCCGTCCTGCACGGGCAGCAGGCGGCTGCCCACCTCTTTCATCACGGCGTTGTAGACGGGCACATGCTGCAGCACGCCCGACAGCGCGTCCAGCCAGATGGACCCCGCAAGGCCCTCTCCGCCCTTGTCGTCGCCCGAGGCCGCCCTTTCCGCTTTTTTCTTCTGCGCGCTCTGCGCCGCGCGGGGCATCGCGCTTTGCAGGTCGACGGTGCTGGCGATATCGTCCAGCGTAAAATCCGCCTCCTGCGGCTGCTCCATACCCATGGTTTTCAGAATGCGGCGCGCCTGATCATCGCGGATGATGCGGGTGCCCGCCTCCACCTCCAATAGATAGCTGACGCTGATGCCGGATTTTTTGGCCACGGTCTTTGGCTCAAGCCCGCGGCGCGTGCGTTCCAGCTTGATCAGATCGCCCAGTCTGCTCATATAAAACCCTCACATTCGAGCCTGTATTTCATTTGCAGAATAGCACGCGGGCGGGAGGCTGTCAAGGCGAGTTTAGCACTCTCTTTATTCGAGTGCTAAAAATTGCTTGCTTTCAGCGGGGGGCGGTGATATACTGGAAAAGTACAAAACGGGGCTTGCCCAATGGAGGGAAATCATGAGCGACAATCAGGCATTTAAGCAGGGCAATATCAGCATAGACGCCCAAAACATCATGCCGGTCATCAAACGCTGGCTGTATTCGGACAAGGATATTTTTATCAGAGAGCTGGTCTCCAACGGCGTGGATGCCATCAACAAGTACAGGATGATGGGCAAGGGCGCGGAGGAGGATCTGCGCGTGACCGTGACCGTGGATAAGGAAGCGGGCACCATCTCCTTCAGCGACAACGGCATCGGCATGACGGCCGAGGAGGTCGACCGCTACATCAACCAGGTGGCCTTCTCCAGCGCAGAGGAATTCCTCAAAAACTATACCGCGGGCGACCAGTCCGGCATCATCGGTCACTTCGGCCTCGGCTTCTACTCCGCCTTCATGGCTGCCTCCAAGGTGAGCATCGACAGCCTCTCCTGGCAGGAGGGCGCCGAGAGCGTGCTGTGGGAGAGCGAGGACGGCATGGCCTACGCCATGTCCCAGGGCAGCCGCAAAGAGCGCGGCACCACCATCACCCTCGTCATCTCCGAAGAAGAAAAGGAGTTTCTGGACGGCTACCGCACCCGCGAGGTGCTGAACCGCTACTGCGGCTACATGTCCGTGCCGATCTACTTTGTGGATGTGGAGGCCGACAAGCGCGCGCAGGAAGCCGCCGAAAAGGCGAAGAAAGAAAAGAAGGACGACAAGAAGGCGGAGCAGGCCGAAGAAGCCGAGAAGAAGCCCGCCCCCATCAACGATACCAACCCCATCTGGCTCAAGGCCCCCAAGGACGTGACGCCGGAAGAGTACAGGGAAACCTACCGTAAGCTGTTCAACACCTTTGAAGAGCCGCTTTTCTGGGTGCACCTGAATGTGGATTATCCCTTCAACCTCAAGGGCATCCTCTACTTCCCCCGCATCAAGCGCGATCTGGCCGGGCAGGAGGGCGAGATCAAGCTGTTCAACCGCCAGGTCTTCGTAGCGGACAACATCAAGGAGGTCATCCCCGAATTCCTGATGCTGCTCAAGGGCGTAATCGACTGCCCCGACCTGCCGCTCAACGTATCGCGCAGCTTCCTGCAGAACGACGGCTATGTGCGCAAGCTGTCGGCCCACATCACCAAGAAGGTAGCCGACCGCCTGAACGGCCTGTTCAACACCGAGCGCGAAGCCTATCAGGGCTACTGGGACGACATCAACCCCTTCATCAAATACGGCTGCCTGCGCGACCAGAAGTTCTACGACATGGTAAAGGACAGCCTGCTGCTTAAGACCAGCGCGGGCGAATACCTGACCATCAGCGAATACAAGGCGCGCAACGACGAGAAGACCCAGAAAAAGGCCTTCTACACCACCGACGAAAGCAGACAGGCCGCCGGCGTGGCCCTGTACACCGCGCGCGGCATCGATGTGGCGGTGATGGACAGCCTGATTGATATCAACTTCATGGGCTTCCTGGAAAACGCCGAGGGCGTGGAGCTGAGCTTCGTGCGCGTGGACAGCGACACCGCCGGCCTTGTGGAAGAGAGCGAGGAAGGCAAGGATCTGGATCAGGCCGAGCTGCAGACCAGCTTCCGCGAGGCGCTGGGCAATAAGGAGCTGGAAGTCAAGTTAGAGCCGCTGGCCGACGCGGAGCTGCCCGCCATCCTGACCGAGGACGAGCAGATGCGCCGCTTTAAGGAAATGAGCGTCGTCTACGGCCAGAGCTTCGCGATGCCCGACCGCTACACGCTGGTGCTCAACCGCCGCTGCCCCACCGTGCAGCGCGTGGCAAAGATGGAGGACGGCGAAATCAAGCAGATGATGCAGCAGCAGATCTTCGATCTGGCCAAGCTGTCGAGCCGTCCGCTGGAGAAAGAGGAGCTCAAGAGCTTCCTGAAGCGCAGCAACAAGCTGATGGACGTGCTGACGGAGTAAGCAAAGCAAAACGGAACACAAAAACCGGGGGACGATTGTGACGTGTTCCCCGGTTTTATTGTGTTCGTCAGGCGTCAGTCGCTCAAACCGTAGTCTTTCAGATACTGCTCCGCGTCCGTATTCCCAAGCTCGCGCGCCTGCGTCAGCCATTTCTTCGCAGTTTCAGGGTTTTTCTCCTGCGCGATGCCCTCAGCGGCAAAGACTCCGAGCTTCAGCATGGCCCGGGCATTGTTCTTTTCCGCGGAGACCTGATACCAGGACAGCGCCTTCTCATCGTCTTTCGGGGTACCCTTCCCGTATTCGTAAATGACGCCCAGCTCGTACATCGCCTGGCTGTCGCCCAGCGCGGCCGATTGCTCAAACCAGCTTCTGGCTTCCACCTCATCCTGCTTCGTGCCTCTGCCGGTCGCGTACAGGAAGGCGAGCGAGTAGCAGCCATCGGAGGAGGGCGTCTCCTTCTTGTAGGCGGGGATGCATTTTGCGTACCATTCGTAAGCAAGCTGCGCGTCAGGCTCTACGCCTTTTCCCTCCTCATAGAACTCACCCAGCTTGCGCATGGCGAAGGCGTAGCCCAGCGCGGCGTCCTGCTCATAGTACAGACGTGCCTTCTCGGCGTCCGGCTGAACGCCTTCCCCGTACTCGTAGATAATCCCGAGCCCCGAAGCGGCGCCCTCATACTGCAGCCCGGCAGCCTTTTCATACAGGGGGATGGCTTTGGCAGGATCGTATGCCGCCCCGGTTCCGTAATGATACAGGGTCGCCAGATCATAGACAGCGCCCGTATAGTCGGCATCCGCCGACTTCTGCGTCCAGTACCTGCTTTTCTCCTCATCCTCAGCGGTACCCATGCCCCAGCGATAGCAGCGCCCCAGCCAGTACATGCCGTAGGCATCGTCCTGCTCCGCCGCCAACTTGAACAGCTCAAAGGCCACCTCGGCATCCTCCTTCGTCCCTATGCCGTTCAAGAAGAAATAGCCGAGCGCGCTCTGCGAGGGAGCGTGCCCTTCCTTCGCCAGGGGCGCCAGCATCAGAAACGCCAGCTCGTCATTTTTTTCAACGCCATTGCCTTCATAATAAGCGATGGCCTTTTCGTAGATTTCGTCGTTGCTTGACGCGGAGGCTGAAACAGCGCTGAATATCAGCATGGCCGCCAGCAGCAGAGAAACTGTCCTTTTAAGTGAGTACATGCGGTCACCTCCTGCGTTGTTTTGCACTAAAAGTATACCCCGCGCCTGCCGCTAATCACGCGGCAGTATTTCAGAAGGGTTTCGCGTCTTCAAAAGGCGTTTCAAAGGGCAGGCGGGCCGATGCCTTTCGCACCGGCCCGCCTCACAGAAGCAAAAAATCAGAAAATCAGAAAATTAACTCGTCCTTCACCTTGACGGCCTCATTGCGCAGCATGGCCCATTCTTCTTCGCTGAGCGCCTCCCCGTAGGCCTTGTCCACATGGTCCATCATAAAGCGCAGGTGCTCAATGTTGCCGGGCGGCACCAGCGTGGCAGCGCCCTTCAGCACGCCGTACTTCATGGCCGCGACGCCCAGCTTCTCGTCGCCGAACACCGGCTGGCACCAGGATTTGGGGTAGACCTTCTCCTCCCCCTCGCGCCACTTGCGGCGCACCAGCGTCTTCATCGCCAGCAGGCCGATGCCGCGCCTTTTGATCTCTTCCGCGATCCTGTCGCCCCAGCCCGTGCTGATGCCAAGGGCCCAGTTCATCGGGAACAGCACGGTCTCAAAGGGATAGAGCGTGAGGGCGCGCAGAGCCACCTCCTCGCTGTGGGCGGAGAAGCCGATGTGGCGCACCCTGCCTTCTTCCTTCGCTTTCACCAGCAGCTCCATGATGCCGCCGGGGCCGAAAGCCTCGTCAAGGTCGGCGTCCGTGGTCAGCGCGTGCAGCTGAAACACATCGAAGTGGTCGGTTTTGAGCAGGCGGAAGGATGTATCCATCTCTTCCTTCGCGCCCTTCGCGTCCCTCTTGGTGGTCTTGCAGGCCAGATACACATCCCTGCGGTAGGGCTCCAGCGCCGGGCCGAGCCGCAGCTCCGCGTTGCCATAGCTTGGCGCGACATCGAAGTAGTTGATGCCGCGGTCGATTGCCTCCGCCACATAGCGGTCAGCGTCCTGCTGCGATTCATCCATGTTGACGATGCCGCCGAACACAACGGCCGACACCTTAAGTCCGGTCTGACCGAGTAAATTGTATAGCATGTGATTGCCTCCTTCAGATATCCTGCTGTGATACACTGAATATACCACAGCGGGAATTAGCTGTACAGCGAGCAGGGCGTTTTGATGGACATTTTGATGGAC